>NZ_JBAWYV010000054.1:0-22127 GCF_037143375.1 Rhodoferax sp. | reverse complement strand
TCATCCAATAAACTACTGCTGTGTTGCATTTGAATTTGAGACCGCCCCCCGTTCTACCTGCGTAAGAAGCTATTAAAACAATAGCTATCATAAAGGTCCGGCCAAGCGCCTAGCGCACCAGCAGCACCGGCACCTTGCAATGCGCGAGCACTTCGGTGGCAACGGAGCCCATCACCAGACTGACCAGCGTGCCGTGGCCGTGCGAGCCCATGATGATGAGATCGAATTTGTCACTTTCTGCATATTGGGCAATGGTCTCGCCTGCATGGCCGGTTTTCCAGCTGCTCTTGGCATCAATGCCGTGGCGCAGCAAAAACTTGGTCACGGGCGCTAGTACTTTTTCAGCCTCGTCCAAGTAATACTTGGCCACGATCTCCTTGCCGACCGCCGCCCGAGCCCGGGGCGGCAGCAAGGCTTGCACCGTGAACACGGCGTAGTCGTTGCCCTCTTGCGCAAACAGCTCATGCGTGGTCAGGTAAGCCAGCATTTTCTTGGTGTAAGGGCTGCCATCTACCGCGAGAAGAATCTTCATGAGAACTCCTGATGCAAATATTCAGTGTAGTCAGGACCGGGTGCACTTACTTGCCTAATGTCAAGGATTCAGGACCCTGGATGGCTGGCGCTTCTTTGCCGGCTTATAGCTCGATGCACTGCGCAGACTGAAATGCATCCTGTTCGTTCTTGCGGGCGTAGCCCAAGGGGTTGGCGATGACCCGGCAGCCCCCGCTCACATACTGGCTCGGGGCATGCAGGTGGCCGTGCAGCCAGAGCCGGGCCTGCGGCAGCAGGTGGTCCAGCGCATTGCAAAAACCGGCTGTGCCGGGCGTGAGTCCGTAGCGCGGATCGGCGCTCAAGAGGCTCGGGGCAAAGTGGGTCACCACCACGGTAATGCCCGCAAACGGCACGGCCAGGGCTTGGGTCAACCAATCCTGGCATACCAGGGCCTGTTCGCGCACGGCAGCGGCCAGCATCGGCACGCCGTGACGGGTGCTACCGGTTTTCTTCAGGTAGTAGTTGGCAGCGCGAAACGCCTTGTCGCGGGCCTTGAGCTGCTGCGTCAAAAGGCCGGTGGTGGGCGCGCCAGACGGTGTTTTAGCGGCAACGACCGGTTGGGCGTTGGTCGGGGCGAACGCATCAAAATCTGTCCACAGCGTAGTACCGATGAATCGCACGGCCGGTTTCGACGTGGCGGGCCAGGTGATGACTTCGCGCTCCAGCCACTGGATGCCCAGGCGGTCGCAGGTGTCGCGCAGTCGGGCGTGGGCCAGGTCAAAGTCCAGCATGTCGTATTCGTGGTTGCCGGGGGTGAAATAAACGGGGGTGGGCCAGCCGTTTTTTGGCGAAAACCGGCCCAGGCCAAAGTCGGTATCTGTGAGCAGGGAGCCGGGTTGGTACGAGCCAATATCACCCGCCAGCACCAACAGATCGGCGCCAGGGGCGGGTGTGGGCTCCCAAGCCGGGTGAATCTCCAGATGCAGGTCGGACAGGAGCTGTATTTTCATGGGCTGATTGTCCGTGCTGTTCGCGACGGACTTGTTGTTGGCTTCAGGAGGGGCTATCAACCTGGAACGCAGACTTGGCTACTGCCGAGATCATTTTGCGCAGCCACAGATGAGATCCGATCCGGTGCATGCGGTGGTGCCAGATGGCATCGACCTGAACCATGGGGACTGCAAACGGCAAATCTCGAAGCACCAGTTGTTCTGCGAAACCCGTCACGCTCACAAAATGGCGTGGCAGTACCGTTAACAAATTGGAGTTGGCCACCACCTTGCCTGCGGTGAAGAACTGGTTGACCGTGAGGACAATGCGCCGTTCGCGCCCGACCAGCGCCAGGGATTCGTCGACAAAGCCAAAGGGGCGGCCCGAAAAACTCACCAGCAAGTGTCGAGCCGCACAATAGTTGTCAAGGCTTAGCGGTTCCTCGGCCAAGGGGTGATCGTGTCGCATGACGCAGACATATTCACCGCTGTAGAGTCTTTGTTGTGAAAATGAAACAGTTTCTCCGGCTTGAGCCCTCGCTGTCAGGTCGGCCAACGTGGCTGGAAAGTATCCAATGGCCAGGTCTACTGACTCCAGATCGAGCAGCCGGCGGGGGTCTCGGGTGGTGAGTGGCACCACGCGAATAGAGATGCCGGGTGCATCTTGGTCCATCACTTTAATCAGTCCCGGCATCAGTTTGGCGGCCGTGGCATCTGCCATCGCTACAACAAAAGTGGTGCTTGCGTTGGCCGGCTCAAAGGTGCTGGGGCCGAGTACCTCTTGCAGTTGGCTGAGCGCTTCCCGCACTGAGGGCCACAGGGCCAAAGCCCGAGGGGTTGGCAACATGGCATGACCGTTGCGTTTTATCAAGTCATCGCCGATAAATTCCCTGAAGCGGCGCAAGGCGTTGCTCACGGCTGGCTGGGTGAGCGACAGGTTGTGGGCTGCTCGCGTCAGGTTGCGCTCTTTCATGACTTCATCAAAAACGCGAAGCAGGTTGAGGTCGAGGGTGCGAAAGTTAGTAGGGTTCATGGGGTACTTAATCACCGTAGTGAATATACGGCATTACAAATATAAATTTGATGTATATCAGCGTTTACCCTAATATTGGAATCAGCTTCGCCATTTGGGTGGGGCATTGCAGAAGGAGTTCATCATGGCCAACGTATTACAACCCAACCAAGCGTATCAACGCCCGGTCAACATTGGCCGGATAACCCCTCTTAAAGCAAAAGTTTCGATGGAGCACGCCCATCGTGGATTTAACAGCTCGACCGGTTTGAGTGCCATGCTGCTGGCGGCGATGGTATCGGCCCTGATTGTTGTGGCTGACCAATTGCTAGGAACCTGGGCCGATGGACACCTGATGGTGGCCTGGATCGCCTTGTGGGTGGTGGGCTTCATGGCCATCGCTGTTTTTGGAGGTGCTGCGCGTAAGTTGGCATTCACTGCGATTGGTGCCCTGGACGACTGGTCCGAGCGAATTGCCCAAAACCGTGCCGATGACCGTCTGTGGCTGATTGCCCAGTCCGATGCCCGTGTGATGGCTGACTTAAAAGCCGCGATGTCCCGCGGCGAGCGTTAATCCTCCCTGCCTCAGCACCACAAGCGGTTCCTGCCGCACAATGAAAAAAGCCACCTTTCGGTGGCTTTTTTGCATTCAGACTTTTAAGCAGTCAGGCGTTTTTCGATTTGCGCCTTGGTGGCTTCGAGTTCTTTGGGCAGGTGGTAGGCCAACTGCTGGAACAACTCGGTGTGCAACTTGAGCTCTTCAGTCCAGGCCGCTTTGTCAATGCTGGTCACCGTGTTGAACTGCTCAGGTGTGAAGTCCATTCCGGTCCAGGTGAGTTCGTCATACGTCGGGCTGACGCCAAACAGGTTGTCCACGCCCTTGGCTTGGCCTTCAAGACGGTCAATCATCCACTTAAGCACACGCATGTTTTCGCCGTAGCCGGGCCAGACGAACTTGCCGTCGTCACCCTTGCGGAACCAGTTCACGCAGTAGATGCTGGGCAATGTGCCGCCGGATGCTTCGAGTTTGTGCTCCATGTCGAGCCAATGCTGGAAGTAGTCGCTCATGTTGAAGCCGCAGAACGGCAGCATGGCGAACGGGTCGCGACGCACCACACCCATTTGGCCCACAGCAGCGGCCGTGGTCTCCGAGCCCATGGTGGCGGCCATGTAAACGCCTTCCATCCAGGTACGGGCTTCTGTCACCAATGGCACCGTGGTCGAACGACGGCCACCGAAGATGAAGGCATCAATCGCCACACCGGCGGGGTTGTCCCATTCGGGATCAAGCGCTGGGTTATTGCCCGCAGCCACGGTAAAGCGTGAGTTGGGGTGGGCGGCCTTGGCACCAGTTTGTTTGGCGATTTCTGGGGTCCAGTCATTGCCTTGCCAGTCGATCAGGTGCGCAGGCACGCCGCCGCCGTCTTTTTCCATGCCTTCCCACCACACGTCGCCGTCATCGGTCAGTGCCACGTTGGTGTAAATCACGTTTTTGTCCAAGCTGGCCATGCAGTTGGGGTTGGTGTGGAAGTTGGTGCCGGGGGCGACGCCAAAATAACCCGCTTCGGGGTTGATAGCGTACATTTTTCCGTCTGCATGCGGCTTGATCCAGGCGATGTCATCACCAATGGTGGTAACTTTCCAGCCGTCAAAACCAGCCGGTGGAACCAGCATGGAGAAATTAGTCTTGCCGCAAGCGCTTGGGAAAGCGGCTGCCACGTGGTATTTTTTGCCTTGGGGATTGGTCACGCCCAAGATCAGCATGTGCTCGGCCAACCAGCCTTGGTCACGACCCATATTGGAGGCGATGCGCAGCGCAAAGCACTTTTTACCCAGCAATGCATTGCCGCCGTAGCCAGAGCCATGGCTCCAGATTTCACGGGTCTCAGGGAAATGAACAATGTATTTGTTCTTGTTGCAAGGCCACTTCACATCGGCCTGACCGGCTTCCAGCGGAGCGCCTACCGTGTGCATACAAGGCACAAACTCGCCGTCGGTGCCCAGCACGTCATAAACGGCTTTGCCCATGCGGGTCATGATTTTCTGGTTGACGGCAACATAAGCGCTGTCACTCAGTTCAATGCCGATGTGCGCAATGTATGAGCCCAGCGGTCCCATCGAGAACGGCACCACATACATGGTGCGGCCCTTCATGCAGCCATCAAACAGGGCTTTGGTCTCAGGTGTGCCAGTTTGCAGCAGCGCGCGCATGTCGGCCGGTGCCATCCAGTTGTTGGTGGGGCCAGCGTTTTCCTTTTTCTCGCAGCAGATAAAAGTGCGGTCTTCCACGCGGGCCACATCGCTGGGGTCGGAGCAGGCCAGAAAGCTGTTGGGGCGTTTGGTTTCGTTGAGTTTGACAAAGGTGCCGGATGCGACCAGTTGTTGGCACAGGCGGGCATATTCTTCATCGGAGCCGTCGCACCAGTAGATGCTGGCGGGTTTGGTGAGTGCAGCCATGTCGGCGACCCAGGCGATCAGTTTGGCGTTTTTAACGTAGCTTGGGGCGTTGAGGGTCAAGCCTTGCATCACGGGTGAGTTCATAAGTTAGCTCCAGAATAAAAAATCGTCTTTTTAAAAAGAACGGACCCGCGTTTTAAGAGGCGAGTCATTCATTTTGAGAAAACGGTTTCAGGAATCAGAAATTCACAAGTCGGCCTATAACCAAGCCGGATGACAATTTTATGAAGTTGGATGGCGGTTACCAAGCAGTTACATCGAAAAGTTATGCAAAGCTTGCATAACTTTATGTGGTCGATGGAGTAAGTGGTAAGGGTGGTGACAGGTGCAGCCCGCGGCACCGGATTACATGCGTTATATCAATGCGTAACTGGGAAACGCTGTGTGATTTAAAGCGTATTTCCCAAGTGCTAAAAGGGCTAGAGCCCGATTAAGCCATTGAAACGGCAATAAATGCGAGCAAAAACATCAACACGGCACCTGCCAAGGGCAGCACCAGGGGCATGGACGAGACTACCGATTCCACAGCATCAGCTTCGTGGGTTTGCGTTTGAGGAGCTGGGCTGGACATGGTAATTCCTAGGGGGTTGAAATATCGAAAATGAAATTCTACCCATTTGCGCCATTTAGTGGATCACCTGGGCCTCAAGCCCGGCAAGCAGCAGCTGTGCCAGCACCGCCTCGATATGTTGCGGCCCGCGGGTCTGGATCACCAGTTCAATCTCCACGTTTTGTGCCGCCAGCGTGGTGAAGGCCCGCTGGTGATGTACTTCGTTGATATTGGCACCCGCTTCGGCCACGGTTGCGGTAATTTTGGCGAGCGTCCCGGGGATGTCGCGCGCGCTGACACGAATGCGCGCCAAGCGGCCAGCCCGCACCATGCCGCGCTCAATGATGGCCGCCAACAGCAAGGGGTCGATATTGCCGCCACACAAGACCAGCCCGACTTTTTTGCCTTTGAATCGTTCCGGGTACTTGAGAAGCGCGGCCAGGCCCGCTGCGCCAGCACCTTCCACCAGTGTTTTTTCAACTTCCAGTAGCATGACGATGGCCTGTTCGATGTCGCCTTCGTCCACCAGCAGCATGTCATTGACGCATTGGACAATGATGGCTTGAGGAATGACACCCGGCGTGCCAACGGCAATGCCTTCGGCGATGCTGCTCCCCCCTTGTGGGTGAGCGGTTCCTTTGAAAGCATTGAACATGGCCGGAAAACGCGTGGCTTGCACGCCAATGATCTCGATCTCCGGCTTGATCGTTTTGGCAGCAGTGGCCATGCCCGCTATCAAGCCGCCACCTCCCACGGCAACCACCAGCGTGTCGAGATCGGGTACCTCCTGCAGCATCTCCAGCCCGACCGTGCCTTGACCGGCCACGATGTCGGCGTCGTCATAGGGGTGCACAAAGATCAGTTGTTGTTGCTCAGCCAGTGTCAGGGCGTGAGCGCGCGCCTCGTCCAGCGTGTCGCCATGCAACACAATCTCGGCGCCAAAACCGCGTGTGCGTTCCACCTTGACGCCCGGCGTAAAGCGCGGCATCACGATCACGGCGCGCAGGCCCAGGCGTTGAGCGTGGTACGCCACGCCCTGGGCATGGTTGCCAGCGCTCATGGCGATCACACCGCGCTGGCGCTCGGCTGCGGTCAGCTGCGCCAGTTTGTTGCAGGCGCCGCGCTCTTTGAAGGAGGCTGTGAATTGCAGGTTTTCAAATTTGAGGAAGACCTGCGCGCCCGTGATGTCGGACAGGGTTCGGGACGCGACGCAGGGCGTGCGCAACAGGTGGCCCGTCAAACGGGCGGCGGCAGACTGGATGTCGGTGAGTTGGATCATGGCCGCATTGTCCAATGGAACGACAAGACAGTGTTCTTTAGTTTCGGCGTGTTCCTAGCAGTGCGGCGCCCACAATCAACAATGCGGCCAAAGCAATGTTCCAGGTGAAAGGCCGGCCGCTGACCATGAGAAGGAGCGCCGTTGACAGCAGCGGCGTGAGGTAGCTGAGGATGCCTATGTGACGTGCATCACCAAGCTTGAGCGCCTTATCCCAAAGAAAAAAGGCGGCGCCCATCGGTCCCAGCCCCATCACCCCAATAAGAAGCCAGTCGCGGCCCGTCAAACTGATGGATGGCTCCAGCATGAAGTGACACAGCAGCGACAGCAGGCCTGACACCAACGCAAAACCACCAATAGCCGCCGTCGGGAAATGCGTCACGCGCTGGGTCATCAGCGAATAACTGGCCCAGATAAAAGCCGAACCCAAAGCGGACACGTAACCCCAGGACCAACCCCACGCAACGCTGCCATCTTGTACCGTTTCGGCAAGCCCGGCACCCCCCAGAATCACGATCACCGCCCCGGTGAAGCCCATGAGCGCCGCCAACAGATGAACCGCACGCAGGTGCATGCCAGATAAAAATACGGGTGCCAACACCACCATCAGCAGTGGCCACAGATAGTTCACCAGGTTGGCCTGCACCGGAGGCGCGTGACGCAAGGCCAGAAACAACAAGAAATGAAAGCCAAACAAGCCATAGACCCCCAGTACCAGCGTCGACAGGGGCACTTTCCAACGCGACAGCTGAAAATTAGAGAGCGGTAATGCCACCAGACTACCCACCAGCAGGGCAAGGCCTGTCAGTAAAAATGGCGGAACATGTTGCAGAGCCACCCCCAGTGTGGCCAGGGTGCCCCACAAGACAATCGCGCCCAGTGCTAACAAATTTGGCGACATCCCTTCAGGGCCGCTGATCGGACGAAGGGCGCGCCCACAGGTTGATGCCGCCTTCGACCGCATGCTGGTCAATGGCGGCCAACTCTTCTGCCGAAAACTGCAGGTTGGACAAGGCCCCGACCAGTTCGGTGATTTGTGCCGGTCGGCTGGCACCGATCAGGGCCGATGTCACGCGTGGGTCGCGTAGCACCCAGGCGGTGGCCATTTGGGCCAGGCTTTGACCGCGAAGCAGTGCAATTTCGTTGAGACCGCGCACATGTTTGAGGTTTTGCTCGTTCAGGTGCTCGGCCTTGAGCGAGTCACCACCGGGTCGGTTGATGCGGGCATCCGCCGGAATGCCACCGAGATATTTGTTGGTCAGAAGACCTTGCGCCAAAGCGCTGAACGCGATGCAACCCATGCCGGTCTCGTCGAGCACGTCCAGCAAGTCTTCTTCAATCCAGCGGTTCATCAGACTGTAGGAGGGCTGGTGAATCAGCGGCGCAACGCCCATGGCCCGCAACATGGCAGCGGCCTCGCGGGTCTTGGCCGCCGAGTAACTGCTAATGCCCACATACAGCGCCTTACCTTGCTGCACAGCGCTGGCCAGTGCGCCACAGGTCTCTTCCAGGGGCGTGTCAGCGTCAAAGCGGTGGGAGTAAAAAATATCAACGTAATCCAGACCCATGCGCTTTAAGCTTTGGTCAAGGCTGGCCAGCACATATTTGCGCGAACCTCCACCAGAACCATAAGGGCCGGGCCACATGTCCCAACCGGCCTTGCTGGAGATGATGAGCTCGTCGCGGTAGGGCTTGAAGTCGCGTCGAAGGTGTTCGCCAAAGTTGGTCTCGGCGCTGCCATACGGCGGGCCGTAGTTGTTGGCCAGGTCGAAATGGGTGATGCCCAGATCAAAGGCGGTACGCAGCATGGCGCGTTGCGTTTCCATCGGCGTGGCGTCGCCAAAGTTGTGCCACAGCCCCAAAGACACGGCGGGTAACTTAAGCCCGCTGCGTCCGCAGGTGCGGTAAGGCATGGTGGCGTAGCGGGTGGGGTCGGCTTGGTAGTTCATGACGATCATTATCTGTCGCATGTCTGCCAGGATGCCTGCGAAGGGGCATCCCGGCCAACTCCAGCCAGTGCCTTAAATCAGGCTGCGCCCCAAGGCACGCCCTGGGCTGCAAATATTCCGGAAAGTCGGCCGTCCTTGGCCATGTCGTTGACGGTTGACTGCAGGGCACGGGCCAGATCAGTGGCATTCTTTTTGACGGCCATTCCTACCGCCCAACCATTTCGGGGCGCCCGTGGAATCGGCATAGGGATAACCCTGTACCTCTTGTTGCCCTTGAGCACGCTATGCAATTCTGAGGCATTGCCAGCTGCTACCGCTACTTCGCCTGACAACAGGAGTCGGGCCGCTGTGGCGCCGTCTTCCATGCGCGTCATGAGTTGTTCGCGGTAAGCGCCTTCGTCAGAACCAATCAACAACCAGCCTGCCAGCGTTTGCCCGGCCACAGCCACTTTGTGGTTTTTGAGGTCGGCGAGGCTTTCCAGTTGTGGAACGCGCTCGACGTCATAGGCGAGAGCTACAGTTTCTTTGTAATAGGGGGCAAAGATCAGCGCCTGTTTCTGGCTGTCCATCAGCGGCTTGTCAACCGGAACGTGGAGCAAAACATCGGCCGGTCCAAACCCGAGGTAATGGCCTTTCCAAACCATGTTGCGCAAGTCGTCTTCCATGTTCTCGCCCGCATTAAAGGGCAATAAATTAAGGGCAACGCCAAGAGACAGGGCCAGTTGCTCAGCGATTTTTACATCAATGCCCGCACCTTCTACATGAAAAGGGGGCATAGCGTTATACACCGCCACCACCAGACTGCCGCGCTTGCGAATGCGATCCAGTGCCTCGACCTCCTGGGCTTGTGCCCAGGCCGCCGTGCCCGTCAGGGTCAGCAGGGCGCCTGCCTGCATCAAGCGCCTGCGATGTACGCCGTTCAATGGCAAATCTTTCGTCATGGGAATTCCTTTGTCTCGTCAGTCGTCACCAAACGATATTGTGGTCTGGTATTACTTGGCTGCAGCCAAGGGTTTTTCCCGACGTGTTTCAAGATAGCTCTTGATGGACCAGGCGGCTTCCTGGTTCAGGATGCCTTCAAAAGGAGGCATGTAGACCGCGCCGTTACGTGATACACCCTTGCGAAATTTGCCGATAAAAAAATCATCGATTTCACGTGCGCACATCGTCTGCTTTTTAGCGTCTTTCAAAGTGGCGCATTCGTTGTCCAGTCGGCGCAGGTCAGGCGCAATACCGCCAGAGATCGCTTCCAGTCCATGGCAACGTGCGCAGTTCTGGTTGAACGCCGAGGTGCCGACCTTGATGGCGGCCTCATTGCCGGTGTAAGGATTTTGAGATTTCCAGACGGTGCCCAAGACCGGCAAGGTCGAGGTGTCGACTGATTGCGGTGTCACATTGCCATGTGCCCACACCGCACTGGAAAGCGACAGCATAAAGGTCGCAAGAATGAGGGTAGAACGCTGTTGAAAGTTGGAGCTGATTTTCATATTACCGAACCTGTTGAGTTGACACACCTAGTCCTAAAAGCAACTACTATGCCAATCCATTCCTATGTCGAAAATTCAGATGGCGCAAGGCATAAACTAGCTATACACTGCACGATTATTGATTTGCGTACTTGACGCGAGAAACTTTGTCCGGTGCAAAAAAAAGGCAAAAAATGCCTAGGTGATCCAAATCGCGACATGACGAAACAATCATGGGTCCTAAAAATACGGGAATACCCGAACAGGAGACAAGTTCATGACCGCACCGTTTATAAACGGCCCGAAAGATGGCGCTTCACAGTCCACCTCCTTCAAAGAGTACGAACTGGATGCCCGACCTGGTTCGCCCAGCCAGCTGATACTTGAGTCACACGCCCGTTGCAAGTTTCTGGGTTTGAAGTCGTTTGAGGCCTGTGATTTTTCCGCTCAAATGCTGGCCGACTTTCGCGTGACGCTGGAACGCAATGCGCGCCTGATTGCGCAAGCCACCTCGGTGGTCGAGATGCTTGGAAAATGCGTGGGAGATTTCGGCAGCATGATTGTCCTGACCGACGGCACGGGCACCATCTTGCGCACACGCTGCCAAAGCACGTTTATTGAACATGCCGAAAAAGTTGCCTTGCGTCCTGGGGTCAGCTGGGCGGAGTCGTCCAAAGGAACCAACGCCGTTGGGACAGCCCTGATTCTGGAGTCCGATATCTATGTGCATGGCAATGAACACTATATTCAGTCCAACCACAACCTCACCTGTGCGGCCTCGCCGATCCTGGATCATTCGGGCAATGTGATTGGGGTGCTGGATGTGTCAGGCGACAAGCGCTCATTTCATCCGCACACCATGGTGCTGGTCGAAATGTGTGCAAGAACCATTGAGAACCACTGGTTTCGCGACAAATTCCGTCAATCGCTGCAGCTTCACTTTCACCCGCAGGGGGAGTTGATTGGCACCGCCGAGGAAGGCATCATCGCATTTGGTGAGGATGGAAAAATACTGGGCACCAACCGGGCAGGCCTGAAAATTCTAGGCATCAACGCCTCCGCCATGCGAATCCAGGGCTTGCGTATGCTCTTTGGTCTGGGCTTTGGCGAACTCATGGACAAGTTGCGCCTGGCCTCTTTTGCCCCTATGAAAATGTACTTAGGCAACGGCAAGGAAATGTTTGTGCGTGTGAGTTGGAACGAATCCACAATGTCGGCAAACACGGTGACAATGCCTTTCAAATCACCCCCGTTGGCGTCATTTTCTTCCGCCACCGCACAGAGCCAGCCAGCGGCTCCCTCTGCTTTCAGAAAAACGACTTACCAACTTGATGAACTTGACTTGGGCGATGCGCAGGTTCGTGCTGTCACACAAAAAGTCAGGCACGTCATTGACAAAGATATTTCGATTTTGATTCTGGGTGAAACCGGTACTGGCAAAGAGTTGTTGGCCAACGCCATTCATCAGTTCAGCCAACGCCGTGACCGCCCCTTTGTGGCCATTAATTGCGCCTCAATTCCAGAGCAGTTAATTGAATCGGAGTTGTTTGGCTATGAGGAAGGTGCATTTACGGGCGCCAAGCGCAAAGGCGCTGCCGGCAAGTTGCTGCAGGCCAATGGCGGCACCTTGTTCCTGGATGAAATTGGCGACATGCCCTTGTCGCTGCAGGCCCGACTGCTGAGGGTGTTGCAAGAGCGCAAGGTGGTGCCTTTGGGCGGGCATCGCCCGATGGACATCGATGTAAACCTGATTTGCGCGACGCACCGTAACCTGCGTGAATTGATAGACCAGCGCTGTTTCCGCGATGACTTGTATTACCGTATCAACGGCCTGTCGGTCAAGTTGCCACGACTGCGCGACCGCACCGATATCAGTGCACTCTGTCAAAAAATATTGCGCGAATTGTCACCGCATCGGGCGTTGACTATTCAACCGACGCTGATGCATGCTTTCTTGAAATACGCCTGGCCCGGCAATCTGCGCCAGTTGAACAATGTTCTTAAGACCGCTGCCATCATGGCCAGCGATACCCACGAAATCACCCGCGACCACCTGGCTGATGATTTTCTGGAGGAGTTGGCTGTGTTGATTCAGGAAGTAGAAATCAAACTGGATGCCGACGAGGGCGTCAGGACTTCCTATCCTGAGCTTTCTGGACGCCCCGCCGCTGCCGAGACCAGTCAATGGGGCATATTGAAGACGCCGGCTTCGGCAGACCTGGGTGCCGATAACCTGGAGCAGGTTGAAATTTCAACCATTCGACGCGTCCTGGAAGCTTGTGGTGGCAATGTCTCAACGGCCTCCAAGCAATTGAACATCAGCCGTAATACGATTTACAGAAAGCTTAAGAAGCAGGCTTGAAGCCACAGCGCGATACGCCTGGCCTCACTTTGCAGGCAGGTTTTCAAACCCGCTGTTTTCAATCTGCTGCCATGCACGTTGGGCGTTCAATCGATCCCGTAATCGGGTGCTAGGGCTGGCGCCTATCGCTGACGTTGGTAGCAAGCCGGAGGCGTTGCCAGGTTGACTCTCGCCCCGTTGCCAGCGCGAATTAAGTTCTGCCAGCAAGCGTTGCCAATAACTGAGGTTGTGAGCAATCAAAGTCTCATCGCCGACAGCGCCCTGCTCCGGCACGATGCGCGCGGGATGTATCAGCGCCAAGCGTTGAAGTACACGCAGCATATCCGTGGCCTGGGCCTCGCGCAGGTCAGGCGCGACTTCCAGCCCCCAAACCAGCCCCGGCAAGATCCATGTTTTGCTGGCGCGGTGGTAGATCAGGGTGATGGCTTGCTGAGGTTGTACCTCGTCTGACAAGACGTCAAACGGACCTAGCTGGGGGTCGGTGATCAGGTGATTGGGTAGTGACACCTTTTCAACCAGCGGGGTGGTCGAATTCACCGCAAGTTCGAGCCGCTTAAGACAGTGCTCACAGCGTTCCTTCATGGCACCCAGAACAGGCGCTAAAGCCCAGTGACGCACTTGCGGCAGTCCGGCGGCACCCAGCACACTTTCTGGGTGAGCGCGTGCACTGATGACATCGGTAACGGTCGCGCCCAACGTGCGCTGCAGACTACAGGCCAGTGCCCGCCCAGTCGCAGCATCGGGTCCACTGCCGACCAACCAACCTCGGGCACCTGTCGGCGTCGGGTCAAGCGCGAAAACTATGTTGCTGATATGTCCCTGGTTAAGAGGGTTGCTAAAGGTATCGGTGAAAGCCAAATGCAGCCAGAGGTTGGGGCCTATTGTTTGCCATTGAACGGGTGTGTGAACATCTGAAAGCGCTGGCAAGCAGGGCCGGGACTGAGCCGTCAATTGCGGATTTCCAACGGACCCGCAAGCAACGACCAGCACGGCCAGCGGCGTCATGAGGAAGCAATTCAGCAGGCGTTTGAACAGACTCATGGTGAGTTCCGGGAATGCCCTATTGTTGACAAAGAAAGCCCTGTTGATAATTGCAAAAAAAACATAATTTCAGATTGAATTGGCATGAAACGTGCGAAATAAAGCTTAACTACAGTCAATGAACCTTAGCAGAAACATGTGCTCCAAATTGCAACACCTTGAGTGCTGGTTTACCCCCGGTTAAACCATGCTATCGATCAAGCACATCAGCAAGCGCTACGGCGCTCACCTCGCGTTAAACCAGCTTTCGCTCGATCTTCAGCCGGGGCAATTTTGCGTATTGCTGGGGCCGAACGGCGCGGGTAAATCAACGCTCTTTCAGGTCCTCACTGGCTTGTTCTCGCCCGATGCTGGTGATGTTGATTTGTTTGGTGTATCTCTTCGGAAGCAACCGGCGCAAGTGCTTTCCCGCATCGGCGTCGTTTTTCAGCAGCAGGCGCTGGACCTGGACTTGACGGTCAAACGCAACCTGATGTTTCATGCCCAGTTGCATGGACTTCGCTGGCGAGATGTGCAAGCGACCGCGCAAGCACTTCTGGCGCAACTGGGATTGCCCGAAACCCTGGAGCGAACCGTGCGGGAGTTGTCGGGCGGTAATCGGCGCAAGGTCGAACTGGCACGTGCACTCTTGCACCAACCGGCCCTGATTTTGATGGATGAGCCCACCGTCGGGCTTGATCCCAAGTCGCGTCGTGACCTGCAACTCGCCGTGAAAAGTCAAGTGCAAGCGCATCAGTGCATGGTGTTGTGGGCCACGCATCTGGTGGAGGAAGCTGAGCAGGCTGACCGTGTGCTGGTACTGCACCACGGCGAACTGCTCGCCTCTGGCACGCCTACGGAAGTCCGGCAGCAGCTAGGAGGAAGCACCCTTGAGGAGGGTTTTATTCAAATGACAAGACGAACAGAAAACCAGGACAACACATGAATAAAAAAATACTTTTGGCACCAGTGCTTGCGTTGTCTATGGGTGTGCTGGGCAGTGCAACCCTTCATGCCCAGACGCAAGCTTGGGTGAGCAGCGAAAAAGACAACACCATTACCCTTGTTGATTTGGGTCAGGGCAAGGTCACGGGCACGGTGCCCACCTGCAAGCGGCCACGCCACATGCAACTTAGCCCGGACCGCAAGCAGATGTTAGTGGCGTGCAGTGACTCCAATGCGGCCGATGTGATTGATCTGGCGACGCACAAGTCCGTGCGACGTGTGCCCTTGGGCGACAGCCCCGAGATCTTTGATGTCTCTCACGATGGGAAAACGTTTTTTGCCTCCAATGAAGACGACGCCGAACTGAGCTTCATCGATGCCAGCAGTGGCAAAAAAACAGGGCAGGTCAAGGTCGGCAAGGAACCCGAAGGGGTGAAGGTCTCGCCGGATGGGCAAACCGTGTTCGTTACCTCGGAAGTGGCCAGCATGGTTCATGTGATTGATATCGCCACAAAAACCATCAAGAAAAATATTCTGGTGGGCAAGCGTCCACGGCGCTTTGCCATCACGCCCAACGGGCAGGAGTTGTGGGTCAGCAATGAACTGGGCGCCAGTGTCAGTGTCATCTCGCTCAAAGACTACAGCGTGTTGGCAACGATTGCCTTGCAACTCAAGGGTGCGCGTGAATCTGACATCACCCCGATTGGTCTGGTCATGACTCAGGATGGCAAACGCGCCTACGTGACCATGGGGCGCGCCAACCATGTGGCTTTCATTGACGTGGCGAGCCGAAAAATAACGGATCAGGTATTGGTTGGAAAACGGCCTTGGAGCGTGGCCTTGAGCGCGGATGAATCTAAGCTCTACGTCGTCAATGGCCTGTCGGATGACATGACGATTGTCGACACCGTGAAAGCCCGAGCACTTGTCAGCATTCCGGTGGGGCGTGTGCCGCACACCGTGGTCTTGACGAACTGATGCGCAGCATGAGCAAGCCGATACTTCGCGTTCTGGCCGGCAGCATCCTCTTGATGGCTTCTGCCCTGGCTCAGGCTGCCAATTGGACGGTAACCGTGTTGGAAGATATGACTTCCCCGGCACTTGAGCGACCGCAGTTGGACCGTGCCTACCTGGGCCATCCCGGCGGCCCGGCCTCTGAGGGCTGGAACCTGGCCCTGGAAGATGCCCGTTTTGAGTTGGACGCAGCGCACACCCAGATCAGTTCAAAAACCATCAGCGTCTCCAGTCTGGATGCCGCCCGTACAGCGGCACAACAAGCGGAAAAGGCGGGCCAACAGGCGCTGGTCGTGAACCTGCCCGCAAGCTGGGTCACCGCCGTGGCGATGGCTGTCAAGGTGCCAGTGATCAATGTTGGGGCCGGTGCAGACAGCTTGCGTGAAGCACAGTGCCGGCGCAATCTGCTGCACACCTTGCCCAGTGAGCGCATGCGAACTGACGCGCTGGCGCAGACCCTCGTGTCCCGGAAATGGTCGCAGGTGCTGATGCTGTCTGGCACGACCGTAGAAGATCGTGTCAGTTCCGCCGCTGCACAAGCCAGCCTGCGCCGCTATGGTCTCAAACTGGTGGCCGATAGACCCTTCAAGTTGTCGGCCGACCCGCGCGAACGCGACTTGGCCAATACCAAATTACTCACCAGCGGCGTCAACTACGACGTGATCTGGGTGGTGGATGCCGACGGCGAATTTGCCCGGACCTTGCCTTACAACACGCAGGCTGCCCGACCGGTGGTGGGCGATGCGGGCATGGTGGCTTTGGGCTGGCACGCGCAATATGAACGCTACGGTGCACCCCAGGTCTCACGCCGGTTTGCCAAAGCCTACAAGCGCGCCATGACCCAACAGGACTGGGCCAGTTGGATGGCCGGTAAAGCCCTCAGTCTGGCGGCGGGCAGTTTGACCAAAAGTGCAGCGCCAGAATTACTGGCTGCCCTGAATTCGCTCAATCTGGACGGTTCCAAAGGCGTGTCGATGCAATTCAGGCCATGGGACGGTCAGTTGCAGCAGACGCTGTTGCTCACCGACGGTCAAGGCGTGATCGGCATCGCCCCGGTCGAAGGCGTGCTGCACCCCCGAAATGTGCTTGATACGCTGGGCGCGGACAGCCCTGAAAAACGTTGCACGAATCGACCATGAACGACAAGTCTCCATCCCCTCCTGCAAAGCGAGCCGCTGCAACCGGTTGGCAGCATGCGCTGCTGGCACTGCATGCCATCGTCGGGCGCGAACTCTTCAAGTTTTCACGCCAATATGGCCGCCTGTTGTCGGCGCTGGTCAGGCCCCTGCTGTGGCTGGTGGTGTTTGCCGCTGGTTTTCGCAATGTCTTTGGGGTCTCGGTAGTCGATCCCTATGACACCTACATCACCTATGACGAGTACATCGCCCCCGGGTTGATTGGCATGGTGCTGTTGTTCAACGGCATGCAGTCCTCACTCGCCATGGTGTACGACCGCGAAATGGGTTTGATGCGCTTGCTGCTCACCGCCCCCCTGCCGCGCTGGTGGGTGCTGGCCTGCAAACTCATTGCCACAACTGTGCTCTCGTTGATTCAGGTGGTGGCATTCGTGATTGTGGCGGCCTTGCTGGGCACTCAACTGCCGCTGTTGGGGCCGCAACTGGCGCACTTTCTGCTGGCGCTGATTTGCGGCGCCTTGATGCTGGGCTCCATTGGCCTGCTGCTGAGCGTTCACATCCGTCAGTTGGAAAACTTTGCCGGCACCATGAACTTTGTAATTTTCCCCATGTACTTCATCTCCACGGCGCTCTACCCCTTGTGGAAACTGCAAGAATCCGGCGCTGAATGGGTGTACCAGTTGGCCCGCTTTAACCCCTTCAGTCTGTCCATTGAGTGGATGCGGTTTGCCCTGTATGGCAAAGACCCCGGCACCGCCCCCTGGGTCGTGCTGGGCACTTTGTTGCTGTGCTTTGCTCTCGCGTGCTGGGGTTATGACCCGCAGCGGGGCTTTGGCGCATTGACCAAACGGGGGCCGGGCGCGGGATGATGAAGTGGCTTGCCCCGCTGGCCCGCTGGACGAGTACGTCCCGCACGGCAGCGAGTCGTAAAACCGATATTGAGCCCTTGTGGTTTGAGTGGCTGGCACTGACTGGCCTGCTGGTGTTTGCCACCTGGCTGATGGGCGTGCGCGGCGTCTGGGCCTTGCTGCTGACGTCCGACCCGACCGGGTTGACCCTGGTTATCCTCGTGGTCTTTGCTGTGTCGACACTGTGGTCGGGGAGCCGCTCGCGTGAGTTGGTTCGCCAGCGGCATTGGTTGAACCTGTCGCGCCAAGGCGCCGCCTTGTCTGAAGTGCAGGGCTGGGTGGGCGAGTACCTGCACGCACTGGCCGGTGCGCCGCTGGATATTCACACGCCACTGGACTTGTTGCTGGAAAACACCCACGGCCCGCATCAGACTGCCTGGTGGGTCAATGGCATCCAGCTAAAGCTGGGGCTGCTAGGCAAGGTGATCGGATTTTCCGTGCTGGCATTGCACATCGGTCACATGGAAAACTTTGATCCGAGCCAATCACAAGACCTGCTAAAAAGCCTGACCTCCGGTTTAGGCATTGCCTTGCTCACCACGATGGTGGGCTTGGTCGGAAATATTTTGTTGGGCGTGCAACTCACCCGCCTGGACCGCTTTGCGGATGTATTTTTGGCCGACTGCCAACGCGAGGGACTGCGCCGTTTCTCGCCACAACGGTAAGCCTTTATGCCGAGTCGCCGCCACACCCGGGAGCCGGAAGTCGATCCGTTTTACGACATGTTGTTCAACATGTTGATCGCCTTTGTGTTTTGTTTCATCATTGCCTTGCTCGCCATGAACCCGAAGGCACTGAAAGCGGGTGACATTCCCTCCAAGGCCGAATTCATCATCACGGTGTCGTGGCCGGACATGAACCCTAACGACATTGATACCTGGGTCCAAGACCCGAGTGGCCGTCTGGTCTGGTTCAGAAATCGTGAAGCGGGACTCATGCATCTGGACCGCGATGACCGGGGGCTGACCAACGACACCATCATTGTGAATGGGCATGTCGTGGTCAATCCGCTCAATCAGGAAGTTGTGACCTTGCGCGGAATCGACTCCGGCGAATACACGGTGAACGTGAGCTACTACGACTCCAAAGACATGAAGCCCGTGGAGGTGAGCGTGTCGGTGATCAAGGTCAATCCGAAAGCTGAAGTGGTTTATTACGGCCAGGTCATGCTGGCCCGCAAAGGTGATGAAGCCACCGCGTGTCGCTTTACGGTGTTGCCTGATGGCAGTGTGGCCAACGTCAACACCCTCCCCAAAACTCTGGTCGAAAGGATCTGACCCATGACCCTCGCTGTAGTCCTGTCCTTCGCTGCGTTGCTCCTCCTGCTGACGCTGGCACTGCTTTGGTCAAGTTGGCCGGGATGGCTCAAAGGCACGCTGGTCGCTGGTGTGGCGATCTTCTATTTTTGGGCCAACACCGTCGTTCACGACCTGTCCGGCTGGCCCAGTGCCGACCCACTGCCTGAACGCTTTGTCTTGCTGGCCGCTGTCATCGATGAGCCTACCAAACTGCGCCAGGGTGCACTGCATGTCTGGGTCAATGCGCTGGACAACGGAAAACCCACCGACAAACCACGGGCCTACACCTTGCCGTATGCCAAGGATGTGCATGCCCTGCTGGAAGAAGCCATGAAGAAAAACCGCCAGGGGGTGAGCCAGGTGGGAACGACGGAACCCAAAAAAGGCAAGGGCGGTATTTCTTGGTTGCGCCCCGGAAGTGATGAGCAAGTCATCAAGATCCGCGATTTGCCGGCACCGCAGTTGCCTGAAAAATGAAATTCAATTCGCGCCACTTGACAAGTTTGAAGCCGATGGCGGGCGTCGGGGTGAGCAGTGCCATTCTCTTGAGCCTCTGCGCGTGTCAGCCAGTCGTCCCTTCAGCCCGGTATTTCCCGTTGGAGTCCGGCCATGCCTGGACTTACAGCGTCACCACTGAGTTTGAAAACCAAAAGACGGAGCGCGAAACGCTGGTGCTGAGAAATAGGGGGAAGGAAGACCTGGCCGATGCCGCTGCTTGGCACCGACAAAGCAGTACCGGCATGAACTACTGGCTGCGACAGGATGAAACCGGAATCTACCGGGTGGCCTCAAGGCCTGAGCTTCAAGAACAATACCAGGTGGATGCACCGCACCGATATGTCCTCAAGGAGCCCCTGATTGCAGGAACGCAATGGCAAGCCAGCACCACGGCCTATATCTTGCATCGTCCGAATGACTTTCCGCGCGAAATTCGCCATTCGCATCCCGTGATTCCTATGCTTTACACGCTGGAAGCGGTGAAGCAGTCGATTGAAACGACCGCCGGTCATTTTGATGATTGCCTGCGGGTCCGGGGCGTAGGTGCCGTCCGCTTGTTTGTGGACCCGGTCATGGGCTGGAAAGACATGCCGTTGAAAACGCGCGAGTGGTATTGCTCGGGCGTTGGCCTGGTCAAGTTGGTACGCGAGGAGCCGGCAGGTTCGTCGTTTTTGGGGGGTGGCACGATGACATTGGAATTGAAAGAGTGGAAATGAAAGAAAACTTTAATCGGCGTCAGTGCCTCACATCTATCGCGGCCCTGTTTTGCCTGTCCGGTGCCGAGTCGGCTGTCTCGAGCGCCAGCGATGATTCGCGTTTTCCTCAGCGCCCGATCACCCTTCTGGTTCCGTGGCCTGCGGGAGGGTCAACTGATTTTTCGATGCGTGTTCTGGCACTAGAGGCCGGCAAGCACCTCCGGCAAACGATGGTGATTGAAAACCGGCCAGGCGCAGGGGGCACCATGGCCATGCCCTTGCTGCAAATGGCCCGCCCTGACGGCTATACCCTGGCGCAATTACCACAGCCGGTTTTTCACATTGCCAACACGCAAAAAGTGTTGTGGGACCCCATTCGGGATACCACGCCCATCATTCAAATCTCGGGTTACACCTTTGGCATCGTGGTTCCGGCAAATAGCCCGTTTCATACCGTGGCGGACATGCTGAACTGGGCGCGCTCCCATCCGGGCGAGCTCACCGTGGGCTCCAATGGCATGGGCACAACGCCGCACACGGCGATGGAAGAACTCATGGACCGCCAAGGTCTGACCTATATTCATGTGCCGTACAAGGGCACGGCAGAGCAGATGATGGCGGTGGCTTCTTCCCAGCTGATGGTGGGCGTTAATTCCACTGGGTTCGCTCCTTTTGTCGAGTCCGGGCGGTTGCGGCTGCTGGCCACCTTTGGCGATCATCGAAGCAAGCGGTGGCCCTACGCCCCCACCATGAAGGAGTTGGGGCTCGGCATCGTTGCCATGTCACCGTACGGCATCGTGGGGCCACGCGCAATGCCAGCCCCGATTGTTCGGCTGTTGCACGATGCCTTTAAAGCTGCGATGAACGAGTCAAGCCATTTGAATGAAATCGGCAAGTACGATCAGGAACTGAACTACCTGGGTTCAGAAGACTATGGCCGCGTCATGCGTGAAACGTTTGCCGCTGAGCGCCGCCATGTCGAGCGCCTCGGACAGACGCGCCCGGGAAATTGAATTTCACAAATCGAAGAGGTTGAGTCCGATCACGAAGCCCTCGGCGCTTTGATCGGGCCCCTGGGTTCGTTGCAAGGAAAAATCGAGCGCTACTTTGTCCTTCTTGAGCCAATAGCGCACACCGCCATGCAATAAATTCTGATCACCTTGGCGTGCGATTTCCGCAAACAAGGTCGTGCCCTTGGCGACCTTACGTTCAATGGCGGCTGAAGCGGTCCATTGCAGGTTTTCATCGACGGGTTTCATGGCGCCAGCGTTCAAATGGAACAAACCATCGCCTTCCCAGAGCGACAGACTGAAAGGGACGTTCAGTGTGACGCCCCCGTGCCGCCAGACTTCATCCTGGGGTTTGGCAAAAACAAGCGAAGCCGATACGCCTAAGCCCCAGCCATCGCGTGCAATGTGATTGAACAAATGTTTGAACTCAATCTCTGCTTCCTGCCCCGCTGAATCGGCTTCAGTGTCGAGGGTGTGGGTCAGTTCAAACTGTATCGAATTAGTGGGGTTGAAGGCATATTCAACGGAGCCACTCAAAATCTTATTAATCCCAACTTGTTGGTACGCAGTTGCCACAGACCAGACGCCATCATCGTCTTCTTCAGCCACGGCGGTGCTGGTGGCAAGGTAAGGACGGTCACCGGCCCAGGCATTCAAGCTGACAGAAAGAACAGCCAGAAGCAACAACTTATTGACATGGAATTGAGTCACTTTGTACTTTCAAAGGGTTAGATATATTGAGCAAAAAAAACCGCCCGAAGGCGGTTTTTTAAATTAAGCCAGTGCTTATTTCAAGAGCTTGAAAACCCAGACCGAGCCACCTTGTTCAAGGAAGCTGACGCGTTTGGCCACTTCTCCGCCCCACAGAGGCACGGCACCACCCCAACCGGAAACCACGGCAACATACTGTTCGCCGTCCATGTCCCAGGTGATGGGAGGTGCAACCACGCCAGAGCCAGTCTGGAATTCCCAGACTACTTTGCCGGTGGTGGCATCAGCGGCTTTCAGGAAGCCTTCAGGCGTGCCCCAGAAAACCAGATTGCCAGCGGT
>NZ_JBAWYV010000053.1:0-22483 GCF_037143375.1 Rhodoferax sp. | reverse complement strand
TGCCTGGATCGGCGCATTGCCAATCGTGAATTACTGGAGTCTGAGGTTGCCGCATAGCAGCAAGTACGCAACGAAGAAAAACGAACCATCGAGTGGAACTTTACCCGGCAGGATGCCGATAGAAAATTAGGTCGACATTATGTTTTTAAACTTGCGTGTTGATGTACTAGACGGATCCTAAACTCTATTGCTGCATGGGACGAAACCGCTGCTCAAGTGCCGTTCAGCCCAAAATGCCGGAATAATCTAGTGAGCGACAGATTTCGAGTGTCGTGGACCTGGAAATACCAAAACTGGACCTGAATTGGCAATGACTGCTCAAGAGAACTCTACAAAAAATCCAGGTTCCTGACGAAGGTCCGGTTACGCTGCGGTCCGGGTCTAGGTTTTTCTCCATTGCAGCCGTTCGGTTTGAAGGTCAGGTTCGGAGAAAAGCGGTGGACTCTTGCAGACCCATTGGAGCCATTCAACAAAATTTCCAACCAACCATCGGAAAGTCGAAAGCAGCCCTTCGATTTCGCCGGAAGCAGACTTTCGTTTTTGACACTCGAATCTCGGGACCGGTCATTGAGCGGAAAAAATCAACTTTTCAGACTGGCGGTCGGCACTGCAGCGATACCGGTCGGTGGCGACAAAGCCTGGAATTGCTTTGGTTTCTCGTAACCGGTCGTTGCCGTCGCGGGTCCAATTTGGTCATTTTTTGGCCCATTGAACTTGGGAGCAGTCGTTCAACCAAGGCCGACAGCTTTCTTGGCTGAAAGGCTCTTGAGCCGCGATAGCCGACTTCCACTTACCCCCTGTTTTTCAAGATTAAAGCCTCAGACTGCTGGGCCATTTTCTGTCTCCATTGCAGTCAAAGTCAGATACGGATTCCCATCTGCAGTCATTCGTTTTCGATCGTGTACTTATCAGTTTGCCAGCAATTGTTTTCTCGTCATTGGCTACCCCCTGGGTGGGATCACAAACGATCTGGTATCGCATATCGTAATTTAATGGCATCTCCTTCAATGCCAATAATATCAAAAGTAAATGGCGCAATCCTAATTTGCTTTGAAAATTGATCGAAATTTCGAGTCTTAGTTTCAACGATGGTTGATCCATTAACCAAAAGTTGTTGAAAACTAATTTGACCCATACCAACACCAGTGAAAATTATTCGCATTGACTGAGTTTGCACTAGAAATTCAGTCAAATTAATATCAAAGATGGAGGGTTGGTCTTGCGTTAAAGTTCCCAGTGACCATGTCTGTCCACGACTGTCATCGAATATAACCTTATTGCAAAATACATTATTACTATCCAAAAATAAATCCCTACCCTCCAATCGAACAACTCGATACACACTCCCATCCGCCGACAATGCTTCGAACGGCATGTTAATATTCTTGCCAGTCTTAAACTTGAATGTTGGAGACATAAACGACGATGAATTCAACGTGAAGTCTGAAGTTGGAGAAAAGACTGGAATGATTTTTTTTGATATTAAGTCCGCAACTATTACGGGAGAGTTCTTTGTATAAGAGATTTCCTCTCCACCTTTTAGGTCACCTTTGACTTCCAAAAGATTGGAAGCATCATGGGCTGCGCGAAACTTACCTTTGAATGTGGATCCGACGGTTCCAGAGTCGAACTTGCAATCAGGAAGTTCAATGCCTGCAGAAACTGCAGAAGTGGCTAGCATTGATAATAGAATAATTGAAATTTTTAAATTCACAGCGCCGCCCTTGAGGATAAATTAGCTGAGCATCGTACCACGAAGACGATGAAAATATCTAATGTGATATTTAATATAATAACATCATTGGCTTATCGCATCACAAGATAGATTTATACCTATTTTTCGTATAAATAATTTGATATTTCCATATTAAATCTCCACGCTTAGTCATCGACGTTATATATTCATCCTCCGCGTGTCAGACGAGAAAGTTTACGAGCTACTTCCGACCGGCAATGCTTTGACTTCAAGTAACCAGACGCTCTTGAACATCGGCTCCCGCTACTCCGAAACCACAAAGTCCGCGTATGTGCATGGCCTACCTAGATGACCGCTCCTAAAAAAGGGTTGCGATTTAGCGAACGACTGCTGTCACAGGCTCCAACTTGAATCCAAGGAAATTTGGCCAAAAATTTGAATGTCGGCAACCAGCCCGTTGAAGTCAGTCGTCCAAAATTTGCCGCGTTTTCACTTGACGGGCGCCAGTAGACCCAAAGCGGCAGTTGACATTTTCATTTTGCCTTCCTGTGACCTGACATTCGAGGGTTAACTTAAGATCACAGAAAAGAATGATCCTCAGTGCGACGTGCGCAAATAGCTCATTTATTTTATAAAAATGCCCAGCGGTTTGGCTGGGCATTTTCTCACTGTCGATCTATCAAAGAATAGCCTCAGGCACCCAACACTTTGATTCGCGTGCGATGTGGCCGAGCCCAGTGCCATAACACCGGATAAATTCCGCTTAAGCCAGTTTTGGAAGGCCGCTGATATAGCCGATGGCTGCTTGCTTCTTGTTGCCCCAATTGCTATTGATGGTGGCATTCAGGGTGCTGCCAACGGCATTCAACAAGATGCTGTGGATACCTTCCCAGTCACCAGGGTGCTGGAAGTTGGCGCTGATGTAGGCAAAACCATTCAGGCTGTCCACCACTTGCAGACCTGTGCACTCGGCACCGGCCGGGGCTGAATAGATGCGCGCCAGTGCCTTGGTATCGACGTTGTAGGCCCAGATGAAGTTATTAACGTGCTGGCTGGAATCCTCACCGATGAACAGGGTGCGCATTGCTTCCGAGTACGACAGATTGTCGGTAAGAGAGATTTTGTCGACGTTGGCCGAGTTGCCATTTGTGTCGTTGCTGATCGGCGTGGTGGAGGCGGTCCAATCCTGACCGAGCAGCGCAGTGGGAACAGCCATGCTCTTTGGCACGTAGTCGCTGCCGATGGTCGCATCCGTGCCCAGCACAACTTCGAAAGTGCCACCGGCGCTGATCTTTGCAAGCTGAATCACGTTGCCGGTCGAAGCGCCGCCTAAAGGATCGTTGATGAATCCATTGCTGGTCATGGTGTCTTTGATGGCCGACATGGCGAAATACGCCTTCTTGTCTTTAACGTTGACTGTGACACCTTCGAACTTGGTGAATTCCATGGTGGCACCCATGGCAGCCGCGAAGCGGTGGGTTTCAAGAAATGCCGCTGCCTTGTTGCTCGTGCTGAGAACGCCGGCGAACTTCACGAATTGCTGGGCGTTGCCGTAGTTAACCAGAGTGAAGCCAGCCAGGTCGGCCTGGGTGGTGATCGCGGTACCCAGATCGCTGGTCCCTTTTACATACAGCGAAGCACCGCTGGTGAAGGTGATCTGGCTATATAACGCAGTGGCAACCGTCTTGGTCTGCACCACGTCAGTGATGATGCCTTTTGCAGCATTGAGGGAACCGGGCTGCGTGCCTGTCTGGCTTGCCAGACCGTTGGCAATGGCCTCGATCTCGGTGCTACTGGCCTGACCAAGCTTGATCCAGGTGAGCGTGAAGGCACCGCCATCAACTGCACCAGGGGCGCTGGTCTGGGTCAGCTTGGCTGCGTACAGCGTGCCAGATGACAGGTCGCCGGCCACGTCGGCCACAAACATGAAGATGCCGCCGCTGGTCGCGTCATCGCCCATCAGCACGGTCTTGTTGTCGGGCATCACTTGCACTTTTTCGCGCGAGATACGACCCATGCAGAAATGCTTCTTAACGCTGCCGGTGCCATCCGCATGCACGGTGACTTCCGGCACATGACCATAGTGGTAGGGGTTGGCTACCGAGTTGCTGCCAAAGGTGTTCAGGCTGAAGTCACGGAAATATCCGCCGGAATCGCCGGTGGTGGCGACGGCCCAGGCATCCGGCTCGTATTCTTCGCTGGACAAATGGGTGTTCCAGGGTGACAGGCTACTGGCACAGGTGATCCACAGTCCGTGCACGTTGGCAGTGGGGACCGGGTAGTAATAGACGGCGGTCAGCGCACCGGTGGTTTTGTCCTGGCTTAGCGTGGTGATGCCGTACTGTGACGGCAACTTGCCATACATGCTGTTGCTGGCCAGACCAACGGGAAGGTTATTGGTGTAGACACTGTTGCCAATACGGAATTCGCCTTGGGCATTGTTGGCAGTCTGGTATTCAAACTGGGTGACCAGAAACACGGTATTGCCGGCAACACCGGACACGGCGGGGTTCGCCAACTTGAGCAGCGACTGGCCATCGGGGCAATCCGAGAATGCCTGCAGCGACGAGGTGCCGGTGGTGTCCATGATGGGGTTGTTACTGATGTCGTAGTAGCCACCGGTGAGGGCCGTGCCTCCATCCGGGCGAGGCAGGGTGGTGCCCGTCTTGTAAATGAGCTTGTAGGCCAGTGGCTGAGCCGCCTTCACAGTTGCGTCGGAATAAGTCACATCAACGGTGGCATTCGTAAACGCGGTGGCGCGATCAGCGGTGCTGGTCGGCGCTGCCATGTTGTTGAACTTGACTGATGCAGCAGTCGACAATGGAGTGGCCGCAGAGTCGCCGCCACCACAAGCCGTTAAAAATGCGCTGCTCGAACCGATGGCTGCTATGGGCATCAAGGGCATGCCAGCGAATAATTGGAGCGCTTTGCGGCGTGTGGGCGAAAAAGTTGGACGCATGGGAATGGACTCCTTTGAACATGAACAATCAGGGAAGTGAAATGTCCGACTTGAAAGTTGACCGACTGCATGGCGTCGGGCATTGAATTCGTCGGCTTGTCGACTATCTCCGCTACGTGTTTCAACCTGATGACAGTGCAATCATCAACGCGATGATTGGCGCACCGGTCTTACGCTGACCAATTTCAAAAGCACGATTTTCGGCGCACGTCGCTTGCCAGGCTCAGGGGATGAGCAAGAGCCAATTATTCAAGTGGAGTTTTTGATTGTTGGCAAAGTTCTGATACTTCGCTGGACATTTCCGGCGTCCACGCAAGTTGATGCCATTGCAAAAATAATTAAGTTGCTTTAGACATAATCTGCCGTTTGCGAAACACTGTGCCATGTGTTGCCGGTTTACTTTTTTCTCCATTTCAATGACATTCAGTTTTGAAAGTCGGCTTCGGAGAAAAGCGACGGAGTCTTCAAGACTCCATTGGGGTCGTTCACGAAAGGCCGCTTTCCGGTTGCCTAGTTCAACTCAAGTTAGATGCAAAAAAACTTGAAGACGCAATCGGAACCTGCGAATAGTTTTTTCCCAGCAGACTTCCGAACAGTCTTCAATTAAAAATCAAGGACGTTCGCCAGTCGCTAGGCGGCTTTCAATGTCTTTCAGAACCGGGACCAAGTCAGCCACACTGTCAATCACATAATGGGCGCCCGCAGCCTTAAATTCCGGCGTAACCTTAGCGCGAATAGCAGCCAGCTCCTCGGTCGTAGCGGCTTGGTATTGCGCCAGCGTCAAGCCTGCCGGGCTGCCTGAGAGCGCCAAGCCAACCGTCCACATCCCAGCGCTCGCACCCTCGTAAATACCGGGTAGCGTGTCATCGACCTTGACGCAATGGGCCACGTTGCCTACCTTGAGTTCAAGCACACACTGCAGTGCCATCCAGGGACCGGGGCGGGCACCAGCAGAGAGGTCATCCGCACACACGATGCAATCAGGGCTGTAGCCTTTGGCGGCAGCCTCCACCACCAACCGGTCCATCACCTGTCGCGGGTAGCCGGTGGTCGAGCCTATTTTGAGGCCCTGTTCACGCAGTGCTGTCACGGTGTCCTGTGCGCCCGGAATGAGGTCGCTATGGGCGCCGACACGCTCGACTTGCAGGGGGATAAACGTGCGGTAAATGTGGTCGATGTCGTCGTGGCTCATGGGCTTGCCGTACTGAGCTTGCCAACGTGTGCCAATGACTGGGTCTTTGCCCAGGGCTTCAATGTGCTGCCACTTGCCAAGCCCCATGGGCCCACGCGCTTCTTCAAGCGAAAGTGTGAAATCGTAGGCTGTCGCAAAAGCATCGACAAAGATCTGTGTTGGTGCGAACGAACCAAAATCGACAATAGTGCCGGCCCAGTCAAAAATGACGGCTTCGAGGGTGTGTTGCATACGCGTGGGTTCCTGGTAAAAGTATCTGGTTATCCGGTGGACTTGGTGGCACGCGCGTGGGCGCAGGCCTGCAAAAAAGCGGGGGCAAAAGGATCAATCTGCAGCGCACGGGCAGGGTCAAGGCGACTGGCATCCACAAAAGACGATTCGCCACAAATCAACTCGGCAATCAGGCGTCCCACTCCGGCCGAATAGGTAATGCCCGAACCGTTGCAGCCGGTTGCCACCATCAATCCCGTGATTGCGCCGCTGGCGCCCACAATCGGCTGACCGTCCGGCGTGTAGTTACTCGGGCCGGTGATGTAGTGCGCAATGCCAAGCCGCTCGATGGCAGGAAAATAGCGGCTCAGGGGTTCAAACGTTTGCGCCAGGTTGCCCCAGCCGTCCGGGTCCGCCGCATCAAAGACGAAGCCTTGCAGGTTCTCAGGCAATGCACGAGGGTCCGCCACTGCAGGCTCACTTTCACGGGCACCGAACAAGAGAGCACCGACTTCTGGTCTGGCGTAAGCCCGAATATCGGTCATGAACACGATCGGACCACTGGAGAGGAATTCTGGCGCGCGCTCAGTAATCCAGTATTGGCTGCGCACCGGGGCCATCGGCAAAGGCAATCCCAGCTCGACACTGAGTAAATTGCTCCACGCCCCAGCTGCGTTCACCACAAAGCGAGCGGGTAGCAAAGTCCCGTCCTCAAGGGCTACACCCGTTACCGCGCCTGAGTGATGCGCAATATGCACCACACGGGTATTAAGTTGCAGCTTGACGCCCATTTGCCGGGCCCCACGCAGGTAAGCGCTGGAGAGCAAGTAGGGGTCAACAAAGCACTCATCCGGGAAGAACGCCGCAACGTCAAAGGCTTCGGGGTTGAGCCAGGGTGACTGAGCCTGCACTTGCGTCTTGTCCTGCCACTGCCCCCGAATGCCGGCCGCAGTGCAAGCCGCCAGCATCTGCGCCAAAGCCGCTTCTTGGGCCAGCGGTCCCACATGCAGGGCACCCACACGGTGGCAGCCTACATCTTCCCCAAACTCGGTCTTGAGCACCTCAATGGCCGCCAGCGTTTCACCCGCCAGTGCTTGCAGGGCCGGGTCGGACCGCACCTGAGTGACCAAACCTGCCGCCCGACTGGTCGCACCGCTGGCCGGGGGCTGACGATCCACGAGCAACACCCGATGCCCCAGGCCGCGACGACCCAAGGCCCAGGCAATGGCCGCGCCAAAGATGCCACAGCCAACAATCAGAATGTCACGTTGCATAGTCAAGCCAGCTTAGACGAGAGGTGCAGTGAGCACGCCCATCTCGACCAGGGTTGAAGCAATGGCTTCAACCACATGCACCATGTCCTGCGGCTTGAGCGCGCCAATACAGCCCACCCGAAAGGTCTCAATCTGGGTGAGTTTTCCGGGGTAGAGAATGAAGCCGCGTTCGCGCACACCTTGGTAGAAGGCCTGGAAGTTATAGGCCGCGTGCTGGGGCGCATGAAAGGTCACGATGATGGGTGCCTGTGCCTGCGCAGGTACATAGGGCAGCAAACCCAGTCGCGCCATGCCTTGGGTCACCGCTTGGCAATTGGCCAGGTAACGCGCGCCGCGAGCGGCCAAACCGCCTTCTTCCTGGAATTGAGCCAGCGCTTCGTGCAGGGCCACCACCACATGCGTGGGGGGCGTGAAGCGCCACTGAGTGGTTTTCTGCATATAGGTCCACTGGTCATGCAAGTCCATGGCCAGCGAATGGCAGTTACCCGAACTGGCTTCCAGTTTGGCGCGGGCCGCAATCACAAAGCCGATGCCCGGCACGCCTTCCAGACACTTGCCGGATGCGGCAATCAGGGCCTCAAACGGCATGGTGCGAACGTCGATCTCGATCGCCCCAAATGAACTCATGGCGTCGATGATCAGTCCGCGCTGCTGGCGCGCCACGGCGGCAGCAATTTCCGGCAGCGGATTCAAAATGCCGGTGCCGGTTTCACAGTGAACCAGTGCCACATGGCTGATGCGTGGGTCAGCCACTAACGCGCCTTCAATCGCCACCGGGTCAAAAGGGCTGTCCTCGGCGGTGGGCAACTCGACGGCCTCACGCCCCAGGATTTTCAGTATCTTCAAAATACGCGCGCAGTACGCGCCATTGTTGGGCACCAGCACCCGGCCTGCGCGCGGCACCAGCGTGCCCAGCGCGGCTTCAACCGAGAACGTGCCAGAGCCCTGCAGCGGCACGGACACATGGGTGTCTGCCCCGTGGACGATGTCCACCAGTTGGCGACACACCTCACCGGTGATGTGATTGAAGGCGGTGTCCCATGAGCCCCAATCGTGGAGCATGGCTTGCTTGGTGCGCAGGCTGGTGCTCAAAGGGCCGGGAGTTAATAACAGCGGGTCGCGGTCAATGGCATACATGATTTGATTCCTCAGTTAACGTTTGAGCTGACGCCATGCCTGGTGGCGCCGCAGCAGAAAGTGGGTGGCGATGGAATACAGCACACTCACAGAAATGGTGGTCAGCACGATCAGCGTCGCCATGGCCGCAGCAGGCCCCAGGTCTCCGGCTTCGTCCAGATGCAGGATGGACACCGAAGCAGGCATGGTTCCAGGTGAGTACAGGAACACCAGTGCCGACACCGTGGTCATGGCGTTGATAAACAGGTAGCGCGCAATCTCCAGCACCGCGGGCAGGCAGATCGGCAAGGTCACGCGCCAGAAAGTAGTGAACTGTGACACCCGCAGCGAGGCCGATACCGCCTCGAATTCACGGTCAATGCTTTTCAAGGCGGTCAGTGCGCTCAGGTGACACGAGGTGTAGTAGTGCACCACGTTGGCCACCACCATGATGGCAAGCGTTTGGTACAAGCCGTTGAGCGGGTTGCCGGGCGCGTTAAAAAACAGGATGTACCCAATACCCAGAACCAGCCCCGGCACACCCATGGGCAACGTGGCCAGGGCGCGAATCAAGGGCCGTAGCCAAGCCGGACCGGTGTGGGTTTTCTCCACCAGATACGCGGTGACAAAAATGAAGGGGGTACCGACCAGCGCAGTCAGAGCGCCGATGGTCAAACTGTTGAGGTAGGCATTGAGCACCCCCGCCTCGGTCAGACCAAACAGGTAATGGTTCAACGTCAGTTCCAGGTTGTACGGCCAAAAGCGCACCAGTGAGGTGTAAGCCGCCATGCCCAGCATCGCCAGCATGATCACACCAATGACGCCGCAATAAACCAGTAAAGCCAAGTCACGTCGGGGGTCCGGTCGCGGCGCGTACGGCACAGCGCGGGCACTCAGGCTGGCGTGCTGTTTGCGCTGGATGTACCCCTCAGCCGCAAAAGCCATCAGCACCGGCGCCAACAGCAGCAAAGCCACCACTGCGCCACGGCCAAAGTCGTGCATACCCACCACCTGAATGTAGATTTCCACCGCCAGCACCGGGAAATTTCCACCAATCACTTTGGGGATGCCGAACTCGCTCACCGAATAGGCAAACACCACCAGGGCAGCACTGATCAGGCCATACTTGGCACTGGGCAAAGTAATGGTCCAGAACTTGCGCCAGCGTGAGGCGCCCAGTGCGTCAGCGGCCTCGTATAGGCGACCATCGGTGGTTGCCAGTGCCACCACCAGCAACATCAGGGCATGGGGGAAACTGGCATACACCGTGGCCATGGTGATACCAATCGGGCCATAAACCGTGTGCTCGCCCAGCCAACTTTTAAGCACGCCCTGGGTGCCAAACCATTGAATGAAGGCGATGGCGCCCACCAGCGAAGGTCCGGCCAGTGCCGACAGTCCCACAATGCGCCACACCCCGCTCAATGGCAGGCACGCGCGTTGCAAGGCGTAGGCATAGATAAAAGCCAGTGGCACCGTGATCAGTGTCACCAGCGTGGCGACCCACAAGGTGTTCCAGGTCGCCGTTGCCACACCGGGGGTGCTGGCAAACTCGACGAACTTTGACAAGCTCAAATGTCCTTGGTCATCGAGCACGCTACCCATCAGCAAGGTGCCCAGCGGCACCAGCATGAAAATGCACAAGGCCAAAGCACTCAAAAGCAGCAGTACCGTAGGCCCGTAGGCGCCCCAGTTGCGCGACGCGTCAGCGCCGATGTTGGGCAGCACCCTCGTGTTCATAAGGAAGGCGGCATGGGACGCAGGTGTCCAGCGGGAATGCTCACCCGCAGCAAGGCACCCGGATGAATGGGGCGTCCTTCGAGGTAGTTGCTGGAAAATTGCGCCACGAGGGGTTTGTTTTGCCCCATTTCCGACGCCAGCGTGACGAGGTAACTCGAACCCATGAATTCGGTTTTGTTCACCGTGGCGGTGAAACTGTTTTCTGGCGAATCGGTGATGCTGTGCAGGCAAATGTCTTCTGGTCGGACATAGAAGCGGTGTGCAACATGGCGTTGCACCGCGCTGGCACAGCGCAAGCTCACCTTGCCAAATTTGAATACATCTTGGTCCAACAAGGTGGCGTCCAGCAGGTTGCCACGCCCAATGAAGTCGGCCACAAAATCATTGCAAGGTTCACGGTAAATATCCTGTGGTGTACCGATTTGCTGAACCCGACCGTTTTTCATGACCACAATGCGATCTGCCATTGACAGGGCTTCTTCCTGGTCGTGCGTCACCATCAGCGTGGTAATGCCCAGCTTGGATTGCAACTGGCGAATTTCAGAGCGTAGACGAACACGCTCAATGGCATCCAACGCCGACAAAGGCTCATCGAGTAGCAAAAGATGCGGCGCTGTGGCCAGCGCACGGGCCAAGGCAACGCGCTGTTGTTGTCCACCGGACAGTTGGGTAGGGTATTTTTCTTCGATACCAGGCAAGCCCACCAGTGCCAGCATGTCTGCTACGCGCTGTTGTGTGCCCACGGCACCTGGGGCATGACCGGTGCGACGGCTTTTGAGACCATACGCCACGTTATCGCCCACCGTCAGGTTGGGAAACAAGGCGTAGGATTGGAAAACGATGCCGTAATCTCGCTTGGCCGGTGGGGCACGGGAGATATCGTGACCAGCGTGCCATATCTGGCCGCTGTCCTGACGCTCCAGCCCAGCAATGGCACGCAACAGCGTGGTCTTGCCGCAGCCCGAGGGTCCCAGTAAAACAACGAATTCACCCTGCGCGACGCTCAGGTCGATACCATCAAGTGCCGTAAAACTACCAAAGCGCTTGCTCAGTTGCTTGATCTCAAGATGCGCCATGGCAGATCACCCTCTCGACGGTTGGCGGGATGAATAAGTGCAATTACTTCTTCGGCTCGGATTTGGTCGAATAACGTTTCTGCCATTCAGCCAGGACCGTTGCACGCTCTTTGCCAATTTTTTCAAAATCGTTCTTGACAAGGCGCTGCTCATAATCGGCCGGCACATACTTCAGACGTGTCGCGATACCAGGCCAAGCCACCACGGCAAAATTCTTGGCGTACAACTCATTGGCTTCGCGACTGGAGGCCCAATCAGCCAGCTTTTTGGCAGCAGCGACTTGCGGGGTTCCTTTCATGATGGCGAATGATTCAATGTCCCAGCCCAGACCTTCTTTGGGGAACACGATGTCAATCGGTGCGCCCTTGGCGCGCACGGTGTTGGCGCGGTATTCAAACGAAATGCCCACGGGGAACTCGCCATTGCCCGCCATCACACAGGGCTTGGAGCCTGAATGTGTGTAAACGGCTACGTTGTCATGGAGTTTGTCCATGTAATCCCAGCCGCCTTTCTCACCGAATATCTGCAGCCAGGCGGTGACATCCAGAAAGCCTGTACCTGATGAGTTGGGGTTGGGCATGACGATTTTGCCCTTGAACTCAGGGCGCAACAGGTCTTTCCAGCTTTCAATGCGGGGCAGTCCTTGTTTTTGCAACTCAATCACGTTGTAGCAAATGGCTGCTCCCCATACATCCATCCCCACCCAGGTTGGTGGATTGGAGGCAGAACGAAAGCGTTGGTTGAGTGATTTTAGGTGCGCTGGTGCATACGGTTGCAGCATGCCTTCTTGCTCAAACACGACCATACTGGTGGTTGCTACTCCCATCACAAAATCGGCAACGGGCTTGCTTTTTTCGGCCAACAATTTGGCAGTGATGATTCCGGTGGAGTCACGCGTCCACTTGATTTCAATATCTGGATTGGTCTTGTTGAAGGACTCTTGGTACGCCTTTAACTGATCGGTCTCCAGGGCGGTGTATACATTGAGCACTGTCTTCTGGGCTAAGGCCGGCATGATGGCCGCCAGGGCCAGACTGGCAGCAGCAAGGCTGCGAACAATACGTTTGAATTGCATTTTGTTTCTCCAAAAAGGGATCTGCGGGAACTGTGCAGCCTCTTCATTTCAATGAAACTGACGAGCCAAATTCACAGCACTGCCGACAGCTTAATGCCGCGATGTGACAGATTGTTGACAATATACAAAATGCTTTGTAGCCCTATACTGCCGCAATCGACAACAAGGAAAAGTCATGCAACGTGCCCTATCCGTCCCTCTGGACAACGTGCTTTCCCTAGTGCAAAGCACTTCACTCACACGCCTGGTGGCCGACTCGGTCGAGAGCCTAATCCTCTCTGGCGAACTTGCACCGGGCGCCAAACTCAACGAAGTAGCGCTGGCCGAGCGTTTTCGCGTCTCGCGCGGACCCTTGCGTGAAGCCTTTCGGTTACTAGAGGAGTCCGGGCTGATTTACCAGGAAAAAAATCGAGGCGCCTTTGTTCGTGTGGTCGAGTTAAGGGAGGCCGCCGAGCTTTACGAAGTGCGCGCCGGCCTTGACGCCACGGCCGGGCGCTTACTGGCCGAGCGCATCAACGCGGAACAACTTAGCGACTTGCGCAAGCTCACCGACCAAATGAAAACAGTTGATAAAACTGATGTCGATCAGTTCCACATCCTGAATTTGGACTTTCACGACAAGATCATCGCCATGACAGGCAACCTGACTTTGACAGTCACATACCGCAAATTGGCCAAGCAGTTGGCGCTGTTTCGCAAACGAAATTTGATGACGCCCATGGCCATCCCTCATTTTGCGCAGGAACACAGCGCCATTGTGGACATGCTGGAGCAGCGTGATGGGCTCGGTTGTGGGGAGGCACTGTATGCCCACGCGCAAGGCGGGCGGCAACGGATGCTGCGCGATGGCGAACTGGCAGGAGTCAGTCATGGCTGCTGAATTCGACCGGGCCGAGGGCGATGTCAATCTGGGGGACCGCCGCCAAGCGTGGCAAGCCGCCCACTTGGACGACACCACCCGTCAGTGGCTGGAGGAAGACCAACGCTGGTTCCTGCACCAATCCATGTCCACACCCTGTCTCAATGCCTTGACTGGCGCCGAGGGCGCCTGGCTCACAGACGTAGCGGGGCGCCGCATTCTTGATTTTCATGGCAACAGCCTGCACCAGATTGGCTATGGTCACCCCAAGGTCGTGGCTGCACTGCGCGACACGCTGGATCAATTGCCCTTTAGCCCGCGCCGCTACACCAATCGGCCTGCCATTGATTTGGCACGGCGCCTTTGCACAGCGGCTCCCATTGAAAATGCCAAATTGCTGTTTGCACCAGGTGGCACGGCGGCCATCGGCATGGCACTCAAGCTGGCGCGACTGGTAACCGGTCGCTTCAAGACGATTTCCATGTGGGATTCCTTTCACGGGGCCTCTCTGGATGCCATCTCGATTGGTGGTGAAGCCGTTTTCCGTCGTGGCATTGGTCCCTTGCTGCCTGGCGCCGAGCACGTCCCACCGTGTGACCCGCGCAACTGTGCATTTGGTTGCGCGGGTCAATGTGCCTTGCGTTGCGTGGACTACATCGACTACTGCCTGAAGAAAGAAGGCGATGTTGCGGCCGTGATTGTGGAAACCGTGCGATGCACCGATGTTCAAGTGCCGCCCACTGACTACTACAAGCGGTTGCGTCAGATATGCCACCGCCACGGTGCTCTGCTGATACTGGACGAAATCCCTATTGCGTTGGGTCGTACTGGGCATTTGTTTGCCGTGGAGCGTTACGGGATTGAGCCCGACATGCTGGTCATTGGCAAGGGCTTGGGTGGTGCCAGTATGCCGCTGGCCGCCCTGATTGCACGTGCTGACTTCGATGTCGGCCAGCATATTTCATTGGGGCATTACACCCATGAAAAAAATCCGATGGCCTGCGCTGCCGGTTTGGCGGTGCTGGACGTGATCGAAGAAGAACAGTTACTGGCTCGCAGTCAGCGTCTGGGCCAGGAGATGATGCAGCGACTGCAGCAATTGGCCATTTCATTGCCCGCCATCGTCGAAGTGCGAGGGGCAGGCCTGCTCGTTGGAATTGAACTCGGCAACCTTGGTACCCGCGATGCAGCAGACCTGGCTGAAGCCGTGCTGTACCGATGCCTGAGCGAAGGCTTGTCATTCAAGGTCGGGCAAGGCAATGTGCTGGTGCTGTCACCACCCTTGAACGTCAAGGAAGACGACTTGTGGTGGGCCATTGATCTCATCAGCAACGCCTTGCATGCTGAATGTGCAGCATGATGCCCGCACCCTAAGTGCTGGGGTCTATGCCGCGATTCTGGCTGCGGCCCTGCCGCATGCCAGTTGAAACGCCCTGGTCAGAGGCTCGGACGATAAAGGCTTGTGAGGCAGCTTTTGTTGCAATATTGAACGTGTTGGCGATCAAGCTTTGGCGCTTGCCTTGGCTGCGCGTCGCACCGATGAATCGATCTTGACGGTGGCTTCGCCATCAATAACCTTCACGCCCTTGACGGTGCATGTGGTGTCGAGCACGGCACGGCCGCGATCACCGATTTCACGTACCGTGACGGTGGCATGCACGGTGTCGCCAATGCAAACTGGCGCCAAAAAGTTGAGCATCTGGCTGAGGTAAACCGTTCCAGGGCCAGGCAGGCGGTTGGCCAGCGTGGCCGAGATCAGTCCGGCTGACAGCATGCCGTGCGCAATACGGCCCTTGAACGCGGTGGTGGCAGCGTATTCTTCATTGATGTGCAGGGCATTGATGTCGCCCGAGACGCCGGCAAACATGATGATGTCCGCTTCGGTGATGGTTTTGGAAAAGGTGGCGCTCATGCCCACGCTCAGGTCTTCAATGTCGTAGCCGTTTTGTTCATTCATATGAGTTCCTAGTTAGTAATAAATCAGTTCAAAGGGGCCAGCCAAGATACAAGATCCAGTTTTGAGGGCAATGGATGCCATCATTTCACTTGGCTGGACAAAGGAAAAACCGTGCTGTATGGGTTGCTACAGCGGCATTGACGCAGAAAAGGCGATGGCCCAGGACATAGCACCTCTAGTCAGTCTGGCATTGCAAACAATGTTGGCCGACCGACAAGAAATCAATCGACACAAATAACCAGTGACCTTTGCTAAGTGAGTTGTTTGTTGGGTTGCGCCCGTAGCATAGATGCGGATGCACGTAAAACCACAGAATCTGAATCAAGCGCTAAGGCTATCAACCCTGCGGCATAAATAGAGTCACCCCGAAAACGGGGCAGGTCAATTAACAGACCTTGCCCAGCCATCAGCCATTTGAAATCAACTTCCGCCAGCAGTGAAACGCATGTATCAGCTCTGTTTTGCGGTTCAATGAACATCGTCTGTGCCCTTTTGGTTTGAGTGCGAACCGCACTTGGTAAATCTGACGACACGGAAAATACAAACAGAACCTCTTGGTGCCATTTGCTAGTTACTACTATTCAATGACAAGGCCCAATTAAGCCTTTGAAGTAACTTTCTTGACGGCAGTAACGGTTTTAGTCGATGCAGCTTCAATGTTGGTTTGAGCGATTTCAATGGCTTGTTTAGCTTGCGTCTGAGCGGACTCAATGCCAGTCTGACCTACAGACATTGCATTTTTGAAAGCTGCGACTGCCGAATCAGTTCCGGCCGGTGCGTTCTTGGTCATGTTTTCGATCACGCCAGCGAAAGCTTTTTGAGCTTCAGCAGTCTTGGCTTCGAAAGACTTCGTGAAGTCAGCGGTGCTGCCTGTCACGATGGTCTTGACCTGCTCAAAGTAAGCAGCAGATTTATCACCCAAAGGCTTGATCAAGCTGGTTTGCAGTGCAGCGAGTTCTTGAGCGTCTTTAGCGACGAGAACTGCTTGAACGTGGGAGAACGTCTCGCCCAAAGAGGCTTTGGAAGCAGTCAGGTTCAGTTCAACCAGTTTCTGAACACCAGCGAAAGCTTGAGTCGTTGCGCTTTCGAGGGCTTTCAGGCTGGCTTTGTTGGATTCGATGAATTGTGCTGCGGTGGTGTTCATGTAAATTTCCTTGAATTAAGGTTGTAAAAAATCTGACTACTTGGTATATGCGACATCCGATAATTCATGTTGCAGTGCAGCATGAATAAATTGTAGGGAAAGTTTGTTCGCTTGGTGAATGATTGCTGCACTGCAGCAATCATTAGAGGTGCGGGTCTAGTGCCAGTAGCACAGGTTTATTGCGAAGTTCAAAAAGACAATCACAGCGATAAATCAATTGTGTGACTTGATGATGACGATGGACCGAATTTGCGATGCATCTTTTTGTAGGAAAGATTTCATCCGAGAGACCCAATAAATTTGTAAAAAAGCTTCAATACTTTAAATTGACGACGGAAGCGCTTGAACCTACCGAATGAGGAATCATCGCGCCCGTGCTACCGCAATAGAAGGTCCACGCGCCCAGTGCACGTTTCGCCTTCAGGTGGCCAGGAAAAACCGGCTTCAAAACGGGACTATGCCGTCAATCCTGACGTTCCTTATTTGTGGGACTGCAGAGGGTCCAGACGCTGGCCGCGCATCAGGGCGAGCGGCGAGGTCCAGTATTCCTGCACGTTATGAATTGGATCCAGCAGAATCTTGCAGGCCCAAGCCAGGCCCCAGGACGGGCTGCGGATGAAGAATAAATGCACCGTGCGAAACAGCAGACCACTCACACCCAGTGCCAGCCAAAGCAAGCCCAAGTTATGCAGATAACCGTTCATGCCAATCGTTGGCTGGATCAGGCCGAATAAGTTGGGACTAAGGGCCAGTAGAACCGGGAGTGACAACCAGATCGAAATCAAAATCGCCTTGCGTCGCATATTGAAGCCAACCTTGATGGATTCCTTGTGGTCGTAGCTGGTGTTGTTGATGGCATCAAAACCACGTGGTTCAAAAAAGATGTGGCCGCTTTGCCGCGTCACCATGCCCACGGCCCAGCCCACAATACCGGCCATCGCCGGGTCTTTAAACAGTAGCGCATAGGCAACCAGAAAACTGATGGCGCTGATCAGGTGCAGGGTCTGATTGATCCGGCACTGGTGGTAGTAGCGGTGGTCATCCCACTGCAACTGTTGAATTTTCTTCCAGAAATCTCGCATGGTTTTATTCCTTGACTACATGGCTGAATGTGTGTGCCCAAGCACACGGGCCAATGTAGAAGCCGTCGATGACAGTTGGATGAAAACTTATCTGACGCAGAGATGACTATTGCTTCAGATCAAGGAAAGTTGGCACGTCGAATCGGCGGACATTGAATTCATCAAGATGTCATCGACTAGCGGCTGTTACTTTACCTACCTATTTACAAAATCCCGCGCAAAGTATATAAACGGTATATATAGTTTATACGGTTAATTCCATGAATGATGCTGCACTCTCCTGGTGGTCATTTCTCTGTAGCGTAAGCGCCGTCAACGTGCTGGCGTGGGTCGCGTCCACACAATTTTTGCGATACCGCTGCGGCTCGCTCCGAATGGGGACATGGTCGACCCTGCATTGGCATGTGCTCCTCTCCGCCGGTTACGTCCTTGGGTGTGCCTACCGCTCCTTTTTTCCTGTGTACGACGTACAGCGCATTGTCATGGTCGATTCCTGGCTATCCAGTGTCGTTGTAGGCCGATCGGTTGCCACCATTGCAGAACTGTGTTTTGCGGCGCAATGGGCGTTGCTTTTGCATACGGTGGCACAAACATACCGTAGTCAGTTTGCCGTTAGAGTCTCACGCTGGATTGTTCCCTTAATTGTGGTGGCGGAGACCTGCTCCTGGTATGCCGTGCTAACCACGTCCAATATAGGACATGTTTTGGAGGAATCCCTCTGGGGAGTGACCGCCGCCATGCTTGTTGCCAGCTTTCTCTATCTGTGGCCGCACAGTGACCGAGCTCATCGTCCCTTTCTCGCAATGGCCAGCGCAGTCGGGTTCTGCTACGTTGTCTACATGTTTGAAGTCGATGTGCCAATGTACTGGGCGCGCTGGGTTTTCGATGAAGGTCAGGGACACCAGTACCTCAGCATCGCACAGGGCCTGACTGACGTTTCTGGCCGGTGGGTGGTTTCCCAGCGCTGGTCGGACTGGGAATCGGAGGTGGTCTGGATGTCTCTCTACTTCAGCGTTGCCGTATGGCTCAGCATTGGACTCATGCATGCATCTCATACGCTGAGTACCCGACACAAAGTGGCTCGTTTGAATTCAAACGAGTTGCACAACGTTCGCAAGCCAATTTGGCACTAATATCTTTCGTTGCCTTGAATTTATCTGGGAGTTTCTCGTGAAATCTACTACCGCATTGAGTTTCGTTCGTGTCTTTCGGGCCATGCAATATTCTGAGCAGGGCATCCGCAGTGCTTGGAGAGACGAGGCGGCCTTTCGGCAGGAACTCGTACTTGTCCTGCTACTGGTGCCCCTGACGCTGTGGCTTCAACTCCCCAAACTTGATACCGTGTTGTTGCTTGCACTGATGGGTCTGGTATTGGCTGCTGAATTGTTGAATTCCGGTTTAGAGGCGGTGGTGGACATGGCCACACCCGATATCAATGTACTCGCCGGCAAGGCTAAAGATTGCGGCAGTGCCGCCGTCTTTCTGACGCTACTGATATTGGGGGGTTCTTGGCTCACGCTGGCTGGTCCTGCCCTTTGGATGCAACTGGTGCGATAACGAAAGCAGTCCGTTACTTGCGCTCGCAAAGAGAACAGCAGCTTTTGTTACGGACTGCTGATGTGTGAAGTCGTTGAGCTATGAAGGACGTAAAGAGAAAGTACACGCCATCAAAGTGAACCGCTATAAATGCCAAATATGACTTAATTTTCAGTGGTCAATCTGGCAAATAAATCACGAACTTCCTTCTCTTTTATGACACCAAGACCGCTTCCTGGCAGGATTACTCTGCTTTGGCGTTGGTCGGGCGGCCAGTTTTAATGGCAGGCACGGCCTTTACAGCGGCCAGAAATGCGCTGTCGGTCATGGCCGCCAGGGCCTTGATGCCGGCACGGATGAATTCACTCTTTTTAACCGAACTGGCCAATTTACCGGCGCGTTGCTTCAGGTCTTCGAGCACGGTGTATTCTGCTTTGGGAATGGTGAAGCTGTCGCGTACCAATTTTGGCTTCTTAACTTTGGCAGGCTTTGCTGCTTTGGGTTTGGCCACTGCCTTGACTTTCACTTTGGCAGTCGCTTTCACGGCTGCATTGACGGCGGCTTTAACGGCTGATTTAGTGACGGGGGTCTTGGCGGGTGCTTTAGTGACTGCTGTCTTGACCGGAGCTTTGACAGTGGCTTTGACTGCCGGAATGCGTGGTTTTGCGACGCGCTTTGCTGCCACGGGTGCCGTCGCAGCCTTGGCCACAACCGGAGTTGCTGCGAGCGGGATTGCTTTCACTGAGTTGGTGGCTGTGGTGTTGTATTCGGTGGCGTCCATGAGTAAAATTCCTTAAAAATAAACGAGGTATACAGTTTATATTGTTTGTGGAAAATATGTCAATACTCATTTACTTCGTGGCTTCCTGAGTTGGCGATATGTTGAACCGTTCTTGCACAACTCTGCTTAGGCTGCCGAGTCGTTTGCGGGCTCGTTCCTGACCTATGAATTATGAGCGCCTCCCAAGGAGCCGCATTGAAGTGCGCGATGTATGTCACCGGGGAAGCCCACGCAACACGCTTCATCACCAACCTTGTGGTACCGGCAGAGTACTTTCGCTGTCAGGGTCGATTAGCGGCCCATCGTTTCAGTGCTTCACAATTCATCAGGCGCCAAACCGACACCACCCAGTAATGACGTTTTGCACCACGCGTGGCAAGAATTCCCATTCAAGTCAATGTAATGAACCTCGTAGATTCTGTTGCCATCGCCATATCGCAAAGTATCTGACGTCCATCCGTGCTTCAGTGGTCGCCACCGAATAGAAGCGGTAGTTCCAATGCTCGCCATAATGTGTTTGCGAACCCTTTCCTTATCAAGGCGGATAACGCCCAGCCAAAGCAGCATGGGAAACAGGGGGAGCCCGATGAAAATGAGAGTCATAAAAATGCCGATTTCCAGCCCGCCCATTCGTCTCGACTAGCTAAGGTGCCGGCTGGACGGAGAACGCCTTTAGGCAAAGCGCAGTCGACCTGGTCAAAAATTGCGGGCGAAACCCGGTGAATACGCATCAGTTTTTCTGAAAATGACTTCACCCGATGGCAGATGAACTACCCGAATTTCATGGCCGCAGGGCTCCGTTGAACTTTTCGACGCCATCGCTACGGCGAGCTCACGCACCGTGATAACGATTGATTTGGCGGTATGCAAATACGGCAGCAAAGGACCGACGATGGGGTGATTGCTTTCTATCCGATAGACGGGTGATGACATGGTGGCCCCTGATATTTTCTAAGCGTTTATTCTTAAAAAATAGTAGCAGTCGACGATGACGCCAATGTGTCAACTTCGTTTGACCCGCGTCCAAGCATTGGCCGCTTGCCTTGGTCATCGAACAATATTTTTTGCCAGCCCGTAAGGCTCGCCAGGTGCAATGCCGGATTGGATAGCCGTGTAATTACTGGACGCTCAGGAGAGTCGCCCCTCTGATAAATTTGAAATATGAAACTGACCAGCGGCTATGCACGGCGCTCTGGTTTTTTTGCAAATCAAGTTCAGTTTTGAGTTGCACGACCAAAACGTCGTCGACGCCATAGCGGGCGAGCAGTTTTGAGTGCAGTCGATTCAAGTTGCCAGAATGTTTTGACATGGGGTTTACCCTAATTGAGAGTAAAAGTATCCCCGGTTTTCCAAAGTAAAGCGCATGAGTTTTATCTTTTTATTGATCTAGAACAAACTTTCGAACGAATGCTTTCATTGCGCGCGTTCACCGCGTCCTTGGGTGTTGTCAATTTGGAGGCAAATTTAGAGCAATAATTACCTCACTATCGATTGCAAAACAGCTTGATGAGCACCCTTCATTTTTTCGAACATTGACAACCTGAAAGCATAGTTATGAGTGACAAAGTCTTCAATGTACTTTTTCTGTGCACCTGCAACACGGCGCGCAGTCTTTTAGCAGAAGCGCAGTTGAACGCACTGGGTAAAGGACGCTTTCGGGCGTTCTCGGCAGGAAGTTTTCCGACCGGAACGGTGAATTCAAACGCCATTGAATTTCTTCAGCATATCGGCCTGCCCACGGAGGGTCTGTACAGTAAATCTTGGGATGAATTTGCGAACCAAGATGCACCTGTCATGGACTTTATTTTGACGCTATGTGACGATGCGGTGGAAGACCAGTGTCCCATTTGGCCCGGTCATCCCGTCGCCGCGCACTGGAGTGTGACGGACCCAGGTAAAGTCAAAGGCAGCGCTGAAGAAAAACAACATGCTTTCTTGGCTGCCGGGTTCAACTTGCGCAAGCGGCTTGAGCTTTTTATCTCATTGCCGACCGACTCACTGGATCGGATGAGTCTGAAGTACCACTTGGATGAAATTGGGAAATCTGTGTGTGACCCCGCCTGACTGAGACATTGCAATTTTTAGAAACCGAGATATAGCCACGGGTCAGATGGTTTTCAGGGCATTGCTTGCCGTGGTGGTTATTTAGATTCCAAGTTGACCAGGGGGTCGTGATTGAACGAAATTATTTTGATATCGGTGGCGGCATCGCCAAGTCAGCTTTTCTGCGCAAAGACGCGCGGGGGATGAAACTGCCGGAACGCTTGGACTCAATAGCCTCAAGCACTTCAAGTTCTTCTGATACTTGTTTTACTAAGTCATCCTCTGCCCCGTAACGGGCAATCAGTTTTGACTGAAGTCTTTTCATATTGCCAAAATGTTTGGACATCGACTTTTCCTTTTCTAAAAGCGGGATTTGGGCTTGTTACGAATGCTTTTGCCAACGGATTTTATTGCAATGTAAAGCAAGTTTCGGCTGAACCCAATGGGAAGTCGAGAGCAGAACTGCGAATTTTCTGTAAGTCATTCGCCATCAATGGCCGCAACCCAGCTACTGGGTGAAACCCCGGTGCGCCGGGCAAACGCTCGTGCAAACGCGGTCTCATTGGAGTAACCCACGGCCGGTGCCACGGCTTTCAAAGGCTTGCCGCGTTTGAGCAAGCCCTGTGCGATGCTGATGCGCCAGTCGGTTAGATAGTCCATGGCGGTAGCCCCGACAATGTCCAAAAAATGCTTGGCGAATCGTGAACGAGACATGGCGGCAACACCCGCCAGTGTTTCAAGCG
>NZ_JBAWYV010000052.1:0-22658 GCF_037143375.1 Rhodoferax sp. | reverse complement strand
GGAATCGCGCCCATTTCGCGTAGAGCCGCCGCCTTTTTTCTGTGCCATGACTCTTACCTCTTAAGCAACAATCGCGCCGATCAGCAGTTCAGTGAACTGTTGACGATGCCCTTGACGTTTCTGGTAGTGCTTGCGACGACGCATTTTGAAAATGCTAACTTTGTCGTGCTTGCCGTGAGCCAGAACTGTGACACTCACAGTTGCGCCGGACACCAAGGGAGTTCCAACTTTCAGATCTGCGCCGTTGCCGACTGCCAAAACTTCATTGAAAACAATCTCTTGGCCTACGTCCGCAGCAATCTGTTCTACTTTAATTTTTTCGCCGGCAGCAACTCTGTATTGCTTGCCGCCGGTTTTTATGACCGCGTACATGATGACCTCTTCTCGTTTGCTCTGGGAACGAATTTTCGCAGAGCCAGCTATTATAGTGCAGCCGTAATTTTTCAGCAAACTTAACAAATTCATCCAAATTTGTGTGTGCACAAGTTTCTATAATGCGCCCCACACAACCGGTCATTTGTTTTGCAAGTCAATACCCCTAACCCCGCTCATTCACTGTCGATCATTGCGCAAGATATGCGCGAAGTTGACCAGGTTATCGCCCGCCGACTGGACTCGTCCGTCCCGCTGGTTGGTCAAGTCTCGCGCTATATCATTGCCGCAGGGGGCAAACGATTACGCCCATCGCTCCTGTTGTTGACATGCGGAGCGTTAGGCTACCGCGGTGAGCAGCGTTTCAATTTGGCCGCTGTCGTTGAATTCATTCATACAGCCACCCTGTTGCACGACGACGTGGTGGACGACTCAGCGCTGCGGCGCGGCAACGCCACCGCCAATGAAACCTTTGGCAATCCGGCTAGCGTGTTGGTGGGTGATTTTCTTTACTCCCGTGCGTTCCAGATGATGGTGGACGCCCAAAACATGCGCATCATGGAAGTCCTTGCCGACGCCACCAACGTGATCGCCGAAGGTGAAGTGCTGCAATTAATGAATATGCACAACGCCGCGCTTGATGAGGCCGGCTACCTGCAAGTGATCCGATCCAAAACCGCCAAATTATTCGAAGCGAGCGCACGCGTAGGGGCCATTCTTGCTGGTGGCACGCCAGAAATGGAAGAGGCTTGTGCCATTTATGGCCAGGCCCTTGGCACCGCTTTTCAGGTCATTGATGATGTACTCGACTACACCGGCGAGGCGGATGTCATGGGAAAAAACCTGGGCGACGACTTGCGCGAAGGCAAAACCACCCTCCCCCTGATTGCGGCCATGCAGCGTGGAACGCCAAGCCAGCGCAGCCTGATTAAAGAAGCGATTGAAACCGGCGGAGTCTCCATGCTGGCTCAAGTGGTTGACATCGTTAAAACCACGGGTGCCCTTGATGTCGCCAGACTGGCAGCCACACAGGAGGCACAACGCGCTGCTACGGCTGCCAGACTGCTTCCAGCAGGCCCTCACACCGACTGTTTGATACAATTATCTGATCAGTTGCTCGAACGCCAGTCCTGATAATTCAGGAGTTTGAGGGCAACAAATTCGGAATGTGGCGCAGCCTGGTAGCGCACTTCGTTCGGGACGAAGGGGTCGGAGGTTCGAATCCTCTCATTCCGACCATTTTGTTGTCAAAATACATCCTTGCAGCTAAAACTCGTTGCCTTTTGATTTAATTCGTTCAGGCAACTCGTTGTAGTCGAATGAAACCATGTTGAAGTAGTACATTTTCGAACTATGGCCGCTGTTGACACCCCTCATTCCGAATCATCTACCAATGCCCTTCCGGGTTTGGGTCGTGCCCTTGTACTCGCTGGCAAATTAGGGCAAAAGTCTGCGGAAGAAATTTACCGAAAAGCGCAAAGCAGCCGAACCAGTTTTATAGCCGAGCTAACCGGTTCCGGGGTGGTTTCGGCGGCAGATCTCGCGCACACGATGTCGACAGCTTTTGCTGCCCCATTGATCGATTTGGATGCCATCGACTCACAGCGCCTTCCCAAAGGATTGCTGGACGTAAAAATTTGCCACGACTACCGTGTCGTAGTCTTAAGCAAGCGTAACAATCGGTTAATCGTGGCCACCGCCGACCCGTCTGACAGCCAAGCCGTCGAAAAAATTAAATTTGCTACCCAGTTAAGTGTTGATTGGGTGATTGCCGAATACGACAAACTCCTGAAACTAGTTACCGTCAGCGCGACGACTGCTGCCGAGACGATGGACAACATCATTGGCAGTGAGTTCGAATTTGAAGAGTCTTACGCAGAAGCTGTTACAGATAGTTCGGTCGCAGCGGCTTCCGAAGTTGAGGACGCACCGGTCGTCAAGTTTTTGCACAAGATGCTGCTGGATGCCTTCAGCATGCGCGCTTCAGATTTGCACTTCGAACCCTACGAACACAATTACCGTGTTCGATTCCGGATTGACGGAGAGCTCAGAGAAATTGCCTCCCCGCCCATCGCCATCAAGGACAAGTTGGCTTCTCGCATCAAGGTTATTTCGAGAATGGACATCTCGGAGAAGCGCGTGCCACAAGATGGAAAGATGAAGCTGAAGATTGGCCCAGACCGGGTCATTGACTTTCGTGTCAGCACTCTTCCGACTTTGTTTGGCGAAAAAATTGTAATTCGTATCCTTGACCCGAGCAGTGCCAAGTTAGGGATTGATGCGTTGGGGTATGAACCCGAAGAAAAAGCCAGGCTTATGCAAGCGATTGGCCGACCTTATGGGATGATTTTGGTCACGGGTCCTACGGGCTCTGGCAAGACCGTGTCCCTTTACACGTGCCTGAACATACTGAATAAGCCTGGCGTCAATATTGCCACCGCTGAAGATCCTTGCGAAATCAATTTGCCAGGTGTGAACCAGGTCAGCATGAATGAAAAAGCGGGTCTGACTTTTGCTGTCGCCTTGAAATCATTCCTGCGTCAAGACCCGGACATCATCATGGTTGGCGAAATTCGCGACCTTGAAACAGCAGATATTTCCATTAAAGCAGCGCAAACGGGCCATCTCGTGCTTTCCACTTTGCACACAAACGATGCACCCACAACGCTCACCCGGATGCGAAATATGGGCATTGCACCCTTTAATATCGCCTCCAGTGTGATCCTCATCACGGCGCAGCGCCTGGCGCGCCGACTTTGCCCGAATTGCAAGTCCCCCATCGAGATACCCAAAAAAGTGCTGACAGATGCCGGCTATTCCGAGGATGAACTTAAAGAACCGTGGATCACTTATCGAGCGGTGGGTTGCTCCATGTGCAATAACGGATACAAAGGCCGCGTTGGCATTTACCAGGTCATGCCCATCAGCGAGGAAATCCAGCGCATTATTCTGCGTGATGGCAATGCGCTTGAGATCGCTGAGCAGTCAAAACGTGAAGGTGTGCGCACCTTACGGCAATCCGGCTTGCAAAAAGCAAAATTAGGCTTTACTTCTCTGGAAGAAGTACTAGCCGTGACGAACGAATAGACTAACAAACCCACACCTCAAGGGACCACATGGCAACTGAAAAGTCAAAAGGCACCAAAGAGTTTGTCTTTGAATGGGAAGGTAAGGACCGCAACGGCAAACAAGTTCGCGGTGAAACGAGAGCATCTGGAGAGAATCAGGTCAAAGCGGCGCTGCGACGTCAAGGGGTCATGGCATCCAAGATCAAAAAACGCAGGATGCGCTCTGGAAAATCGATCAAGCCGAAGGACATGGCCATCTTCACACGTCAACTGGCGACCATGATGAAGGCTGGCGTGCCCTTGCTTCAAGCTTTTGACATCGTGGGACGCGGGAACCCCAATGCCAGCGTAACCAAACTTCTTAACGACATCCGTACTGATGTTGAAACGGGGACCTCGCTCAGTGTGGCCTTTCGTAAATTTCCGCTTTACTTTGACAACCTCTATTGCAACCTGATTGAGGCGGGTGAATCGGCCGGCATTTTGGACCAACTCCTGGACCGACTTGCGGTCTACATGGAAAAAACAGAGGCGATCAAGTCCAAAATCAAATCTGCCTTGATGTACCCGATCTCGGTGCTGATCGTCGCCTTCGTCGTCACAGCGGTCATCATGATTTTTGTGGTGCCCGCTTTCAAGGAAGTATTTTCCAATTTCGGCGCGGATCTGCCCGCGCCGACACTGGCTGTGATTGCCATTAGCGAAATTTTCGTGAAATATTGGTGGCTTATTTTTGGGGGTCTGGGCGGCGGCTTTTATTTCTTCATGCAAGCGTGGCGGCGTAACGAGAAGATGCAACACGTCATGGACCGTATCATGCTCAAGATGCCGATCTTTGGCACTTTGGTCGACAAATCATGTATTGCACGCTGGACGCGCACCTTGTCTACCATGTTTGCAGCTGGCGTTCCCTTGGTGGAGGCGCTTGATTCCGTGGGGGGCGCTGCTGGCAACTCTGTCTATGAGATGGCCACCAAGAAAATTCAGCAAGAAGTTTCCACGGGTACCGCGCTGACGGTCGCCATGACCAACACCAATCTCTTTCCGTCCATGGTTTTGCAGATGTGCTCCATTGGTGAAGAGTCGGGGTCTATCGATCACATGCTCAGCAAGGCCGCTGACTTTTACGAAGCCGAGGTCGACGACATGGTGGCGGGCATTTCCAGCTTGATGGAGCCCATCATTATTGTGATTCTGGGCACCGTCATTGGCGGCATCGTGGTGGCCATGTACCTGCCCATCTTCAAACTGGGTCAGGTTGTCTGATGCAGGTTTTGCAATGGCTTGACCTGTCTGGGTTCGGAATTCTTGGGCTGCTGATTGGCAGCTTTCTCAATGTCGTTATTTACCGGCTGCCCCTCATGCTGGAGGCGCAGTGGAAAGCTGAATGCGCAGAACTGGCTGAGAAGGAGTTACCCGTCACCGAAAAATTTAACTTGAGCGTGCCGCGCTCTCGGTGCCAAAAGTGCAGCCATCAAATCAGTTGGTATGAAAATATTCCCGTCCTGAGCTATCTTTATTTGCGCGGCAAATGCTCTGCTTGTTCAACGCCGATCAGCATCCGTTACCCGCTGGTAGAGATGACCACTGGCGCACTTTTTTTATATTGCGCCTGGAAATGGGGCGCCACTCCCACCGCGCTGCTCTGGTGTTTTTTTTCTGCCACGCTCCTGGCCTTGGCCCTGATCGACTGGGACACAACGCTATTGCCAGATGACATGACACTGCCTCTGCTCTGGAGTGGTCTGGTTGCGGCCCTGCTGCAATGGACCACAGTGCCACTTTCAGCCGCCGTCTGGGGTGCCATCGCAGGCTATATGTCTTTGTGGCTCATCTACTGGGCCTTCAAGCTGATCACAGGAAAAGAAGGCATGGGGTTTGGTGATTTCAAACTGTTTGCAGCGTTAGGGGTCTGGTTTGGCTGGCAGGCGCTGATACCCATCATTCTGATGGCGTCGGTTATTGGCGCCATGGTGGGCATTGTCATGAAATTCTCCAGCGGACTGCGCGAGGGCGGCTATGTTCCGTTCGGGCCTTTTCTGGCAGGTGCCGGATTCACGGTCATGTTTTTTGGACCAAGTTCCATTCTTCAATTTTTCGGGTTGTAGATCGTGCTGACTTCTGTCCGGCTAGGACTGACCGGCGGGATTGGAAGTGGCAAGAGCACGGTCGCCCAACTTTTCGCGAAGATGGGGGCTGTCGTGGTGGATGCCGACGCTATTGCCCGCGAACTGACACTGCCACAGGGTCAGGCCATGCCGCTGATTGTAGCTACTTTTGGACCAGCATTCACAACCCTTTCAGGCGCTTTGGACCGAGAGAAAATGCGCGCGCTTATTCACACAGATGCAAGTGCACGCCAACGGCTTGAGTCCATTATTCACCCGATGGTGGCCCTTGAAACAGAGCGCCAAGCCCAAGTGGGCGTTCATGCAGGCTGTCCCTGCATCGTGTTTGATATTCCATTGCTGGTGGAGTCAGCGACCTGGCGGCAAAAAGTTGATCATGTGCTGGTGGTAGATTGCACGCCAGAAGTTCAAATTAGCCGAGTGATGACCCGAAGCCTATTGCCGCGTGACGCTGTCGAGAAAATCATGTCATCCCAAGCAGGGCGCGAGCAACGACTTGGCGCAGCCGACTCGGTTATTTTTAATGCGAACCTGACGCTTGCGCAACTGGGCGCCGAGGTTCATCAAATTTCTCACCGCTTCGGGCTATCATCGAAGTAGCCTCTGACCTACCCATAAAAGCCCTAGCGTGATCCTTTACGAATACCCCTTTAACGAGCGCATCCGCACTTATTTGCGACTGGAACATTTATTCCTGCGTTTGACCGAACTCGTCTCTCGCGAGCAGGCCATTGACCATCACTTTGCGCTCACCACCATCTTTGAAGTGATGGATGTGGGTGCCCGGGCTGACCTCAAATCAGACGTCCTCAAAGACCTGGACAAACAAAAACACATCCTGGATGCTTACAGGGGCAACCCGGCCATTGCTGAAGGCATCCTTGATGAAGTCATCAACCAGCTTTCAAATTGCTTCCAGGCCTTGAGCAGTCTGCCTGGCAAAGCCGGCCAGTCGCTCACAGAAAATGATTGGCTTATGAGCATTCGCAGCCGGGTTGGAATTCCAGGGGGAACCTGCGAATTTGACCTGCCAGCCTACTACGCATGGCAGCACAAACCCGGCAATGAGCGACGGGCCGATCTGATGCGATGGATTGCCACGCTGACACCACTGGCCGAGTCGATTCATGTCTTGCTGAAACTGCTGCGAGATTCGGGCGCGCCCCAAAAGGTCATCGCCAATGGGGGCCAATTTCAGCAAAATCTACCCCAAGGCAGAACATTTCAGCTCTTGCGCCTGCTCATTGATCCGTCGCTCGGGTTGATCCCTGAAATCAGTGGCAATCGGCTTATGGTGTCAATTCGCCTGATGCGCCACGGCGAAGATGACCGACTCCATGCGGGTGGCGAGGACGCTTCTTTTGAATTGACGTTGTGCTCATGACAAGCACTGAAGCAGCCCGCGCTGGCTCACCCAAACTGGTCCCCTGCCCAACGTGTGGTGGCGACAGTCTCTATGCACCGTCCAATGACTACCGCCCTTTTTGCAGTAACAGATGCAAAAATATCGATTTGGGCGCGTGGGCCAATGAAGACTTTCGCATGGCCGCCAAAGTCTCGCCCGAAGACCTGCTGACAAACGACGAACAGTAGCCAAAATTTATACAAAATCGGGCTCTAGCCCCCGTGCATCAAGCGTGAGCAGCTATTGAATGTGTAGCACCCATAAACCTGCGTTCGCTGGCCAACCATTGCAGAACTGGCACCGTTCCGGGTAAAACGGGTTCAACGACCACCGGTAAACGCTGCCACGCAAACGATTGGGCTTCGCGCATCTGCAAGTCGCCGGTCCAGCTAAAAACCTTGCAAAAGTTCAAACGCACCAGCGCGTGCGGGTAGTCCACCAGCTCAACCTTCCAGGGCGTGACCGCCCCGATGGTGATGCCCAGCTCTTCGTGCAGCTCCCGCGCCAAGGCCGCTTCAACCGTTTCACCGGCCTCCAGTTTGCCGCCGGGAAACTCCCAATACCCTTCGTACACCTTGCCGACGGGCCGGGAGGTCAGCAAAAAGTCACCATTGGCCTGAATCAGCACGCCGACCGCCACCTCAACCACCGCACGGTCAGCGCCCCCCTCGCGGGGGAGCGCGGCGTCTGCAACCAAGGTGGGTTTTTTCATGCGTTTGAAGTGTGTTTGCCAGCGTAGTCGCGGGCAAATTGATACGCCACGCGGCCGCTGCGCGAGCCCCGCTCCAGCGCCCACACCAAGGCTTCAGGCCTAGCGGCCTCAATGGCGGCGGGCGTCACCGCAAACGAGGACAACCATTGCGCCACGATGGTGAGGTATTCATTTTGGGTAAATGGGTAAAAGCTGACCCACAAACCAAAACGCTCAGACAGAGAGATTTTTTCCTCAATGACCTCACCGGGATGCACTTCGCCATCATCGGTGTGCGTGTACGTGAGGTTTTCCTTCATGTACTCGGGCAACAAATGGCGCCGGTTGCTGGTGGCGTAAATCAGCACATTGGGCGTGGTGGCGGCAACAGAGCCGTCCAGAATGGACTTGAGCGCCTTGTAGCCGGGCTCGCCGTCTTCAAAACTCAGGTCGTCGCAAAACACGATGAATTTCTCAGGCCGCTCGGACACCACATCCACAATGTCGGGCAAGTCCACCAGATCGGCCTTGTCAACTTCAATCAAGCGCAGGCCGCGGTCAGCGTACTCATGCAAACAGGCTTTGATCAACGAGGATTTTCCGGTGCCGCGAGCCCCCGTCAACAGCACGTTGTTGGCAGTTTTTCCATTCACAAACTGCTGGGTGTTGAGGTGAATCTTCTCTTTTTGTGTCTCAATTTCTTTCAAATCAGACAAACACATTGCCCCCACATGGCGCACCGGCTCCAGCGCGCCGTGACCAGAGCTGCGCTTGCGGTAGCGGTAGGCAATGGAGGCACTCCAGTCAGGCGCTGACAGCGGCTGCGGCAACACGGACTCAATGCGGCTGATCAGCTGCTCGGCACGGTGCAGCAAATGTTCAAACTGCTGGCTCATGAGCGGTAATCTGCGTTGATCGTGACGTACTCATGGCTCAGGTCGCAGGTCCAGACGGTATCTGCCGCATCGCCGCGCCCCAGCACCACCCGCACGGTGATCTCGCTCTGCTTCATGACGCGCTGACCCTCTTCTTCGCGGTACAAGGGGTTGCGCCCGCCTTTGATGGCCACATGGACCTCATCCAGAAACAAATCAATACCGGTCTGGTCGAGGTCAGCAATACCGGCGTAACCCACGGCCGCCAGAATGCGTCCCAGATTGGGATCACTGGCAAAAAAGGCGGTTTTAACCAACGGCGAATGAGCGATGGCATAGGCCACCTGACGGCATTCAGCCGTAGTATTACCTCCCTCAACCTTGATGGCGATGAATTTGGTAGCGCCCTCGCCATCCCGCACAATCGCTTGCGCCAGTTGGAGTGCCACCGACAACATGGCCGCCTTGAGGGCCTGACCGTCTGCGCTGTCCAGCGAATCGATTACGGCATGCTTCACTTTATGGGTGGCAATCACGACAAAAGAATCGTTGGTCGAGGTGTCGCCATCGACCGTCACCCGGTTGAAGGAGCCTTCTGCCAGTTCGGTGGCCAATTGGCGCATGAGGGCCGGGCTGACGCAGGCATCGGTGGCCATAAAGCCCAGCATGGTTGCCATATTGGGCCGAATCATGCCCGCGCCCTTGCTGATGCCGGTGATGCTCACCAAGGCGCCGCCTATCATCACCTGCGTGCCAAAAGCCTTGGCCACGGTGTCGGTGGTCATGATGCCTTCGGCGGCGCGTAACCAATGGTTGTCGCCCATATCGGCCAAGGCGCCGTCCAGCCCGGCTTCAATGCGATCGATGGGCAAGGACTCCATGATCACGCCGGTGGAAAACGGCAAAATCTGGTTCGCTTCAATACCCAGTTTGGCAGCGAGCGCCTTGCAGGTGCTGAGCGCGCGAACACGCCCATCTTCACCCGTGCCAGCGTTCGCGTTCCCGGTGTTGATCAACATGGCTCGTACACCCTTGCCGCTGGCAAGATGCTCGCGGCAAATTTGTACCGGGGCTGCGCAAAAACGGTTTTGCGTGAACACGCCTGATACGCAGGCGCCCTCATCAATCAATACCACCGTCAAGTCTTTGCGATTGGCTTTGCGAACACCGGCTTCAGTGACGCCAATGCGCACACCGGGCACGGGATAAAGTGTTGCAGGGTTGGGGGCAAGTAAATTGACAGACATTTTTTTCCTTCAGAAATGACACGATTATCAAAAAATTAGTCCCTCAAAAAACAAACGGGCCTAAGGCCCGACTGTTCAGAGAATGATGACCTTAAACCAACTTACCGTGGCATTGTTTATATTTTTTTCCACTGCCACAGGGACACTGTTCATTGCGACCCACACGTGGGACTTCGTCGCTAAGGTTAAATGTCTTTTTACTGAACATTGTTTCATCAACCGTCGTTTCGACATCACCAGTGACTGTTGGCGCACTGTAGGTCACATTGGAAATGCTTTCTCCGCGGCTCTCCATGTCTTCAGCGGCTTGTTCCAACTGCTCACTGGACTGAACTTTGACGGTCATCAGCACTTTGGTAACGTCATTTTTAACCGCATCAAGCAACTGACCAAACAGCTCAAATGCTTCACGCTTGTATTCCTGCTTTGGCTGCTTCTGGGCATAACCACGTAAATGAATACCTTGGCGCAGGTAATCAAGAGAACTCAGGTGTTCGCGCCAATGGGTGTCAATACTTTGAAGCAAGACCATGCGCTCGAACTGGGTGAAGTTTTCGCCACCAACTTGCTCTACTTTGGCATTAAAAATGCTGTTTGCTTCAGTGCGAACGCTCTCCAGCAGGTCCTCATCGGTAATCGCACTGGCGGCAGTCACCTGCGCCTGAAGTGGCAAGTTCACTTGCCACTCCTCAGACAACACTTTTTCAAGTGCTGCTATCGCCCACTGCTCCTCAACCGATTCGACCGGCACGTATTGGCGCACTAAATCGTTGAAGCAACCTTCACGCAAAGACTCAATTTGCGCTGACAGATCTGTTGCATCCAAAATTTCGTTGCGCTGCTGGTAAATGACCTTGCGCTGGTCATTTGAGACATCGTCATATTCAAGCAGTTGCTTACGCATGTCGAAATTACGCGCTTCTACCTTGCGCTGCGCACTCTCAATACTGCGCGTCACGATGCCGGCTTCGATGGCCTCGCCATCCGGCATTTTGAGCCGGTCCATGATCGCCTTGACACGGTCGCCGGCAAAAATTCGCATCAGCGAATCGTCCAGACTCAGGTAAAAACGCGACGAACCCGGGTCGCCCTGACGGCCCGAGCGGCCCCGCAACTGGTTGTCAATCCGGCGCGACTCATGCCGTTCGGTGGCAATGATGCGCAGGCCACCTAGGGCCTTGACCTGTTCATGGTCTTGTGACCATTGAGCACGGATAGCATCCATTTTTTGTTGCTTTTGACCCGCGTCCAGCGACTCATCCAACTCAACGGCTTCCAGAGCCAGACTCATGTTGCCGCCCAACACAATGTCGGTCCCGCGACCGGCCATGTTGGTGGCAATAGTGATCATCTTGGCGCGTCCGGCCTGGGCCACGATATCGGCTTCGCGGGCATGCTGTTTGGCATTGAGCACCTGGTGTGGCAACTTTTCTTTCTCAAGCAGTTGCGCAATGATTTCCGAATTTTCGATGGAGGTCGTGCCGACCAGAACCGGTTGACCGCGCTCGTAGCACTCACGAATATCCTTGATGGCCGCTTCGTACTTCTCACGCGTCGTTTTGTACACACGATCTAGCTGGTCTTCGCGCCGACTTGGGCGATTGGGCGGCATCACCACCGTTTCGAGTCCGTAGATTTCCTGGAATTCGTAGGCTTCGGTATCTGCCGTGCCCGTCATGCCTGCCAGCTTGCCGTAAAGACGGAAGTAATTCTGGAACGTAATGGACGCCATCGTCTGGTTTTCAGGCTGAATCTGAACGCCCTCTTTGGCTTCAACTGCCTGATGCAAACCTTCGCTCCAACGGCGACCCGACATCAAACGTCCTGTAAATTCATCAACAATAACGATCTCGCCCTCTTGCACCACGTAATGCTGGTCACGGTGGTAAAGATGGTTGGCACGCAAAGCGGCGTACAAGTGGTGCATCAGCGTGATGTTGGCTGGGTCGTACAGCGTGGCACCTTCAGGAATTAGATTCAAATCAGACAGAACACGTTCGGCACTTTCATGGCCCTGTTCCGTCAGAAATACTTGGTGACTTTTTTCGTCGAGCGTAAAGTCGCCAACCTTGGTGATGCCCTCGCCGGTACGCGGGTCTTCTTCACCTTCTTGGCGCGTGAGCAAAGGCACTACTTTATTGATGGCCAGATAAAGGTCGGTGTGGTCTTCTGCCTGACCGCTGATGATGAGCGGCGTGCGAGCTTCGTCAATCAGAATCGAGTCAACCTCATCAACAATGGCGTAATTCAGGCCACGCTGAACACGGTCAGCAGCCTCATAGACCATGTTGTCACGCAAGTAATCAAAACCAAATTCGTTGTTGGTGCCGTAGGTAATGTCCGCTTGGTAAGCTGCCTGCTTTTCTTCACGCTGCATGTTAGGCAAGTTGATACCAACCGTCAGACCCAGGAAGTTGTAGAGTTTGCCCATCCACTGCGCATCACGGTTTGCCAAGTAGTCATTCACAGTGACCACATGAACACCCTTACCCGTCAATGCATTCAGGTACACCGGCAAAGTCGCAGTGAGCGTTTTACCTTCACCCGTGCCCATTTCGGAAATTTTGCCGTTGTGCAGCGACATACCGCCCAGCATCTGCACATCGAAATGACGCATTTTCATAATGCGTTTGGAGCCCTCGCGCACCACCGCAAAGGCCTCCGGCAGTAAGGTGTCAACCGTTTCGCCCGCTGCGACGCGGTCTTTGAACTCCTGCGTTTTTCCGCGTAAAGCTTCATCAGTCAACTTTTCAAGCTCGACCTCCATCGCATTGATCCGTACCACCGTGGAGCGATATTGCTTGATCAGGCGGTCATTCCGACTGCCGAAAATTTTAGTAAGAATATTTGTAGCCATGAACGCAAGACTTACCCAGCAGCCCACATGGGCCAACAAAGCAGCTCTACCTTTTTCTAATCTGTTTGAAATGGAGACGCCATCACAAAAAACAACCGTTTGTACGGAATTTGCCTTTCTGTGATCGCTTACGTTCTGATTTTACCTTTGAGAAGGTGCCCACCTTGAAGTGATATCAGCAACAGCAGATTGAAGCGATGGATTGACACCAGAAACCTTGGTCAATTGGCCAAGAGGAAGGTGTTTACCTGCTGCGAGAAACTTTTGAGGATCCTGCGGAATTCCTTGCACCAAAACTTCAAAATGCAAATGAGCGCCAGTCGAGCGACCTGTGCTGCCTACCTCTGCTATTTTCTGGCCTCGCTTGATCATGTCACCCTTTTTTACGAGTGTTTTTGAAGAATGCGCATAACGTGTCACCAAATCATTGCCGTGGTCAATTTCAATCATATTGCCATAGGCAGGATGAAGCTCCTGTGTCACAACGACACCCGCTGCCGCAGCCAATATGCTTGCGCCCGTTTCAGCCTGAAAATCCAGACCTGTATGAAGGGCAGAACTACCTGTGAAAGGATCGATCCTCCAGCCAAATGATGAGCCTAAATTCCCCACAGCAACCGGTAGCTGAGAAGGAATCATCATGGAGAGAATTTTCTTGTCAAATAGTCGCGACTCCAAAACAGTTAATAGATCTGATCTTTGGTCCGTCAGTTGATCAAGTTCTGCCAATGTCACTCGGAGTTCTTCCATGCTTAGAGACCTCCCAGAAATGAATACCCCACCTTGCCCCGGCACCTTCTTGATGATTGCAGGATTGATGCCGGCCAATCCAGAAACACGCTCACCTAAAGACTCAAGTTGTGTCAACTTGGCTTGCATTTCACCTGTTTTACGGGCTAGGACGTCAAGGTTTTCTCGTAAAAAACGGTCACGCTGTTCAAACTCATCTTTGACGACGAACTTCACCAGCGACCCTACGATCGGCCAGCCTTCTCTGGCACCTTTCAAGAATACCCAGTGGTAAAGCATCGCCGCTATCAACATTAATACAAATGAAACCAATACCGTCGACAGAATCAGTTTTGTTCCACTGAGATGAATGGCACGACTCTTGGCAAGCCATGCATCCGTGATAATCAATTGCATTCAAAAAGTCCTACAACATACAAAATGAACCGACGCCACTATCCTGTTTCGCTTTTGCAGGCTAGTCAAAACTCGCCTACTCTTGCGCGGCTGATTGAACTCAATGCAGATTCAGTGTCTATGCTCAAAGCAATTGAATTGCTCATTCCTAGTGCATTACGAACAACATTAAAAGCGGGCCCGATTGAAGAGGCAGGTTGGTGTCTGATCGTCAATAACAATGCAGCCGCTGCAAAAATTCGCCAACTATCTCCTGCGCTTGAAGCTCATTTGCGTACCAAGGGTTGGTGTGTAAAGTCAATCAGAATAAAAGTTCAAATTCCTCAAAAACATTGAACATAAACACTGTGAGAACCAGATCAGTGTAGGTTTAGTTTTTAAGTTTGGGCATAAGCCAAATCAATGATTTCTTGTTAAAGCACCTTTAACACACCAGGTCGATGCTAGTTAGCTACTTTTTTATTAACAATTTGCGTGCAAATAAAAACCCGCTCATCAACTAAGAAGGCGGGTTTAAAATATTTAGACTTTCACTGTGACAATGAAATGGTGCCGCTTGTCGGATTCGAACTGACGACCTACCGCTTACAAGGCGGTTGCTCTACCAACTGAGCTAAAGCGGCACAAAACTATTTTACTGGACTATTAGAGCCTCAATAGCCTAGGTCATTAATTATTTCACTCGTTTTAGAGTTGGTCTAGGACCTCTAGGCGAATCTGGATCACCATTGGGCTCGTTGGCTCGAGATTCAGAATCCACACTGGTTAGTTTTACCAATTTAACTTCCGGGGTTCCAGAAACAACTTCTCTCGTAGTTACTGAGCTTTTAATGGAAGGATTGGATGATGCTTCTGCTTTGGTGGTTCCTAAAGGAAACGCCATACCCTGACCATTTTCTTTAGCGTAAATTGCAATAACCTGAGACAACGGAATCAAAATATCGCGAGCGGTCCCTGCAAAACGACCTTTAAATTCTATGAAGTCATTTCCCAAGACTAGCGAACTGGTGGCATCAAAACTAATGTTGAGAACAATCTCACCGTCTTTGACGTACTCCCGCGGTACTTGAACACTGTCGTTAACAGACACTGCCACATAAGGTGTGAACCCGTTATCAGTACACCACTCGTACAAAGCTCGGATGAGATAGGGACGAGTGGAGGTAGCTTCTGAAGCGTCAATCATTGCGGTCTTGTTTTGCTTACTTGCGCATCACTTTTTCAGAGGGCGTCAGTGCTTCAATATAGGCTGGACGAGAGAAAATTCTCTCAGCATACTTAAGCAAAGGTGCAGCATTCTTGCTGAGATCAATGCCGTAGTAATCAAGACGCCAAAGCAATGGGGCGATAGCAACATCAAGCATGGAAAAACCATCGCCCAACATGTATTTATTTTTCAGGAAGACGGGTGCCAGTTGCGTAAGGCGATCACGAATGTGTGCCCGGGCTTTTTCCAACACTTTTTCATTGCTCTTGGCAGCTCTGGACTCAAGGGTCAGCACATGCACAAACAACTCTTTTTCAAAGTTGAGAAGGAACAAACGCACACGGGCACGGTCAACGGGGTCTCCGGGCATCAACTGAGGATGTGGAAAGCGCTCATCGATGTACTCATTGATGATGTTTGATTCGTACAAAATGAGATCGCGCTCAACCAGGATTGGCACCTGGCCATAGGGATTCATGACATTAATGTCTTCAGGCTTGTTATACAGATCCACGTCACGTATCTCAAAGTCCATGCCTTTTTCAAACAGGACGAAACGGCAACGGTGGGAAAACGGGCAGGTAGTACCTGAATACAACACCATCATGGCGGGAGCTCCTAAAAAATAAAAAGAGTGGGGTGCCTAACGCAACCCACTCTGAAAAGCCAAGGCCAGGCACCTAGTGCGAAGCCAAAGCAAATACCTGTGCTACTTGATGTCTTTCCAGTAGGCGGCGTTAAGACGCCACGCAAAGAAAGTAAACATAGCGAGAAATAGCAAAACCCAAACACCAATACGAACGCGCGTATTTTGAACTGGCTCACCCATCCATTGCAAGAAACCAACCAAATCACCCATTGATTGATCAAATTGCAGAGGAGTCATGCTACCGGGTTTGATTTGTTCCCAGCCCTTCAGGACGTGAACCACTGCGCCATGTTCCGTAGTTTCCTCATAAACTGGACGACGCACACCTTGCAGCTCCCAAAGCACATGCGGCATGGCTGCATTTGGGAAAACCAAGTTATTCCAACCGGTTGGTTTTGTTTCGTCTTTGTAAAAAGTACGAAGATAAGTGTACAAATAATCAGCACCTGTACCACCAGCACCCGCACGAGAACGTGCAATCACTGTCAGGTCAGGCGGATTAACACCAAACCAGGCCTTGGCCTGCTGAGGATCAATGGCTGCTTTCATAGTGTCGCCAATTTTGGCATTGGTGACCAGCAGGTTGTCCTTGATCTGCGCTTCAGTTAAGCCTATGTCTTGCAATCGGTTGTAACGCATGAACGCTGCAGAGTGGCAATTCAAACAGTAGTTGACAAACAACTTGGCACCATTTTGAAGTGCCGCCATGTCGTTTATCTTGTTAGGCGCTTTGTCCCAAGCCGGACCACCGACATTAGCCTGAGCACTTAGTGCCAAACCTAATGTCATCATCAAACCGAGAATAATTTTTTTTGTGAAACCCATGGTTTTCATAATTTTTTCCAATTCAATGCGCCGTGAAGGTGACACGATCCGGCACCGGTTTCGATTTTCCAATACGACTCCACCAAGGCATCAGCAGGAAGAAGCCAAAGTAGAACAGGGTTCCGATTTGAGAAACATAACCACCAATGGCTGACGGTGGCTGCATACCCAAATAACCGAGTACCAGGAAGTCAACAACAAATACAGCGTAGATATATTTATGCCAATCAGGACGGTAACGAATGGACTTAACCTCACTGTTATCCAGCCAAGGCAGGAAGAACAGAATGACAACACCGCCACCCATGGCAACCACACCCCAGAATTTGGCATCAATCGCCAGCATCATTGCCACCACCACGACGGCTCCGCCCAAGATAATTCCCTTGAACAGGTTCGGCATTTTGACCTTAGTAACGCCTAAAGCGGCACCAGCCAACACACAGGCAATCAAGGCGTACATCATCTCACCCGTCACAGCACGCAACATGGAGTAGAACGGAGTGAAGTACCAGACCGGTGCAATGTGCAAAGGCGTTTGGAACGGGTTAGCCGGGATGAAGTTGTTGTATTCGAGGAAGTACCCACCCATCTCCGGGGCAAAGAACACGATCGCCGTGAACACCATCAAGAACACGCTGACGGCAAAGATATCGTGCACCGAGTAGTACGGATGGAATGGAATTCCGTCCAAAGGCTTGCCATTGGCGTCCTTGTTGGCTTTGATCTCAACGCCATCAGGGTTGTTCGAACCCACTTCGTGCAGCGCAATGATGTGAGCAACAACGAGGCCCAGCAACACAAGCGGTACAGCGATCACGTGGAAGCTGAAGAAGCGATTCAGCGTGGCATCGCCCACCACGAAGTCGCCACGAATCAGCAAGGCCAGATCAGGACCCACAAAAGGAATGGCTGAAAACAAGTTAACAATCACCTGTGCGCCCCAATAGCTCATCTGGCCCCAAGGCAACAGGTAGCCCATAAAGGCTTCAGCCATCAATGCCAGGAAAATGCCACAACCAAAGATCCAAATCAATTCGCGAGGCTTGCGGTAACTGCCATACATCAAACCGCGGAACATGTGGAGATAGACCACCACAAAGAAAGCCGAAGCACCCGTGGAGTGCATGTAGCGAATCAGCCAGCCCCAGGGCACATCGCGCATGATGTACTCGACAGAGCCGAATGCCAGACCGGCATCAGGCTTGTAGTGCATGACCAGAAAAATGCCGGTGACGATTTGAATCACCAGCACCAACAGCGAAAGCGAACCGAAAACGTACCAGAAATTAAAATTCTTGGGCGCGTAATATTCGCTCATGTGCTCTTTGAAGAGCTTGGACGCTGGGAAACGGTTGTCTACCCAATTCAGCAACTTCTCACCTGCTGGCGCATTCGGGGAAATTTCGTGGAAATCAGCCATGTTGTTAATCCTTAGGCTTTCTTGTCATCACCGATCAGCAACTTGGTGTCTGACAGGTACATATGAGGAGGGACTTCGAGGTTGTCGGGTGCTGGCTTGTTTTTGTAAACACGACCCGCCAAATCAAAGGTAGAACCGTGGCATGGGCAGAAGAAGCCGCCTTGCCAGTCATCCGGCAATGAAGGCTGGGCACCGGTCTGAAATTTATCAGAAGGCGAACAACCCAAATGCGTGCAAATGCCGACAGCAATCATGTATTCCGGCTTGATGGAGCGGGTTGCATTGCGTGCGTAAGCTGGCGCCTGATCGGCTGGCTTACGTTCGGATTTTGGATCAACCAATTGCGAATCAAGCTTGGGCAAAGCTGCCAACTGTTCCGGCGTGCGGCGCAAGATCCAAACGGGTTTGCCGCGCCACTCCACGGTCATTTTTTCGCCTGGCTTGAGTGCAGAAATATCTGCCTCTACTGCAGCGCCGGCGGCTTTGGCTTTTTCAGATGGCTGAAAACTACTAACGAATGGCACGACGGCGGCTACGCCACCTACTGCACCTGCGCAACTGGATGCAATCAGCCACGTTCGTTTGCTTGAGTCGATTTGACTACTGTCGACAAGGGTTTCACTCATTGGATTCCTCAATGAAAATCATCGCTACTCGGGGTTAACGCGTGATTGTAGCTGACCGTTCGCAACAAACTCTCTGCAGAACACTTGCCCATCCGTCGGTTTTTAGTTGATACTTCGGCCCTTTAATTAATTAAGGAGTCTCAACAATGGGCATGATGCAAGAGTTCAAAGAGTTTGCGGTCAAAGGCAATGTGATGGATCTCGCCGTCGGTGTGATCATTGGAGGCGCTTTTGGCAAAATTGTTGACTCCGTGGTGGGCGACTTGGTGATGCCTATGGTGGGCGCAGTTATCGGGAAACTGGATTTTTCCAATATGTTTGTCGTGCTGGGTCAAGCGCCCGCTGGCAACGCCATGACTCTGGATGCCCTGAAAAAAGCAGGGGTTCCGGTTTTTGCCTATGGCAACTTCATCACGGTGGCGGTTAATTTCGCAATTTTGGCGTTCATCATTTTTATGATGGTCAAACAAATCAACCGCATGAAGAAAGCCACGCCGCCACCTCCCGCCGCACCAGTTGTTACGGCTGAGGATGTGTTGCTCTTGCGTGAAATTCGCGATAGCCTCAAAAAATAAACTGCTATTAATAAAATAGCATATTAAGCAAGTTGATAAAGGGCCAGAAGCCAATCAGGCATCGCTAACCATTCAATGAGGTCAACTGCTTAGCCACCCGAATAGCCTCTATCAGACTTGCCGCATCGGCGCAGCCTGTGCCGGCAATGTCAAAGGCGGTCCCGTGGTCGGGGCTGGTTCTCACCAGCGGCAGTCCCAGCGTCACGTTGACACCTTTTTCTACCCCTAAGTATTTCACCGGAATGAGTCCCTGGTCGTGGTACATCGCCACCACGACATCAAACTCTCCCGGTTGATCTTGTTTGGCCCTTGCCCGCATGAACACCGTATCAGGCGCAAATGGGCCACTGACGAGCATGCCCATGGCGTTGGCTTGCGCTATGGCCGGCGCAATGATGTCAATTTCTTCGCGCCCAAACAAACCACCCTCCCCGGCATGCGGGTTCAAGCCCGCCACACCGATACGAGGCGCGCGACCCAACATCGCGCTGAGAGACTCATGTGTGATTCGCAGGGTTTGAAGCACATTGTCAAATGTCACTGCATCTATCGCATTTCGCAATGTCATGTGAATGCTCACCAGCACGACTCTTAGTTCGTCATTGGCCAGCATCATGCGTACAGGCATCTCTGAGAGTGGCTTTCCCGCGAATTCGGCCGCCAGGGCCTGCAGCATTTCGGTATGTCCGGGATAGTTTGAATGTGGCTGGCCTGCCAGTGCCAGTGCTTCCTTGTTCAGCGGCGCGGTCACCAAGGCCGCAATGTCGCCCCGCAAGGCTGCGCGTGCGGCCCAGACGACACATTCGGCGGCAAGTCTGCCCGCGCTGGCATTTAACAATCCAAAGGGCGGCAACACAGCCAATGACCCCACCTGCAAAACGGGCAGGCAACGCGGCGGCATGTTCAACACGTCAGCGGGCGATTGAATCAACGCCACCGGCAACGGCACCTGACCCGCACAAACCACCTGAACCGCGCGGCGCATCGTTGCCACATCACCCACCACAAAGCAATTCTGAGTCACATCAGAGGCATCACGAAAGGCTTTAACGATGATCTCGGGGCCAATGCCGGCGCAGTCACCGAGCGTGATAGCAATAGGTTTATTCATGATTTTCAAGCCGGGTTATCAATATCAATGAATTCATGTTGCAAGCCCAATTGGGCCGCGACATGGGCGGCGACTGCGGGCGCGCCATAGCGCTCACTGGCGTGGTGACCACAGGCCAGGTACGCCACACCGCACTCACGCGCCAGATGGGCTTGCGGTTCAGAAATTTCGCCCGTGATGAAGGCGTCTGCGCCAGCGGCAATCGCTGCCTCGAAGTAACTTTGCGCACCGCCGCTACACCATGCTATTTTTTTTATAGCTATTTTCGCAACATTGACGAGGGCTACAGGTCGTTTTACCTTAAATTCCAGATGCTGCGCCAGGGCTTCGGCCGATTCAAAACAAGCCTCATCGACCCGCCCCCCCAGAAACCCGAGATTTTGCTCACCAAAATGGGACTGGGCCGACAGACCCAACATTAGGCCAAGTTGCGCGTTATTACCCCATTCCGGGTGCGCATCCAGCGGCAGATGGTAAGCAAACAGATTGATGTCATGCGCCAACAACAAGGCCAGGCGCTGCTTCAACCAACCCGTCACGCGCCCGTCCTGGCCTCGCCAGAACAGCCCGTGGTGCACAAAAATGGTGTCTGCCCGGGCCGCAATGGCGGCTTCGATCAGGGCCCGGCTGGCGGTCACGCCCGAAACGATTTTGCGCACCGTGGCTACGCCCTCCACTTGCAAGCCATTGGGGCCGTAATCACGGAAACGTTCGGGTTGGAGCAAGGCGTCAAAGGTCTGCAACAGCAGTGTGCGATCAGTCATTTCTTCATTTCCAGGTGTGGCAAGCCATTTAATTCAGGGAGACTCTGGTTGATCCTGCATTGTCGGCTCCACCGTACTGTCGCAGCCAGCGCCAACAGCAATCCACCGCCTGGCAATTCGCGCCAGGACCGGCGCCAAGACCAGTGCCATGCTGTGTAAGGGACGTGGCAGCAACTTTTTTAGTACCGCTGCAGGCTCCGAAAGAGCACCGCACCGGTACTGTTTCGCTGAATCCACCCAATGCACGGCAACACATGCACCATGTCGGCGCCTCGACAAGACCATACCCAACGGACACGGCTCCATCAGACAGCAAACGCCACATCCGTTGCACGGTGCGCCTGGCACCGGTTTAGTCGGCGCTTCGGGATGAATCTCGATGATTTGATGGTGGGCAGACATAGAACTGACGAACTTTACAGGGTTCAGTCTGGTAATCAGCAAATCCCCCACCAAGTGAGGACTCTGGGTGACGCCTACAATTTATCAACAAGTTACAGTCATGTCCCCTTTTTTGGAGGGCTTAGCGCCCAAAATTACTCATGAAACGTTTCTGGTTGTTGTTTTCTCAAACGGTTACGGTGCTGCTGGCGGCGTATTTTGTGGTCGGCACACTCAAGCCCGAGTGGCTAGGACATCAGGTAGTACACAACGCCGCCCTCTCACTGATGGAAGCCCCAGCCAGTGCCACAGGCGTCGCCCCAGCAGGTAGTTTCAGGCTGGCTGCGCAAAAATCTTCTGCGGCGGTAGTCAGCATCAACACCAGCAAGGCGGCCAGCAACAAGCAGCATGGCAACGACCCCTGGTTCAAGTTTTTCTTTGGCGATCAGGGCAACGAACCCCAGGTCGGCTTGGGGAGCGGCGTGATTGTGAGCGCCAGCGGCTACATCCTCACCAACAACCATGTGGTTGAAAGCGCCGATGAAATTGAGGTGGTTTTGAATGACAGCCGGAAAGCCCGCGCCAAAGTCATTGGCACCGACCCCGATTCTGACCTGGCTGTTCTCAAAATCGAGCTCGACCGCTTGCCCGTCATTGTTTTGGGCAATTCGGAATCGCTGCAAGTGGGTGATCAGGTACTGGCTATTGGCAACCCGTTTGGCGTCGGACAAACCGTGACCGGTGGCATTGTGAGTGCGCTGGGCCGCAACCAGTTGGGTATCAACACTTTTGAGAACTTCATTCAAACCGATGCCGCCATCAACCCCGGTAATTCGGGCGGCGCTCTGGTCGACACCAACGGCAACCTGATGGGCATCAACACCGCCATTTACTCACGTTCTGGGGGTAGCATGGGCATTGGCTTCGCCATTCCGGTGGCTACGGCCAAACTGGTGATGGAAGGCATTGTGAAAGACGGTCAAGTCACGCGCGGTTGGATTGGGGTGGAGCCCAACGAGTTGTCGCCTGAACTGGCTGAAACGTTCGGCGTCAAGGCTAAAGAAGGTGTGATCATTACCGGCGTGCTGCAAAACGGGCCGGCTGCCAAATCGGGCATTCGCCCTGGCGATGTCATCATCCGCGTAGCCGACAAGCCAGTCACCAATGTGACTGAATTGCTCTCCAGCGTGGCCGCCCTGAAGCCTGGCACCGCCTCCAAATTCAGCGTTTTGCGTCGCGAAGAAAAGGTGGAATTGAACGTTACGCCCGGCGTACGCCCGAAACCCCAAAGACCTGCGCAGTAGTTA
>NZ_JBAWYV010000051.1:0-22694 GCF_037143375.1 Rhodoferax sp. | reverse complement strand
ACGGTAAAAAGCTGGCTGAGTTGGCGATCAAGGCCGCGCAAACGCGCCAGAAAGCTGGCCAGAAAGTCGAAAAGCGCAAGGGCTCCGGCGTGGCGGTGCTGCCAGGTAAGTTGACCGATTGTGAGAGCCGCGATCTGGCGCATAACGAGGTGTTTCTGGTCGAGGGCGACTCAGCGGGTGGCAGCGCCAAAATGGGCCGTGACAAAGAGAGTCAGGCCATTTTGCCGTTGCGGGGCAAGGTGCTCAATACCTGGGAGGTGGAGCGTGACCGCTTGTTTGCCAATACCGAAATTCACGATATTTCGGTCGCCATTGGCGTCGACCCGCACGGCCCCAACGACTCGCCCGATTTGAGCGGCCTGCGCTACGGCAAGGTTTGTATTTTGTCGGACGCCGATGTGGATGGCTCGCACATTCAGGTGCTGCTGCTCACCCTGTTTTTCAGGCATTTCCCCAAACTGATTGAAACCGGCCATGTGTTTGTGGCACGACCACCCTTGTACCGGGTCGATGCCCCGGCGCGTGGCAAAAAGCCCGCCTCCAAAGCCTACGCGCTGGACGAAGGTGAGTTGAACGCCATTCTCGACAAACTTCGCAAAGAAGGCGTGCGCGAAACGGCCTGGAGCATCAGCCGTTTCAAAGGTTTGGGTGAAATGAATGCGGTGCAACTGTGGGACACCACCCTCAATCCCGATACCCGGCGCCTGTTGCCCATCACGCTCGGCGGCACCGACTTTGGCCAAACCGAGGTGCTGATGACCAAACTGATGGGCAAAGGCGAGGCCGCCGCGCGCCGTGAGTTGATGGAACTGCACGGCGATGCGGTCGAGCTTGACGTCTGATGTCGGTCCGCCATTCACGCCTTTAATTTAAGCTTAATTGGCCTCTAGCCCCCGTCCTATATTCGTAAGTAGCTATTATTTTTATAGTTAATAACGCATGAAATTGTTTTTTCGCATTTCCCATTGAATTGCATTACCGAGACTGATCCGTTGTTATGAACGACTCCACCACACTCGATATACCCCAGAGTCCGCCGTCTGATGATGGTGGCGACTCACCCAGCTTGGCGACTTACGCCCAACGCGCCTACCTTGAATACGCCTTGAGCGTGGTCAAGGGCCGCGCACTTCCCGATGTGTGCGACGGCCAAAAGCCCGTTCAGCGGCGCATTTTGTACTCCATGTCGCGCATGGGCCTGGGTTTTGGCGGTGCCAACGGCAACAGCGGCGCCAAGCCGGTCAAGTGCGCCCGCGTGGTGGGCGATGTGTTGGGCCGCTTTCACCCGCACGGCGATTCGTCGGTGTATGACGCCGCAGTGCGCATGGCGCAGGACTTTTCCTTGCGCTACCCGCTGGTCGACGGTCAGGGCAACTTTGGCTCGCGCGATGGCGACGGCGCTGCGGCCATGCGGTACACCGAGGCGCGGCTGGCCAAAATCACCAGTTTGTTGCTCGATGAAATTGACGAAGGCACGGTCGATTTCACGCCTAACTACGATGGTTCCACCGAAGAGCCTCGCCAGTTGCCGGCCCGCTTGCCGTTTGCCTTGCTCAACGGCGCCAGCGGCATTGCCGTAGGCTTGGCGACCGAAATCCCCAGCCACAATTTGCGCGAGATCGCCGATGCCTGCGTGTCGCTGATTAAAAACCCCAAGCTCACGCACGATGAGTTGTTGGCCCTGATTCCCGGCCCTGACTATCCGGGTGGCGGGCAAATTACCAGCACCGCAGGCGAGATTGCCGAGACCTATCGCACCGGGCGCGGCTCGCTCAAAGTGCGCGCCCGCTGGAAGATAGAAGAACTGGCGCGGGGCCAGTGGCAACTGGTGGTGACCGAGTTGCCGCCCGGCGTCAGCACCCAGCGTGTGCTGGAAGAAATAGAAGAACTGACCAATCCCAAGGTCAAAACCGGTAAAAAGGCCCTGTCGCTGGAGCAATCCCAGCTCAAGGCCACCGTGCTCTCGGTGCTGGATGTGGTGCGCGACGAGTCCAGCAAAGACGCCGCCGTGCGTCTGGTGTGCGAACCCAAAACCAGCCGCATTCAGCAGCAGGAACTCATCACCACGCTGCTGGCCCACACCAGCCTGGAGACCACGTCGCCGATCAACCTGACGATGGTGGGGCTGGATGGACGACCGACGCAAAAGTCCTTGCGGCAGATGCTGACGGAGTGGATTGAGTTTCGCCAGATCACGGTTGAGCGCCGCTCCAAACACCGGCTCACCAAGGTGCTGGACCGCATCCACATTCTGGAAGGGCGGCAGCTGGTGCTGCTCAATATTGACGAAGTGATTGCCATCATTCGCCAGTCCGATGACCCCAAAGTGGCGTTGATGGCGCGCTTTAACCTGTCGGAGCGTCAGGCCGAAGACATTCTGGAAATCCGGCTGCGCCAGTTGGCCCGGCTGGAAGCGATCAAGATTGAGCAGGAACTGGCAGGACTGCGCCACGAGCAGAAAGGGCTGGAAGATATTTTGGCCAACCCGGCCACACTGCGCCGCTTGATGATCAAGGAGATTGAAGCCGACGCCAAAACCTTTGCCGACCCGCGTCGCACGCTGATTCAGGCCGAGAAAAAAGCCGTGCTCGAAATCAAGGTGGTGGACGAGCCGGTGACGGTGGTGGTGAGCGAAAAAGGTTGGGTACGCGCCCAAAAAGGCTGGGCCAGCGAGCGCGCTGCGGCCACTCCGGCCGAGTTCAGTTTCAAGTCGGGCGATGCCCTGTATGGCACTTTTGAGTGCCGCACGGTGGACACGTTGCTGGTCTTTGGTAATAACGGGCGAGTTTATTCGGTGGCGGTGGCCCAGTTGCCGGGCGCGCGCGGCGATGGTCAGCCCATCACCTCGCTGCTCGAACTCGAAGCCGGCACGCAGGTGGCGTATTACTTTGCCGGCAACGCCAGCGCCTCGCTGTTGTTGAGCAGTTCGGGCGGCTACGGCTTTATGGCCAGCGTGGAAAACATGACGTCCAAGTTCAAGGCCGGCAAAGCCTTTGTGACCTGCAACGCGGGTGAGGTTTTGTGTCAGCCGTCGCCTGTAGCCAACAGCGCCGGCCCAGTGCCCTTGGTGCCTGCCACGCATGTGGCGTGTGCCTCCACAGGCGGACGCATTTTGACGTTCGAGATTACGGCACTCAAAACCATGGCCACTGGCGGTCGTGGTTTGATGTTGATTGATCTGGAAGACAAAGACACGCTGGCCGGTGCTGCTGCCTACACCCGCAGCGTGAAGATTGAAGGTATCGGCCGTGGCGGCAAGGAACGCGACGAAACGCTGGAGATTCGCAGCCTCAACAACGCCCGGTCCGTGCGTGGCCGCAAAGGCAAGGCGGCAGATCTGGGCTTCAAACCCGCGAAGATCACCCGTGTGGAGTAAACGAGGCTTTCAACGGGGTTGAACTTCGTGAAGTTCTGTCAGAGTGATGAGCGCGGCCAGCACCTGGTGTTTGAAACCGATCCGGGCGTTGCCAACGCCATCGCCGCCGTTGAGGATCAATTGCTGGAGATATTCAACGCAGTCACGGTGGCCCCAGAAGATTTCAATGGCTTTTCTGATACGTTCATGGTGGGCGCCAATGATTTCCATTTGCCGGTCAATGCGCGCTTGTCGCGGAATTTCAGCCAGTGACATGGGTCGGGTGTCCATGAAGTCATCGATATCGATGAGGTCGGGAAAACCGATGACTTTGGCTTGATTCATGGTTTAACTACGCGCATGGGTGCCAGCATCAGGGTTTTTGACTTAGTTCTTTTTCTATAGATGCAACGAGGGATGGGTTGTCAGGTCCAACATCGCTAGGGAAACTTGTGATCATCTTGCCGCTGCGGTCAATCAGATACTTGTGAAAGTTCCATTGGGGTGATTTTCCAGTGACTTTGGCCAGTGAAGCGTAGAGCGGGTTGCGGTTCGTTCCGGAGACCACGGACTTCGAAAACATCGGAAACTTGACGCCATAAGTGTTGAAGCAAAAGTCAGCTATTTCCTTGCTGGAGCCAGGTTCCTGCTTGCCAAAATCGTTAGAGGGAAAGCCCAGTACCACTAATCCCTTCGACTGGTATTTGGCATACAACGCTTCGAGTCCCTCGTATTGACTGGTGAAGCCGCAGAAGCTGGCGGTATTTACCACCAAGGTTACTTTGCCGGCGTATTGACACAGGTTTTGTGGCGCCTCATCCTGCAGTCTATTGAATTGTTGCTGCAGGATGGCCGGACAGGCGGTTGGCGCTGGTGTTTGTGCCATGGCTTCGGTCGCTGTACCGAAGGCGCTCATGAAGCCTAGTAAAACAGAAGCGGTGATTTGAAATTTTTTCATAGGTCGTTATTCATTTGCATGTTGGTAGGAGTCACCTGCTGTGCCGGTGTCCCAGACCTTTTCAATGCTGCGCCGGTCACGTTTGGTGGGGCGCCCATGTTCAATGGCCTGAGCTGGCTCAGGGTGTAGACGTCGATGCTCTGTGGCAAGTTCCCGAATTCGAATACTTTCGGGTGTTTCCAGGTACAACTGTTGCGCTACAGGGGCCGAGCCCCGTTGGTGGTTAATGCCTTGAACCGTGATGGTTCGCACAACCTGGCCTTGTCGAATGACCACGGTATCGCCAATTTTGACTTCGCGCGAGGGCTTTGCATCTTGTCCATTGGCTTGAACCCGCCCTTTAACGATCTCTTCGGTCGCAAGAGAACGTGTCTTGTAAAAGCGTGCGGCCCACAGCCATTTGTCAATTCGAAGTCGTTCCATGGGGGCATATTTTGCCCCAGCGACTGATCAAAACAAGTAGAAAAAATTTGCTTAGGCTCAATAAGAACCGATGTAATCCTTTTTGCCGACTTCAACACCGTTGTGACGCAGGATGGCGTAAGCCGTGGTGGTGTGGAAAAAGAAGTGCGGCAAGCCGTAATTGAAAAGATAAGACTGACCAGTAAAACGCTTTTCCTTCGGGGTGCCTGCCTGAGTGACTATTTCACGCGTGGCCGCTTCCTCGAATTGGGCGGGGTCCAGACCCGTCAAGAATGCCAGCACAGCATCAATGCGAGCTTGCAGGTCGGCAAAGGTTACCTCGGTGTCGGCTATTTTGGGCACTTCGACACCCGCCAGTCGTGCTGAAACACTCTTGGCAAAGTCAGAAGCGACTTGCACTTGGCGCAATAGCGGGAACATGTCTGGGAACAAGCGGGCTTGCAGCAGCGCATTGGGGTCGATCTTTTTATCGGCGGCGTGCGCTTCGGCTTTGCTCAGCACTACTTTCAAGCCTCCCAGCATTTGTTTGAAAACGGGAATGGAGGCGGTATAAATTGCGGAGGTCATGGGTACTTTCGATGGAGAAGCCGCGAATTCTCGCTTGATTCAAGCACCCATGCTTCGGGCAGGCTATTGCCCGAAGGACACTTAAGCGATCGCCGCCAAGCGCCACAGTGAGGTTACTTCCCGCGCGCGGGCATCGTGCAGGGCGTCGCTGGTGTCGGCCACTTTGGCGTGTTGCGGCTTGGCGTCGATGCGGCTCACCACCTTGAGGCCGTTGCTCTCAAATGCGGCCAGCAGTTCTTCGCGGGTGCGCAAGCCCAGGTGTTCGGCCAGGTTGGACAAGATCAGCCAACCTTCACCTTTGGGTGCGAGATGGGCAGTTAAACCTTTCAGAAAGCCTGCCAGCATGCGGCCACCTTCGTCGTACACCGAGTGCTCCAACGGTGAGCTGGGGCGCGCTGGAATCCACGGCGGGTTGCACACGATGAGCGATGCACGGCCTTCAGGAAAAAGATCGGCCTTGACGACTTGCACCTGCTTGCCATAGCCCAGTTTTGCGAGGTTGTCACGTGCGCAGGCAAGCGCCCGCTGATCCATGTCCGTGGCCACGACCTGGTCAACACCTCGACGCACCAGCACGGCTGACAGGACGCCGGTACCGGTGCCAATGTCAAAGGCCACCAGTGTGGCCTGGCCTGCCAGTTTCTTGGGCAAGTGAACCGTAGCCACGAGGTGGATGTATTCGCCCCGCACCGGCGAGAAAACGCCGTAATGCGGGTGAATACGGTTGTTAGGGCCTTCGCCCAGCGCTTCAATCTCGACGCCAACACGGCGCCATTCGTGGGCGCTGGTGATTCCCAGCAACTCGCGCAGGGAAGCCACTGAGTTGCCCGCTGCTTCATTCACTGCACCCCAAGCATCAGCGATGGCGACTTTTGCATCGGGCGCGCGGCGCAGGGGAATACTGTAGTCGGCGTTGAACGGGATCAGCACCATGCCGAGCATGCGGGCGCGTTGCGACTGGGCCAGACGGTGCTTGTGAAAAGCCTCTGACACGGGCACCACTTCGGCCGCTTTTTTGCGTTTGCGGGTAGGCACGTTGTCGGCGCGCCGCGCCAGCGCTTGCAGCAATTGTTTGGCGTTTTGAAAATCGCCGCGCCAGAGCAGGGCGGTGCCTTCGCAGGTCAGGCGATAAGCGGTGTCGGCGGTGGTGGTGTCGTCGGCCAACACGACTTTTTTGGGTGGCGGTGCGCCGCGTTCTGAGCGCCAAAGCGCTGTTTTCTCTTCACCCGCTTCGGTCCAGCGGATCACGGGCTGGGTGGTGGAGAGGGGGGCCGTGGTGGCGATGGGCGTTGAATTAGGCATGAGCTCGAGTAAACACAAAAAAATGGATAACAAGTGTTTTAACAGATAGGCGTTGCTCCCCGGCGTTTACTTGCGCACTGGAGTGCTGATACTTGGTCCAAAGGGGCGAGTTGGACGCCTTCCAATTCTGGCTGAAACGGCGAAAGTTACGCGAAATGCAGCGTGCCATTGCGACCGGAAGCCTTGGCTTGATAGCCAGACTTATCGATATGCCGCTAGTCGTATTAAATTAGATGCTATATTATTAATAGCTTCTTGCGCAATGACTACGGGGGTTATAGCCGTATTTTATGCATAATTTGTGCCGCTAGCTTACTTGCCAGCCCCGCTCAAAGTTTGGCAGGCGGCAACGCCTCGAAGAAATTCGATGAGTCCCCGGTCCGCCTGCAACCGGGCAACCAGAGCGACCGCTTGTGTGGTGTCGCGCGTAGCACCAATGTCCACTTGCAGACTGGTCGACTCCTGGTACAGACGCTGTGCGTTTCGTTTGGGCACCAAGGGTCGCATCGCCTCGATGCCGTAACGCATGCGCTTGGCCAGGATTCGAACGCGGTGTTGGTCTTCGGGGGTATCGATATTTTTCAGGGCGCGATGCAACTGGTCATGCAGGCGGGTCAGTCGCCGTTGGGTCCAGTGGCGCAGGGACTCTTTGGCGGCAGGCCCTGTTTTTGGGGTGGGCTTGGTACTTGGCAATGCTTCCAACCACTGGGTGGTGGCCAACAGGCAGGCTCCTAGCAAGGGCTCCTGGAGGGCGTACCGCACCGCTTTGCGTTGCAAATCAGACGCCAAGGTCATAGCCGCTGTCATTTCATCCCAGGTTTGACCCCTGCGTACATCACCTGCCACAAAAGCATTGGCCAGCGGTGGCAGGGTTTCAGTTAGTGCGACGTCCAGGTCGCGCAACTCGCTCAGACAAGACAGCAGTGGTTCCAGTGCTTGCCAGGATGGCACCGACTCAGCCGCCAGGATGGGTCTGAAAAGACGCCGGGCACTTTTAAAACGACGCCATCCGATGCGGGCCTGGTGCACCACCTCGGGGTCGTCAGAAGTCAGCAGTGCGTTCAGGTTGGCGGTAAAGTGCCCAAACATGTCGAGTAAAACCCGCTGGGCGGTTTCAAGTAATGACAGGTCAGCACTTAACTTGGGGGCTTGTGCGCGGATTGGCAGGGCGAGGCTGCCTTGGGCCAGCGCGTAGCCGCGCTCTGCCTTGCTCATGGCAGAGGGTAAAACGGCGATGCTGCGCGAAATTTGCTGGGCAATCTCAAACAGGGCGGCGGGCGAGCCCGAGATCAGTTCGAGTTCCAGTTCGCACAGGGGCGTGCGCTTGTCACCGGTTTCAATTTGTCCGATGTCCAGTGCCACCTCCACCACACTGCCATCACGTTTTCGCACCAACCAACTGGTACGCTCGAAATCGGTCACAAAGTGGGGTTGCAGCGCTTGAAATACGTGGCCCGCGGGGTCGATGTCAGTCCACGGCGTGTCTTTGAGGGCGCGCTTTGACAGCACCGGGCTGGTCACGGGCGACTCCCATTCGCCGCGTTGGGTCAGGGCCGAGTTGCTGCTGCCCCCGGTCTTGAGGGTTTGCAGCCACTGCGGTTTTTCGTCACTGTCCACGCGGCGCAAGCGCAGGGCGATGCGCTGCTGGCGCAAGAACTGCTCTGGCGTGTCGAAATAAATGTTGTGTAAAAACTGGTGCTTGGCTGTGCGACGCGCCAAAACAGGCGAGCGGGCCAGTCGTTTGGCCAGACTCGCCGGGTCGGCGGTGGGCAGCGCCAGCTTGAGTTCAATTTCTTGCGTTTTTGGGGCGGCTGAATGGGGTTTCATGGCGCTGATTGTCCCTGCGTTATTGCTGTATTTCAACGAGCCATTGTCGAACCTGCTCGGCAACCCAGCGCCCATCATCTAACGGCAGATCATGGCCGGCATCTGGGTGCAAGCGCATTGCGCATTGCCATTGAGTGGCCAGTTTTTTTGAGCATTCGACAGACACCAGTTCATCCTGTTCGCTGGCAAGTATCAAAGTGGGTGTCACCGGCTTGACGGTTGGGGCTGAGAACCGTGCCGCTGCCAGCAACTGATTGAGCGCATTGGCGCGCGACACCGGGCGCTCCTGCCGCAGTGCCTGCCAAAGCACCAGAATAGATTCATCTGCCCTGTGGCTCGTCAGGTGCAGAATGGTGCGCTCCCACACCTCTGGCGTGGCACCCAGCAAGGCCAGTCGCATGAGCGTCGCGTAGTTTTTTGGCTGCAATCGCTGGTAAAACGGACTGAAGGGCCGCAGGCTGGTGTTGATCAACACTTGGGCGGTCACCTCTTGCGGGTAGGCGTGAGACCATGCCACGGCGACCATGGCACCCAGCGACATGGCCAGCACTTGGTAGGGCGGCGCCAACTGGCGTGCAGCCAGTTCTGCCCGGCAGTGGGTCACCATGTCGTGGACGTTGCGCGGGCTGCGCTGCTGGTTGAGTGAGCCGTTGCCCGGCAGGTCGACCAGCGCTACCGCGTGGCCGGGCAGGGCGTTTTGAAACTGCGCCACGAAGTCGCCCCAGTGACGGCTTTCGCGGGTGAGTCCACGGAGAAATACCCAAGTGCTCATGATGGGCTAATACCAATCCTGCAGCGCCTGGGCGTGGTGCTGGGCTCGGGTTTCGTGGCTGGGCAGCCAGAGCGGGTGACCACACGCGGCGCGTGATAAAAAATCCAGCAACAGCTGGTGCTGGCGCAGCACCCGTTGCTGCCGGTGTTCAATGAGGGGGTTGAAAATGCCGTGGCGAGAAAAAAGCTGACGCGGGTTCTTTTTCACCCACAGCCAGGAGCCCATTTCCAGGGTGAGCGGTAAGAAGATGCGCTCAGTCTGGGTCAGAGACTGCAGGTACAAATAATCCCATAAGTCACCGTGCGCCAGGTATTGCAAGCTCTGGGGCTCAATGATGTAACGGTGGTGGCTGTTGGACTGAATAAAAATGTTTTTCAGCGCGTGCATCTCCGCCAGGTGGGCAATGGGCGCGCGCTTGTGCGCAAAGGGAAACCAGAGCCGGTCACGGGCTCCAAATCCAGAGTGGCAATCTACCGATAAGCTGAATTTCCGGTTCAGCAACTCGTTTTGCACCACCTCACATACCGCCTGATTCTCAATTTCCATGGGTTTGGATTTCGCACCGCGGTACCAGGGCAGCCCCGCGCTGAGTCGCTGCCCACCGACCAAAAATGGCACCGGATCACGTGCCTCCACCGGGGCATTGCGCATCAGGTCGACGCCGTTGGGGTTGGCGCGGGTGCCCAGCGCCATGCCACCGGGGTTCACGATCGGCATAAAAATCAGGCGCACCGATTCGAGTTGCTTGTGCAGGGTACTGTCCCATTGCAGACGCATCACCAGGCTTTGTAAATAAGCAATCACCACTTCGGTGCCGATGCGCTCCAGGCCATGAACGCCGCCAAAATAACCCACCGCTGGCACGTCGGGGCTGGGGTTGCCGAGTGAGATTAGATGAACCGGGAGGCTACTGCCGTTTCGCAGTGATACGTTGCAGGCGACGCGTGATTCCAGCCAATCGGCACCTAGTTCAATGATGCGTTGCAGCGCATCCAGTTCGGGGAGTTTGGTTTGGGTCACACAGGCCTGGGGCGCGTTGATGCAAGACGTTCAACTTGGCTTAAAGCATACAGGCGCCATGGCGACGGGAGCAAGCTTTTAGGGGATGGGCGTCGTAATTTGGCACTGACATGAAGGTGTCATACACCGGCGTTAACTTCTTCCAATCTTGAACTACCGACCCCTGCGCGGTCAACACCATGTTGCACAAAGCTGCTTTTTTTCGTGCGCTAGCCATTCCAGCTTGTTTGCTTTGGGGTGTGATGGAATTTTTCGCCCTGCAAAGGGCACGCTTGGTGAGTCGTCGCCGGTCGTTTTAGGTCGTAGAGGCGGCGTTATTGGCGAAATGCCCCGTCGTCGAATGCGGCGTTAAATGTGTTTGAATCCTCCTCAACTTGCTGTGCACAGGCTTCAGAAGCCGCCAAAAGTTGTTCGCACCAATCGGTGTGCTGGCCAAAGCTAATCAACTCATCTGAGATGGCAGAACCCTCTCGCCCTGAGCTTCTTAATTGCGACCAAGCCACGATCTTGCCCATGGTCTGGATGGATTGCTTGAGTGCATCTATGGACTGGCACGCGTGGTCCAGAGAAATGCGGTCTTCAGAGGGTTGCAAGTCTCGCAGCACATAAGGACCGTTGTCCAGATGTACCGGGTGCAGGAAGGCCATCGAAACGGCCTGAAAGCGGCGTTGAATAGCCACACCCCGATGCGCATGTGTCTCCCATTTTGGTTGCTTGGTACTCAGGTAGGGTACGAGTGAGGATGGCAGCGATTGTTTGAGGTCGAGCAGGTAGTTGCCATCGTTGCCCCCTTTGCCTTTGACCAAAATGACATAACGCTCTACGCCCAGGCTACCCGTACCGGCTATACGGCGTGCAACATCCCGCACTTCGTAGAAATCCGGGTTGGTTTGGGTCTTGGCAAACACGGCTAAAAAGTCTTCAACCGATGCGCGCTGCTTTTTGGACGGTTCAAGCGCTTTTTTTCCATCGATCAAAATCAGTCGTTTCTTGCCTTTGGTTTGGGTGCGGCTGTCAAGAAAGTCACCTCTTTCGCGGCTCCTTAACTCATCCAGCAGTTGGCCGATCAGTCCCTGGGATGTGTCACGCTCGACCCAATAGGCTTTTCCGTGAGCCAGTGAATCGCAATACGATTCGAGGAATACCTTGCACAAGGTAGCAGCTTCCGATCGACTTAGTGAAAGGCTTTCAGCCCCTACCCAGATGCTGGTGAGCATGCGCAACAAATCCCAGCTGGCAGGGGCCAAGACCGATTCATCAAAGTCGTTGACGTCAAAGTAAGCCAGCCGGTTGTCGCCCTTGTAGCTGCCAAAATTTTCAAGGTGCAGATCGCCACAAACCCATGTCAGAGGTGCCGACTTGAAAATGCTTTCGTCTGGCAATTGGCCGTAAAAAAGGTGGCAGCTTCCCCGCATAAATACAAACGCGTTGCTTCGCATCTTGCTGTATTTTATTTTCAGTCGCTCAGGGTCGCGTCCCGCATTGAAAGCTTGAATTTGATGAATCACAGAATAACGGTCAGAGAGTTGTACGAGCCAGGTCGGAGGGAATAACTTAAACTGAAATTATCGCCAGTGCCGGTGGCCCCGATAGCCGCCAAAGCCCAAATCCAGTTGAATGCCAACCGGCGAGTAGTAGGGTGGCGCGTAGTAACCAGGATAAACCGGTTGCATCACCACAACATTGGCAGGGGGGGCATACACGGGTTGCGCATAGGTCAAGTTTTCTGGGGGTGGGGCCATTTGAGCACTGGCGCCCACTGGGCTGATTTGAAGACGAATCGTGGGGCCTGGGTCATTCGGCATTTGTACCGCATATTGCTTGCCGGCATATTCATAGACCACGTTGAAGGCAACGGGGCGGCTTTCAAAAAACGTCTGCATCGAACACCGTTGAACGTTTTGAACCTGGGTCAGGGGTGCGCCCTCCACACGATCGCCCACAATGGCCCCGCCCATGATGCCGATCATGGTGGCTGCGGCTTTCCCGCCGCCATTGCCGATGGCATTGCCTATGGCGCCCCCGGCGATAGCACCCATCACGGCTCCCGCGCCTGATTTGGGTTGCTGCACTGCCACCTGATCTGTGGTGCAAACCTGCCGCGGCACACTGACCTGCTGAATGATGGGTGTCGTAGAAATAACTCGCCCCAATTCTTGCGCCAGACCCCAGTCGCAGGACACCAAAGCGACTGATATAAAAAGTAGTTTTTTCATGCTTTGCACCTTGAGAAAATTTTCATTGATTGGATTATGTTTATTTCGAGCCTTCAACGGGGGTGAAGTTCGGTGAATTGGGTGTAAAGATCTTCAGATACAGGTGGTTTCGGCTGGATAAAATAATAAGACAAGCGGTCGGGCAGGTCATTCATGATGATCCGATTGATTTTTCGTCGATCACACTGGAGTAGGAATCATGATAAAAATCGAACAACGCAATCTGGAACGTTTTCCGATTGAGCTTCAGCCCGATGGCGTGGTGGTCTTGCGGACGACGGATGCCCGCCATCCGATCCATGTCATCAGGGATATTTCAAACTCAGGCATCAGCTTTTACTTGAGTCACAGCGTGGTCGAATCCTCGCGGGTGGCGATCGAATACGCCGACCCTAAAGTGAAGATCGAGGTGTATGGCCGAGTTGCTTGGTGCAAGCCACGAACCGAAGGGACGCAGGAAGACCTTGACAAGGCCATGTTCGTGATGGGGGTTGAACTGCTCAGCCCCATGATGTTGTTTGCGATGTTGCAAAAGCATTAAACGGTGTTGATCGGGTTTGCTCATGAAACTTTTTATTGTGCCTCTGCTTCTTTATGCTTTGGCCGCCACAGCGAATACCTGTGACTCGGGACAGCGGCAGTCACCTATTGACATCACGGCCACCGCGCGCCAAAAACTGCCCGCCTTGACCTTTGATTACCGAGCAGCGCCTCTGAAAATTGCCGATGACGGTCATACAGTTCGGGTGCGCTTTGGCAATGGAAGCCAGTTGCACATTGGCAACCAGCGCTACACCTTGCAGCAGTTTCACTTTCATACGCCAGGGGGCGACCGCATTGCAGGTGAAGAGTTTCCGATGGCCGCCCACTTGTTGCACAAGAGTCAATCTGGGCAATTGTTGGCGCTGGTGGTGCTGCTTAGGGTGGGCGCTGAAAATCCGCTGCTTAACTCGCTGCTGCCGCTGATTCCTGTGAAGGCCGACGGCGACCACATGCCAGCGGGTGTCATGGTCGATGCCAATGGATTGTTGCCCGCGAGTCGAGGTTATTACCGTTACGCGGGTTCGCTGACGGCGTCACCTTGCACCGAAGGCGTCGATTGGATCGTTCTGAAACAGCCTCTGGAACTTTCCGCAGCCCAACTGGCACAGTACCGCAAACGGTTTGCCGACAACGCGCGGGCCGTTCAACCGGTGCATCAGCGGATTGTTCTTGAAAGCCTTTGATAACTCTCACTACTGGATGATGTTGAACCGAGCTAACTTGCTATAAGTCAAGGTTTTGAGGGTTTCAGTGTCGAATAATTCTGCTTGGCCAAGTTGGCTTTTGACTCTGTATTCCAAGGAATTTTTATGACCCTTCAGTCTCCTGAACGCTTCAAGGCGACTCTGATCACCGCTTGTATTGGCCTTATGGCCCTTGCTTCGCCGGTATTGACCACTGCACAGGCCGCAAGCCCAGTGCAAAAGGCGGATAAATCAACCGGTATCGAAGTTACGGTGACGCCCGAGATGACGGGTGCCGGCATCGTTAGCAGTGGCGTTACCTTGCCGCCCATTCCGCCTGTCACGGGCAACCGTACCAATCCGGTGGCATCCTGGGGCAAGCCCTTGCCATACCCCATTGTGATTGCTGATCGGCGCAACAACCGCCTGATCGAAATTGCCCCCGATAAAAGCATTGTCTGGGAGTTTCCGTCGCCTAGCTTGAAGGTTTACCGGGGCAATGAAGACGTCAACTTCTCTGCCGACGGCAAACAACTGGCCGTAAGCGAAGAAGACAACTTTGATGTTCATATTGTTGATTACGAAAAGAAGTTGTTGACCTGGACCTATGGCACGCCCGACCACCGTGGCAAAGGCGACAACCTGCTGAATTACCCCGATGACGCGCATTTGCTCGCCGATGGCAAGTTCATCACCGCTGATATTCGCAATTGCCGCATTGTCATCATCGACCCCCAGACCAATAAAGTGGTCACCCAATGGGGCACACCGGGCAAGTGCAAGCACAACCCGCCGCATGAATTGGCCCACCCGAACGGCGCCACCCCGATGGCCAATGGCGACTTGCTGGTGACCGAAATCAGCGATGCCTGGATTTCGCGCATCACCCGCGAGGGCAAGGTGCTGTGGAGCGTCAAGGCGCCCAATGTGCATTACCCGTCAGATGCTTTCCCGACGGTGGACGGCAAACAGATCATCGTGGCCGACTTCTGGAAACCCGGACGCGTCGTGATTTTTGACCCCGTCACACGCAAAGTGACGTGGGAATATTTTCACAAAGACGGCGACATGGCGCTCGACCATTCCTCGATTGCCCGCGAATTGCCCGATACCGGCGACATTTTGGTAGTGGATGACTTAAACGACCGCGTCATGGTGATCGACCGAAAAACCAAACAAATCATCTGGCAATACGGCGAAAAGGGCAAAAAAGGGTTTACTCCCGGACTGCTGAACTACCCGGATGGCTTTGACATCGACGTGTTTCGCGACTGGAAAAACGCCAAGCGCAAATAAAAAAGCCACCCTGCATACAAAAATGCGGGGTGGCTTTTTGGGCGGCTAGGCTAGCCCGCCCTGAGTGCTTACAAATTGTCGGTAAAGCTGCGCAGCTTGTCTGAGCGCGATGGGTGCTTGAGTTTGCGCAGCGCCTTGGCTTCAATTTGGCGAATCCGCTCGCGCGTCACGTCGAACTGCTTGCCCACTTCTTCCAGGGTGTGGTCGCTGGTCATCTCGATACCAAAACGCATGCGCAACACTTTGGCCTCGCGGGGCGTGAGGCTGTCCAGAATGTCCTTGACAACATCGCGCAAACCGGCCTGCATCGCGGCTTCCATCGGCGCGGTGTTGGCGCCGTCTTCAATGAAATCGCCCAAGTGGCTATCGTCATCGTCGCCAATCGGGGTTTCCATCGAGATCGGCTCTTTTGCGATCTTCATGATCTTGCGGATCTTGTCCTCAGGAATCTCCATGCGCTCGGCCAACACGCTGGCATCGGGCTCAAAACCAAACTCTTGCAAGTGCTGGCGGCTGATGCGGTTCATCTTGTTGATGGTTTCGATCATGTGCACCGGGATGCGAATCGTGCGGGCCTGGTCTGCAATAGAGCGTGTGATGGCCTGACGAATCCACCAGGTGGCGTAGGTCGAGAATTTGTAGCCGCGACGGTATTCAAACTTATCTACGGCTTTCATCAAGCCGATGTTGCCTTCCTGAATTAAATCCAGGAACTGCAGGCCGCGGTTGGTGTATTTTTTGGCGATCGAGATGACAAGGCGCAAGTTGGCTTCGATCATCTCTTTCTTGGCTGCACGAGACGAGTATTCACCCGCGTTCATGCGCTTGTTGATGTCCTTGAGTTGGTCCAGAGGCACCACCACTCTGGATTGCAAGTCTGTCAGCTTTTGCTGCAAGTCTTGCACCGGTGGGATGTTGCGGCTCATGACCGCGCTCCAGGGCTTGCCAGCGGCCGCCTGCTTTTCGATCCACTTGAGGTTCAACAACTGGCTTGCAACCTTGTTGCCATTCTTGTCACGACCACTGAAGTCGGCAATAAAGTTCTCTTGTGAGTAACCGCATTTATCCACAATGATGCGACGCAGTTCACGCTCTTTCTTGCGAACGTCGTCGACTTGGGCGCGCACCATGTCGCATAGTTTTTCAATCGCTTTGGCGGTAAAGCGGATCGACATCAACTCTTCGCTCAACAGTTTTTGAGTCTTGATATAGCTCGGTGTGCCGTAGCCTTCTTTTTCATAAGTTTTGTGAATCTTGTCGTGCAGTTCACGCAGCTTGTCGAAACGGGTCAGCGCATCGCGCTTGAGTTCTTCCAGCTTTTTAGTCAGCGCTTTGGAGCCGCCTTTGCCATCGTCATCGTCCGCGGCATCGAACTCGTCGAAGTCTTCTTCGGCCACGTAATCGTCGGCCTCGTTGGGGTTGGAGAAACCGTCTACGATGGTGGTGATGATGACCTTGCCTTCGCGGATATCTTCGCCCAGACGCAAGATTTCAGCAATGGTGGCGGGGGAAGCCGAAATGGCTTCCATCATGGCCATCAAACCGCCTTCAATACGCTTGGCAATTTCAATTTCGCCTTCGCGGGTTAGCAACTCGACCGTACCCATTTCGCGCATGTACATGCGCACGGGGTCAGTGGTGCGGCCAAATTCGCTGTCAACGGTCGACAGGGCTGCCTCGGCTTCTTCCTCTGCTTCTTCCTCCGTTGCTGCAGTGGAGACATTGTTGTTGAGCAACAGCGTCTCAGCATCGGGTGTTTGCTCGTAAACCGCCACGCCCATGTCGTTGAGCATGGAAATCACGACTTCGAGGGTCTCGGCGTCCACCAGTTTGTCGGGAAGGTGATCAGAGATTTCGCCGTGCGTCAGGTAACCACGGGTCTTGCCCAATTTGATCAGTGCCTTGAGGCGCAAACGACGCTTGGCAATGTCTTCTTCAGACAGCACTGTTTCGTCAAGACCAAACTCTTTCATCAGCGCGCGCTCTTTGGCTTTGCTGATTTTCATGCGCAGTGGTTTTACTTTTTCACCTGGTGCAACCACTGGCTCTTCGCCTACCAAGTCCGCTTCGATGTCGGACATGTCCATGTCATCACCACCTCCAGAATCGCTGGCCGTCTTGGGCTTGCGACCGCGCTTTGCTCCTGCTTTGGCGGGAGCTTCAGACTCTGTTGCTGCGGCTTTGGGCGGGCGGCCGGGTTTTTTCTTGACTGCAGCACCTGCCTTGAGAAGGGCGTCGGCGGCTTCTTGCAGTTGAAGGGCTTTAGATTTGATGACGGGAGACTTGGTAGCGGGCACTGTTTCGACTTTCTTCTCGGGCTTCTTGGTAGCGGTTTTGGCTGCCACAGCGACAACGACCTTGGGGGGCGTCGTCTTGGAAGCCGATTTGACGGCAACCTTGGTGGCAGTCTTTGCTGCGGACTGGACAGGCTTCTCGGACTTTTGAACAGGCATGTAAAAACCTCAGGATTTCAAAAAAAGACAGAATGAACAGGCGCCGCAGGGTGACCGGCGCGGTTTTTAGGTGACAGAGGAAAAAAATCCTAAGTGGCAAGATGTGAGGGCGAACATTTGGGATGCAGTCCTTGCGGTAGGGTAGCCGGTCGTGAACGATGTCAACGTTTGGCGGGGCCCGGAGGTGCTGCTGTCGCTCTTGCCGAAAAACAACCTTGGATTATACCTTCAGTCTTGAAGGTCCTCATTTGGCTGGCGGTCAATTTGGTCTTGGCAGTTCAATCGATTAGATCTGGCGACCTTACTCAGCTTGGGTGAGTGCTGATTGAATGGCTCGACGACGCGTGTAAAACTCACGGTAACGCAACAAGGCGGTCGGGTCGGCCTTGGACGCTTCGAGTGCTTCGGTTTCTTGTGCCGTTAACCGGTCAATCAGCATGCGGTCGAGCAGATTACGCAATTCTGCAGCCGATTCCCCGCTATCGTCTTGCTCCGCCATTTCGTCAGCGGCCATCAGTCGAACGGCGAGTGCTTCACCTTCGTGGTCACGCAAACCTTCGCGCAAGGCGACCCAAGGTTGGGGCCCATGCTCGTGCAGTTGACCTTCTAGCCAGGCAAATAGCGGACCGTGCGGGGTTGGCAACTCGCATAGCATGGTGTGGTCTTCGGCCGACAAGACGTCGAGCGCAGCCATGTCGCCCAGCAGAATTCGGGCGGCGTGATCAGCACGGCTTGCAGGTAAAACTCTGCTTCCCAAGCGTGGTCTGGATTCAAATTTTTTACGGAAATTCTGGTTGTAGCCCCCGTATTCATTGCCTATATCATTATCTTTTTTATAGCGTTTCTGTTTTTCAAGATCTTGTCCGGCTGGCTTGGGTGTCCATAGATCGGTTAACTCGCGGCTGGCCAATTGCACTGAATCGGCAATTTCAGTCAGCAGTTGTCGTTTCAGCGCACCATCTGGCAGTTGCATCCACAGCGGTTTGGCGTTACTTGCCATATGGGCGCGGCCTTCTGCGGTATTCAGGTCGCAGCCTTCACGAGCGGAGTCAATCAAAAAACGGCTCAGTGGCACTGCTTCGCTGACGTAGCGGGCGAAAGCATCCTTGCCATAGGCGCGAATAAAACTGTCTGGGTCGTGCTCGGTGGGCAAGAATAAAAACTTGACGCTGCGCACATCGGTCGCAAAGGGCAGGGCGCCATCAAGCGCCTTACGTGCGGCACGGCGTCCCGCAGTGTCGCCATCAAAACTGAACACCACCGAATCAGTGAAGCGAAACAGCTTTTGCACATGCTCGGTGGTGCAAGCTGTACCCAGGGTGGCTACCGTGTTGGGGAATCCAAGTTGGGCAAGGGCCACCACATCCATATAACCCTCGGTGACCAGTGCGTAACCCAGGTCGCGCAGCGCGTTACGGGCTTCAAACAGACCGTACAGCTCGCGTCCTTTGCTGAAAACAGGGGTTTCCGGTGAGTTGAGGTACTTGGGCTTGTCGTCGCCGAGCACACGGCCACCAAAACCAATGCATTCGCCTTTGACGTTGCGGATGGGAAACATGACCCGGTCACGGAATCGGTCATAGCGCTTTTCTTCACCCGATTCGTCATCAACATTCAGGATTACCAGACCACTTTCGACCAAAAGTGGGTCGTCATAGTTCGGGAACACGCTGGCCAAACTACGCCAGCCCTCGTGCGCATAGCCCAGGCCAAATTGCTTGGCAATTTCGCCCGACAGTCCGCGACCCTTGAAGTAATCGATTGCTTTGGTGGAGTCTTTCAGGTTTTTTTTGAAGGCATCAACGGCTTTTTCCAGTACGTCAGTCAGCGTGTGTTGCTTTTCGCGTTGCTCGACAGCGCGAGCCCGGTCTTGTGGACTGGCGTCATCTTCCGGTACTTGCATGCCATATTGCTGTGCCAAGTCTTTGACGGCCTCGACAAAGGTCATGCCTGCATGCTCCATCAAAAAGCTGATGGCATTGCCGTTTTTGCCACAGCCAAAGCAATGGTAAAACTGTTTGGCAGGGCTGACAGAAAAAGAGGGCGACTTTTCACCATGAAAAGGGCACAAACCCATGAAATTGGCACCGCCTTTTTTGAGTTGCACATAGCGACCCACAATCTCCACCACGTCAGCGCGAGCGATCAACTCCTGTATAAATGTTTGGGGAATAGACATGGGGTGATTGTAGAAACACCAGATTCAACTTGTGGCTCAATCGCCCATCACCACGCCCTCGCGCCGGGGATCGGCCCCACCAAAAAAGCCGGTGGGGGTGCGTTGAATGGCTTGCAGGCCACTGGTCATGTTGATTTCTTGTACGTCATGACCCCGCTTTTTAAGATTGGCAATCGTCTCTGGTGGAAAGCGGTTTTCTTCCAAAAGGGTCGGCCCATTGAGAGATGCGAAATTGGGAAGGTTGATGGCTTCCTGGGTGTTCAAGCCCCAGTTCAAAAACCCGTACAACGTCTTGGCTGTGAAATGAATGATGAGTGCGCCGCCCGGGCTTCCTGCACTCATCACGACTTGCCCGGTTGCTTTGTCAAATACCAAAAGGGGTGACATTGAGGATCGGGGTCGTTTACCCGCTTGCACGCGGTTGGCAATCGGTGTGCCGTTAGCATCGGTCGGAGCGAAACTGAAGTCGGTGAGTTCGTTGTTGAGCAAAAATCCACCTGCAAGTCCAACTCCCCGGTTCACCATCATTCGTGCGCCCCAACCATCTTCAATGGTGCTTGTCATGGCGAGCGCGTTGCCCTGGGCATCAATGATAGACAGGTGCGAGGTGCCGTATTCAGGCTGTTCAGGCATGGGCGCAAAGCTGCTCACGGTCTGTTCTGGTATCCCGGGCGTGGCTAACTTCATGCTCTTCGCATTTGGGGTCGAATCGATCAACTGGCTGCGTTTGGCCAGATAGTCTGGTGCAATAAGACTAAGCCAGTTGCCCGTTGGTGCTGTCACAAAATCCGGGTCGCCTACGTATTGCGCCCGATCGGCAAAGGCCAATCGGGATGCTTCAGAGTAAAGATGCAGCCAATCCGCGCTGGGAATGAGTCCTTGGCGGACCAACTCCGGGTTGAGTTTTGCGGCGGGAGTATTGTTCAAAATGCCCAGAATTTGGGCAATGGCAATCGTGCCCGAACTGGGCGGTGGCATGCCACAGATGCGGTAATCTTTTCTAGCGGTTGCTTTTGGTTTGGGCGGCTGGGGTGTGTAGTCAAAGCAAAGCGGCGTGCGTATCTTGGCTTGGTAGTTGGTCAGGTCGCTCATGGACAACTGCCCAGGATGAAAAGGGTTGTTTTTAACCTTGTTAACCATAGCTTGCGCCATGTCGCCCTCCATGAGAGCCAGAGAACCCCCGTTAGCGATACGTCTGAAAACGTCTGCCAACTCAGGATTCTTTAGTAGATGACCGATAGGCCAGGCTAGGCCGAAAGGGTCATAAAAATAAGCCGTCGCTACCGGGTCTTTTTTAAGATGGACTTCACTATTGAGTAATGTGTTCATGCGCGCGCTCACCTGAAAGCCACCATCAGCCAACTCAATGGCCGGATTGAACAACTGGGCCCATGGTAGCTTTCCATGGCGTTGATGCGCCATCTCCAGCATGCGCAGTGTTCCAGGTGCGCCGACAGAACGGCCACCCAGCACACCTTCCATAAAAGGAATTGGTTTACCTTGGTCGCCCAAAAATAGTGTTTCAGTTGCCGTGGCTGGCGCGGTTTCCCGCCCATCAAAAGCCTCGACATCTTTACCGTTGAAATGAATCAGGAATGCACCGCCTCCGAGACCACTGGACTGTGGCTCAACCAAAGTCAGAACCATCTGAGCAGCGATGGCCGCATCTACTGCGCTGCCTCCTGCTTTAAGTATTTGATAGCCTGCATTGGTGGCCAATGGGTTGGCAGCGGCCACTGCGAATTTTGAAGCATGCCATCCCGTTTTGGCGCTATAGCCTGAGGCGCCTTCTGGCTGGACGGAGGTAATGTGCTTAATGTCGCCCTGATTGGCGCAGCCTGTGGTGAGTAGTACTGCCAGTAATGCGAGAGCTGGGAACTTCATGGGCTACTCCGTAGATTAGGAGCGCCCATGTTATTTCAGATGTCGTGGACTCAGCGTGGGGCCATGCGAATGGCGCCGTCCAGTCGAATTACTTCGCCGTTGAGCATGTCGTTCTCAAAAATATGCAGCGCGAGTTTGGCGTAGTCCTGGGGTGTGCCCAGACGAGAGGGAAAAGGTACGCTGGCGGCCAACGAGTCTTGCACGTCTTGGGGCATTCCAAACATCATAGGGGTGCCAAAAATGCCGGGGGCGATGGTCATGTTACGAATGCCATTGCGTGCCAGATCGCGCGCAATGGGGAGCGTCATCGCAACGATTCCACCTTTGGATGCGCTGTAAGCCACCTGTCCCATTTGACCGTCATAGGCCGCCACAGATGCCGTGGAGATCATTACGCCTCGTTCGCCGGTGCTTTCAGGATCGTTTTTGCACATGGCCTCGGCCGCCAGGCGCATCATGTTGAAGCTGCCCACCAAGTTGACGGTGATGCATTTGGTAAAGCCGCCCAAGGAGTGAGCGCCGTTTTTGCCGACGGTTTTCTCGGCAGGCGCGATGCCTGCGCAATTAACCAAACCCATAAGTTTGCCCAAGGAAACGGCTTTGGCAACCACGGCTTGGCCGTCTGCTTCGTTGCTCACATCGCATTTGACAAAAGCGCCGCCGATTTCTTTGGCAACGGCTTCGCCTTTTTCGACTTGCATATCAGCGATGACCACGGTGCCACCCTTGGCTGCCAGCATTCGGGCAGTGCCTTCGCCCAATCCCGACGCGCCGCCTGTGACGATGAATACTTTGCCTGCGATGTCCATGTTTATCTCCAGAATTAATTGACGTTAACGTAAACGTCAATTATGGCGTATTCGTCATTTATCGATAGTCGCTAAAATTAATGGTTAGATGAGGTTGGAATTAGCGCTATAATTTGAGGCTTAGATTAAATCTAAAGGCGCATAGCTCAGCTGGTTAGAGCACCACCTTGACATGGTGGGGGTCGTTGGTTCGAGTCCAATTGCGCCTACCAAATAACTCCTTCAAAATCAACAACTTACGATAGGTTGGCGGTTTTGGGGGACTTTCCAGGGACTTATTTTTAGGCGTTACGTATTCGAGTAGGTAGTCCAGGTTTTTTATCAAATTGATTACCCTGTGTGCCCCTATATATTCGAGTCCAATTGCGCCTACCAACTTTCTCGGATGAAGATGACCAGTCTTCATC
>NZ_JBAWYV010000050.1:0-23365 GCF_037143375.1 Rhodoferax sp. | reverse complement strand
CAGCGGCGCACGCATTTGATGATGTTCTCGGCCGCGCTTTGGGCGCCGGTCACGATGTGCACTTTGGCCTCCAAACGAATGCCGCTCATGCCGATCGGCTCTTTCACATCCTGGCCGTCAATGATGAACTCTTGCGGTTCCACCAGCAACAGGCGCTGGTCGGTCGAGATGTTGATGGCCTTGGCGGTTTCCACCACGCGCGCCACATCGGCCGCGCTCACCTCGCGGTCCTTGATGGCCACCATGCCGCTCGAATTGATGCCCCGGATATGGCTACCGGTGATGCCGGTGTAGACCCGGGTGATCTTGCAGTCGGCCATCAGTTCGGCCTCGCGCAGGGCCTGCTGAATGCTTTGCACGGTGGCGTCAATATTGACCACAACGCCGCGCTTGAGGCCATTGCTCGGCGCTACACCCAAGCCAGCCAGCTTGAGCTCGCCGTTGGGCATGACCTCAGCCACCACCACCATCACCTTGGAGGTGCCAATGTCCAGGCCGACGACCAGATCTTTGTATTCTTTTGCCATAGTTGTACCTGTTGTCTCTAATGCGTAGTTGTCGTTTTGCCGTTAACTTTGGGATCATCCGCAGCGAGCGTGGTCACGCCCCGCAGCCGGATGGCGTAGCCCGCTTCATGCCGTAAATCGGCCGTCTCCAGCGCGTCGGGTTGGCGCTTGTAGTTCGACGTGACTTGGGTCAGGGTCTTCAAAAAGCGCTGGGTCCGCGCCCCTATGTCAGCTACCGTGCCGCTACCGAGTTCAATGACCGCGCCCTCTTCCAGCCGCGCTTTCCAGCCACCATGTCCCGTCAACTCGACTTGTTCCAGGGTCAGCACCATGTCATCAAACAAGGGCGCCAGCGCCTGGTACATCGCCAGCACTTGGGCGGCCTGGCCATCAGGGCCGGTCAGGCGCGGCAGGCTCTCCTGATCGACCTCGCCGACATTGGCTTCAAACACTTCGCCAAAACTATTGACCATGCGGGACTCGCCCTCGGGGCCCCAGTAAGCCGCCGCTTTGTGCTCCTGCAACTGCACTTTCAGGCGATTCGGAAACTCGCGGTGCACGATCGCTTTGCGAACCCAGGGCACGGCCTCGAAAGCCTGTCGCGCGGTGCTGAGATCGAGTGTAAAAAAAGTGCCTGTGAGGCGAGGCGACACATTGGCCCGCAGTGTGACCGCGCTGTTGTGCGTGACCTCCCCTGTGACTGCAATGCCGCCAATCGAGAACACCGGGTGCCGCGACACCCACATCGCGCCCGCGCCCAACACGCCCAACGCCAACACCACGAACAGGATGGAAGCCACCGTGTTCATAAGTTTCACGTCCAAAGGCATGGGCACGGCGTTTTTCATGGCGTCACCGGGTAGTCAAGCGTGGCGTGGCGCAACACTTCAACGCACAGCGCCGGGTAGCTGATGCCGGCCGCCTTGGCCGACATCGGCACCAGCGAGTGACTGGTCATGCCGGGCGAGGTGTTGATTTCCAGCAGGTAGGGCTTGCGCGTGCCGGCATCGATCATCACATCGGCGCGGGCCCAACCCCGGCAACCCAGCACGCGGTAGGCCTTGAGCACCAGCGCCTGAATCGCCGCTTCTTCGCCTTCGGGCAAACCGCAAGGCACCAGGTACTGGGTGGTGTTGGTGAAGTATTTGTTGTTGTAGTCGTAGTTGCCCTCGGGCGCCACGATGCGAATCACCGGCAGGACTTGCGCTTGTGCCCCGGAACCCAGCACGGGGATGGTGACCTCGTCGCCACTGATGAACTGCTCACACAGCACCATGGCGTCATGCCGCGCCGCCAGGGCGTAGGCCGCGGCACATTGGTCGAGCGACGTCACTTTGGTCAAGCCGATGGTGGAGCCTTCGCGGTCGGGCTTGACGATCATCGGGCTGCCCAAGGCGGCAAAAGCCTGCTCGGTGGCGCTGGCGCTGTCCACCTGCTGCCACTCAGGGGTGGGCAAGCCTTCAGCGCGCCAGATGCGTTTGGTCATGACCTTGTCAATGGCGATGCTGGAGGCCATGACACCGGAGCCGGTGTACGGAATGCCCAGCAATTCCAACGCGCCCTGCACCGTGCCGTCTTCACCAAAACGGCCGTGCAAAGCGATAAAGCAGCGCGCGAAACCTTCACGTTTCAGGTCGGCCAAATCGCGCTCGGAGGGATCAAACGGATGCGCATCAACGCCTTGCGAGCGCAAGGCCTCCAGCACGCCCTGCCCCGACATCAGGGACACTTCGCGTTCCGCCGAGGCGCCGCCCAGCAACACTGCCACTTTGCCTAAATTTATAGTCAATTGACTCACAGCCCCCGTCCTTCCTGCGTAAGCAGCTCTGTATTTAATAGCATTTCAGTGACCTTGCCAGCCACCGTGCCAATCGACCCGGCACCCATGCACAGCACCACATCCCCCGCCCGGGCGTTGTCAATGATGGCCTGAGGCATGTCTGCGATCTGGTCCACAAACACCGGCTCGATGCGCCCGGCCACCCGCAAGGCGCGGGCCAGACTGCGGCCGTCGGCGGCCACAATCGGCGCTTCACCGGCGGCATAGACCTCGGCCAGCAAGACCGCGTCGGCTTGCGCAATGACCTTGACGAAATCTTCAAAACAGTCGCGAGTGCGTGAAAAACGATGCGGCTGAAACGCCAATACCAAACGCCGCCCGGGGAAGGCGCCGCGTGCTGCCGACAAGGTGGCCGCCATCTCGACCGGGTGGTGGCCGTAATCGTCCACCAGCGTGAAGACACCGCCATCGCGCGCGGGTTGTTCGCCATAGCGCTGAAAACGACGACCCACGCCCTTGAACTCGGCTAGCGCTTTTTGCACGGCCGCGTCAGCAATGTTGAGTTCCACCGCCACCGCAATCGCCGACAAGGCATTCAGCACGTTGTGGTTGCCCGGCAAGTTCAGCACCACGTCCAGATCGGGCAACACCACGCCATTGCGGCGCTGCACCGTGAAGTGCATCTGGCCGTCCAGCGCGCGCACATTCACGGCGCGCACTTGGGCGCCTTCTTCGAAACCGTAGCTGGTGATCGGGCAATTTACTTGCGTCACGATGCTGCGCACCGCCGGGTCGTCGGTGCACAAAATGGCAGTGCCGTAAAACGGCATTTTGTGCAGGAAATCCACAAACGCCTGCTTGAGACGGCCAAAGTCGTGGCCATAGGTTTCCATGTGGTCGGCGTCGATGTTGGTCACCACCGCCATCACCGGCAGCAGATTCAAAAACGAAGCATCCGACTCGTCGGCTTCAACCACGATGTAGTCGCCCTGACCGAGCCGGGCATTGGCACCGGCGCTGTTCAGGCGGCCCCCAATCACGAAGGTTGGGTCCAGCCCGGCCTCGGCCAGCACGCTGGCGACCAGGCTGGTGGTGGTGGTCTTGCCGTGGGTGCCGGCAATGGCGATGCCATTTTTCAGGCGCATCAGTTCGGCCAGCATCAGCGCCCGGGGTACCACAGGGATGTGCTTCTCGCGGGCCGTGATTACTTCTGGGTTGCTGGACTGCACGGCGGTGGACGTGACCACCGCATCGGCGCCCGCCACGTTGTCGGCCGTGTGGCCGACGTAGGTGGTGATGCCCAGGCTGGCCAGGCGTTTCAAGGTTGGGCTCTCCGCCAGATCGGAGCCCGAAATGACGTAGCCGAGGTTGAACAGCACTTCGGCGATGCCGGACATGCCGACGCCGCCGATGCCGACAAAGTGAATATGACGAATCGCGTGTTTCATGGAACCAACTCCTCGCATGCGGCTGCGATCTTCACAGCTGCATCGATTTTTTGTAGTGTTTTAGCCTGCAGCCCATGTGCCATAAGCACAGAGCGCTCTGTTTTTTGCAACATTTCTGCCAGCCATTCGGGGCTGAGTTCGGCTTGGGGCTTGAGCCAACCGGCTCCCTGGTCGACCAGAAAGCGGGCATTGTGCGTCTGGTGGTCGTCCACCGCAAACGGGAATGGCACAAACAAGGCGGCCGCGCCGACCGCGGCCATCTCGGTCACGGTGCTGGCGCCAGCGCGGCAGATCACCAGATCGGCATCGCCCATGGCTTGCGCCGTGTCCACGATGAACGGGGTCATAACGGCCTGCACACCGGCCACCGCGTAGTTGGCGCGCAGGGCGTCAATCTGGGCTGCGCCACTTTGATGCACCACCACCGGGCGCTTATCAGCCGGAATCAGCGCCAGCGCTTTGGGCACGATCTCGTTCAGGGCTTTGGCACCCAGACTGCCTCCAAGCACCAGCAACTTCAACGGCCCACTGCGCCCGACAAAACGGGTTTTGGGGTCAGGCCCACCAATGAAAGGCGGGCGCAAGGGGTTACCGACCCATTCACCTTTGTTCATCACCTTGGGGAACGCCGTGAAAACGCGACGGGCCACCAGCGCCAGCACCTTGTTGGCCATGCCCGCCACAGAATTTTGTTCATGCAGCACCAGCGGTTTGCCCATCAGCACCGTCATCAGACCAGCCGGCAAAGAGATGTAACCCCCCAGGCCCACCACCACGTCGGGGCGCACCCGGCGCAGTACTTGAATGCTTTGCCAGCAAGCCCGCAGCAGGTTAAACGGCAGCTTGATGAGGGTGGCGATGCCTTTGCCCCGTACACCCGAAAACGTAATCGACTCAAACGCAAAGCCTTGTGGCGGCACCAGTTTGCTTTCCATGCTGGGCTGCTCCGAGGAGCCAACACCGCCGAGCCAGTGCACGCGCCAGCCGCGTTCACGCAAAGCCTGCGCCACGGCCAGACCGGGAAATATATGACCGCCCGTACCACCGGCCATCACGAGTGCGCAACGAGCATTACCCGGCGTCCTCATACCCGGCCTCCGTGCATCAATTGGCGGTTCTCGAAGTCGATGCGCAGCACCACGGCCAGCGCCACCAGGTTGATGATGATGGCGGAGCCGCCGTAGCTCATCAAGGGCAAGGTCAGCCCCTTGGTCGGCAAGGCGCCCAGGTTCACGCCCATGTTGATGAAGGCCTGAAACCCCATCCATATGCCCACGCCTTGCGACACCAGTCCGGCAAACACCCGGTCCAGCGCAATCGCTTGGCGGCCAATGTGCATCAAGCGACGCGTCAGCCACAGAAACAGGCCAATGACCACAATCACGCCGACCAAGCCGAACTCTTCGCCAATCACGGCCAGCAAAAAGTCGGTGTGGGCTTCGGGCAGCCAGTGCAGTTTTTCGACACTGCCGCCCAGCCCAACGCCAAAAATCTCACCGCGCCCGATGGCGATCAGCGAATGCGTGAGCTGGTAGCCCTTGGCCAGCGCGTTCTTTTCGCTCCACGGGTCGAGGTAGGCAAAAATGCGCTCACGCCGAAACTCGCTGGTGGCAATCATCACGCTGAACGCGACCAGCAAGACCGCCACAATCAGGAAAAACATACGGGCATTGACGCCGCCCAAAAACAAAATACCCATGGCAATGATGGCGATCACCATGAAAGCGCCCATATCGGGCTCGGCGAGCAGCAGCACCCCGACCACCGCCACCGCTGCGCCCATCGGAAGCACCGCGCGAAAGAAGCGTTCTTTGACGTCCATCTTGCGCACCATGTAATCGGCGGCATACAGCACGATGGTGAACTTGACCAGCTCGGACGGCTGAAAACTCAGCGGTCCGAGGCTAATCCAGCGACGTGCGCCATAAACTTTTTTACCAATCACCGGCATCAAAACCGCCGCCAGCAAGACCAGCGAGATGACGAACAGCCACGGAGCGGCTTTCTCCCAGGTGGCAATCGGCACCTGAAAGGCCAGCAGCGCAGCGACGAATGAAATGACCAGCCAGATGGCATGGCGCGTCAGGAAATAGGTGTGCGTGTAATTGGCAAAGCGGGGGTTTTCCGGCATCGCGATCGAGGCCGAGTAAACCATCACCAGACCCCAGGCCAGCAAAGCCACGGTGACCCAGACCAGCGTCTGATCGAAACCCAGTACACGGGTCGGCGCGCTGCCCGTGGCCGAACGCCGCATGGCCCCCAAACGGACCGGCAGCACATCACCCGCCGGCTTGGAAAAGCCACTGAACCAGCCGCTGAGCTTTTGGGCCAAGACGCTCACAGCGTGCCTCCCATCTCGGCACCGGCGGCGCTGGCGATGTCGTTCACCGCTTCGCAAAACACACGAGCGCGGTGCTCGTAGTTGTCAAACATATCAAAACTGGCACAGGCGGGCGACATCAGCACCACATCGCCGGCACGGGCTTTGCTGTTGGCCAACTGCACCGCTTGCGCCATGCTTTCGGCCTCCACCAAGGGCACGCCCGTGGCTTCCAGTGCGGCCCGGATCAAGGGCGCATCACGCCCGATCAGCACCACGGCGCGGGCATAGCGGCTGACCGGCTCGGCCAGCGGCGCGAAGTTCTGGCCTTTGCCTTCACCGCCCAAAATCACAATGACTTTGCGGTCCACGCCCAGGCCATTCAAGGCGGCCACGGTGGCACCGACGTTGGTGCCTTTGCTGTCGTCAAAAAATTCGACTTCGTTGAAGATACCAATCGACTCGACCCGGTGCGGCTCGCCCCGGTACTCGCGCAGACCAAAGAGAATCGGTCCCAGCGCACAGTCCGCGGCGCCCGCCAGGGCGAGTGCGGCCAGCGCATTGATGGCGTTGTGGCGACCGCGAATGCGCAAGGCGTCGGCCGGCATCAGGCGCTGGATGTGAATTTCTTCGGCCGCTTCGTTGCGCTTGCGACGGGTCTCGTCGGCTTCCAGAGCGCGCACCAGCCAGACCATGCCGTTGACCTGCTCAATGCCAAAGTCACCGGGACGCTGGGGCATGTCGCCGCCAAACGTGACGTGCCCACGAATTTGAGGGCGCTGCAACCTGACCTTGACGGGCGCTGGCAGCATTGCCATCACAGCCGGGTCGTCACGGTTGAGCACCATCAGTCCGTGTTGGCCAAAGATGTTGGCCTTGGCGGCCACATACGCGGGCATCGAACCATGCCAGTCCAGGTGGTCTTGCGTGATGTTGAGCACGGTGGCCGCGGTGGGCTCAAAAGTTTTTTCTTCGTCCAGCTGAAAGCTCGACAACTCGATGACCCAGACATCGGGCAAGGTGTCGGCATCCAGATGCGCCATCAAGGTATCGAGCAGCGTTGGGCCAATGTTGCCAGCGACTGCCACGGTTTTGCCAGCACGGCTGACCAACTGCCCGGTGAGCGAGGTGACGGTGGTTTTGCCGTTGGTGCCGGTCACGGCCAGCACCTTCGGCGCGTATTCTTTTTCCAGCTTAAGCTCAGCCAGCGCTTGGGAAAACAAGCCTAATTCGCCTGCAACCCAGATACCTACTGCGCTGGCAGCTACGGTAACCATAGCAATATCAGCCGGGGCCAAGCCAGGGCTTTTGAAAACCGCGCGAACGTCGGTGCCGTCCACCAGCGACGCTGCAAACGGGCCGCTGACAAAACGGGCGGCGGGCACATCGCGCTGCAACGCGGCCAATTGCGGCGGCGCGGCGCGGGTGTCGGCCACCGTGACCTGTGCGCCCTGGCGCGCACACCAACGCGCCATCGCCAGGCCGGATGCACCGAGGCCCAGAATGAGAACGTGTTGGTCTTGCAGCGTTGGCATGGCTTACCTGAGTTTCAAGGTGGAAAGGCCCAAGAGGCACAGCAGCATGGTGATGATCCAGAAGCGCACCACGACCTGGGTTTCTTTCCAGCCGCTTTTCTCGAAATGGTGGTGCAACGGGGCCATCTTCAGGATGCGCCGACCTTGGCCAAACTTCTTCTTGGTGTACTTGAACCAGGTCACTTGCAGCATGACCGAAAGCGCTTCCACCACAAAGATGCCACCCATGATCGACAGCACAATTTCCTGGCGCACGATCACGGCCACGGTGCCCAACGCAGCGCCCAGCGCCAGCGCGCCCACATCGCCCATGAATACTTGCGCCGGATGGGTGTTGAACCACAAAAATGCCAGCCCGGCCCCGGCCATGGCCGAGGTAAAAATCAGCAACTCGCCGGCGCCGGCAATGTGCGGGAAAAACAGGTATTTGGAAAACACCGAACTGCCGGTGACATAGGCGAAGATCCCCAGGCAAGCGCCCACCATCACCACCGGCATGATGGCCAGACCATCCAGACCATCGGTGAGGTTCACCGCATTGCTCGAACCCACGATCACCAGGTAGGTCAGGATCACAAACCCCAACACGCCCAGCGGGTAGCTGACTTCCTTGAAGAAAGGCAGCATCAAACCGGCCTTGGGCGGCAAGTTCAAATCAAAACCTGACTGCACCCATTTAAAAAACAGCTCCAGCACGCGCAAATTGGAGCTTTCGGAAATGCTGAACACAAGGTAAAGCGCCGCCACCAGGCCAATCACGGATTGCCACAGGTACTTCTCACGTGAGCGCATACCTTCGGGGTCTTTGTTGACCACCTTGCGCCAGTCGTCGACCCAGCCAATCGCGCCAAAGCCCAGCATCACCAGCAGCACGATCCAGACAAAACGGTTGCTCAGGTCGGCCCACAACAGCGTGGACACCGTGATGCACAGCAAGATCAGGACGCCGCCCATGGTGGGGGTACCGCTCTTGCTGAGGTGAGATTCCATGCCGTAGCCGCGAATCGGCTGGCCGATCTTGAGCGCCGCCAGGCGACGAATCACAAACGGCCCGGCGATCAGACCCATCAGCAAGGCCGTCATGGCGGCCATCACCGCCCGAAACGTCAGGTACTGGAAAACCCGGAAAAATCCGAATTCAGGCGCCTGCGTCTGCAGCCACTGGGCCAGGCTCAAAAGCATAGAGCACTCCCGCAACGAAAATTAAGCGGCATGGTTTTTATCCTTGTCTTGTTGTGCGTGAACGGTGATGGCGTCCACCACCCGCTCCATCTTCATGAAGCGTGAACCCTTGACCAGCACACTGCCGACCTCGGGCAAATGCGCCAAAACCGCCGATTGAAGGGCGGCCATGTCGGCAAAATGTTGGCCGGCGCCGAAGTGCTGACTGGCCGTCACCGCCAGTTCGCCCAGCGTGAACAGCACCTCGATGCCCAGCGTGTGGGCCAGCGCACCGGCCTCGGCATGAAACTGCGGACCCTGGTCGCCGACTTCGCCCATGTCGCCCAGCACCAGCAGGCGCGGCGCGGGCAATGAAGCCAGCACGTGAATGGCGGCCTGCACCGAGTCGGGGTTGGCGTTGTAGGTGTCGTCCACCAGCGTGATGTCGCGGCCCTTTAAGGAGACCACGACCGCGCGGGAGCGGCCTTTGACCGGCAGAAAGTCGGACAAGCCTTGCGCGATGGAGGCCAGCGGAACACCTGCCGCCAGTGCGCAAGCGACTGCCGCCAGGGAGTTCTTGACGTTGTGCTGACCGGCTATGTGAAGCGCATAGCTCAATTCGCCGGCCGGCGTCGCTGCCGTGACTTGCCAAGCGTCGCCGACCCAAAGGGCTTCGGTGCAACGGATAGCCGCCGGTGCTTGTGCTTCCTCAGCCGCGCCAAACGTCAGCACGGCGCGTTGACCGGCCTTGGCCGCCCAGACACCCGTAAAAAGATCGTCGGACGGAAACACGGCCACGCCGTTGGCCGGCAAGGCATCAATGACCGCGCCATTTTCCTGGGCCACGGCTTCCACGGTTTCCATGAATTCCAGATGCTCGCGTTGCGCGTTGTTGACCAGCGCCACCGTGGGCTGGGCCATGGCCGACAGCGTGGCGATTTCGTCAGGGTGGTTCATGCCCAACTCGACCACGGCCAATTTCATGGAGCGGCGCAAGCGCAGCAGCGTCAGGGGCACGCCAATCTCGTTGTTCAGGTTGCCCTGCGTGGCCAGAAAGGCATGGGGTTGGTCCGCTTTCAGGATCGCCGCAATCATTTGCGTCACGGTGGTTTTGCCGTTGCTGCCGGTGACGGCGATCAGCGGCAAGCTGAACTGTGCACGCCAGCCCGTTGCCAAGGCAGCCAGCGCCCGCTTGGCATCAGGCACCACCACGCCGGGCAAGCCTGCGGCGCGCAAACGGTCGTCGGCATCACCCTGGCAAATGGCGGCAACCGCGCCCTTGGCCCGGGCCTCGGCCAGAAAATCATTGGCATCAAAGCGCTCGCCTTGCAAGGCCACAAACAGATCGCCCGGTTGCAGGGTGCGGGTGTCGGTGTGCACGCGCCGGAAAATCACTGCGCCGCCCTCGGTCGCATCCGTGACCAAACGCGACTCGCCCAGCCAGGGCAAAGTTTGCGCCAGTGTCATCATGTCGTTCACGCCGATGTGCTGGCGCACCTGAATCAGATCAGAAAACGGGAAACGCTGGCCTGCGATTTCCTGGTAGTCCTCGTGGCCCTTGCCGGCGATCAGCAGAACATCGTTGGCAGCAGCGCGGCTGAGCGTCTGGGCAATCGCCAGTGCCCGGTCTGGTTCTACCATGACGTTGTGGCAACCTTTGAGCCCCAGCAGGATTTGGGCAATGATGACATCCGGGTTTTCGCTGCGCGGGTTGTCGCTGGTCACCACCACCTCGTCGGCGAAGCGCCCGGCCACGGCCCCCATGAGCGGGCGCTTGACGGTGTCACGGTCGCCACCACAGCCAAAAACACACCAGAGTTTGCCGCCGCGTTGCTCGGCCAATGAACGCAGGGCCTCCAGCGCCTTGCCCAAGGCATCCGGTGTGTGGGCATAGTCCACGGCCACCAGCGGTTGGCCCGGCGCCCCGAGGCATTCCATGCGACCGGGCACCGGCGTCAAGCGGCTGCAGGCATCGATCGCCGCCGCCAGCGGCACGCCGATCGAGCGCATGGCCGCGATCACACCCAGCAGGTTGGAGACGTTGTAAGTGCCGATCATCTGGGTTTGCAGCACATGGCGCGCGTCGCCTTCGACCACGGTGTAGCGCAAACCCTGCGCGTTGTAGCCAATCTCTTGCGCCTGCAAACGGGCCGGACCAATGCAGGACACGGTCCAGAGATCGGCCACGCTGCCGCACACTTCCAGCGCCAGCGCGGCGCCTTGGGGATCGTCGATATTGATGACGGCGGCTTGCAGACCCGGCCACTGAAACAGCCGCGCCTTGGACAGCCAATAGGCTTCCATTGAGCCGTGGTAGTCCAGATGGTCTTGCGTCAAATTGGTGAAGATGGCCGTGCGAATAGGCGTGCCATCCATCCGATGCTCTTCCAGACCGATGGAAGACACCTCGATCGCACATGCGGTGATGCCGGTATCCACAAAGTGCCGGAAAGTTTGTTGCAACAGCACCGGGTCGGGCGTGGTCATGCCCGTGGTCACGAGGTCGGGCACCACGCCCACACCCAAAGTTCCCACTAACCCGCATGGAATAAGCGCAGCCTGCTTTAAATTTGATAGCGCCTGTGCCAACCACCAGGCGGTGGACGTCTTGCCATTGGTGCCCGTCACCGCCAATACGTCAAGCTGCGCTACCGGGAAACCGTAATAAGCGGCTGCAATCGGACCACTGCCGGCTTTCAGGTGTGCAAAACCGGCCACACGCGCATCATTGAATTCGAACGGTTCGGCCCCGTCAAGCTCAACCAGGCACGCCACGGCACCGCTGGCCAAGGCCGAAGCCACATGCAGACGGGCGTCAGTGGCCGCCCCCGGCCAGGCAATGAAACCATCGCCCGGCTGCACTTGCCGGCTGTCGGTGCGCAGGGCACCGGTCACGTGGTTGTGCAACCAGTCGGCCGCTGTCGAGGGCGTCAGAAGTTCGAGCATCACAGGCTCTCCTCTTCCGCTTTGGCCATGATCTGGGGCTTGACCGCCATGTCAGGCTGCACGCCCATCATGCGCAAGGTCTGCTGCACCACTTCGCTGAACACCGGCGCCGCCACGGCCCCACCAAAATACTGCCCGGCGCTGGGCTCGTCAATCATCACCGCCACAATAATGCGCGGTTTTTCAATCGGCGCCATGCCGACGAACCAGCCCCGGTATTTGCGGTTGCCGGCCGAGCCATAGCCCTTGCCGACCTGCTTGTAAGCGGTGCCCGATTTACCGCCGACCGAGTAGCCAATGGTCTGCGCTTTCTGACCGGTCCCGCCGGGGCCCGCGGCCATTTGCAGCATCTTGCGCACCTGACCGGCGGTGCGGGCCGACAACACCGTCACCCCCACGGCGGGCGTGCTGTTTTTGAGCATGGTGACCGGAATGATCTGGCCATCATTGGAGAACACGGTGTAGGAGCGGGCCATCTGAAACAGCGAGGCCGACAGGCCATAGCCATAAGACATGGTGGCCTGCTCGATCGGCCGCCAAGTCTTGTAAGGGCGAAGCCGACCCGACACCGCGCCCGGAAAGCTGATTTGCGGCTTCTGCCCAAAACCGGCACTGGAAAACAGCTCCCACATCTCGCGTGGCTGCATTTGCATGGCGATCTTGGTGGTGCCGATGTTGCTGGATTTTTGAATCACGCCCTCGACCGTCAGCACGCCATTGGGGTGCGAGTCAGAAATGGTAGAACCCGTGATGGTGAGCTTGCCGGCACCGGTGTCGATCAGGGTTTGCGGCGTGACGCGACCAGTCTCCAGCCCCAAACCGATGGTAAAGGGTTTCATCACCGAGCCGGGCTCGAAGGTGTCGGTCAGCGCCCGGTTGCGCAGCTGTTCGCCACTCATGTTTTGCCGTTTGTCCGGCGAGTAACTGGGGTAGTTGGCCAGCGCCAGCACTTCCCCCGTTACCACGTCCAGCACCACCACGCTACCAGCCCGGGCTTTGTTGATAAGAACGGCATCGCGCAGCTTTTGGTAGGCAAAAAACTGCACCTTGCTGTCCATGCTGAGCTGCAAATCCGGTCCATCCACCGGCGCAATCTGCTCGCCAACATCCTCAACCACCTGACCCAGGCGGTTCTTGATCACGCGGCGTGAGCCGTTGTGACCGGCCAGATCCTTGTTGAAAGCCAGCTCAACGCCTTCCTGGCCCTTGTCTTCGATATTCGTAAAACCCACCACATGGGCCGCCGCTTCGCCCTCGGGGTACTGGCGCTTGTATTCCTTGCGCTGGTAAATGCCTTTGATGCCGAGTGCCGTGATCTGCTGTGCCACGGTCTCGTCGACTTGCCGCTTGATCCACACAAAGCTCTTATCCTCGTCTTCGAGGCGCTTGTTGAGCTCAGTCAAAGGCATTTCAAGCAGCTTGGCCAACTGCTTCAGGTTGGCCGGGTCGCGATCCACATCCTCCGGAATGGCCCAGATGCTGGGCGCCGGCACGCTGGAGGCCAGAATCAAGCCGTTGCGATCCAGAATGCGTCCACGGTTGGACGGCAGCTCCAGGGTACGCGTGAATCGCACGGCACCCTGCTTTTGAAAAAAGTCGTTGGCGATGACCTGGATGTAGGCCGCGCGCGTGGCCAAACCCACGAAGCCCAAGGCGATGGCCGCCACAATGAATTTGGAGCGCCAGACCGGTGTCCGGCTCGCCAGCAACGGGCTGGAGGTGTAGGTGATGCTGCGGCTCATTTCGCCAGCCCTGCGGTCACTTCAACTGCACCGACTGTCGCCGGAGCTTCGGATTTGTAGGTTACGTAATGGGTGATGGCGGGCGTGACGGTACGCATCTGCAACTGGGCTTTGGCCAGACGCTCCACCCGCAAGGGCGTGGCCTGCGCCCGCTTTTCGACTTGCAACCGTTCGTTGTCGGCCTCAAGCCGGTGCGCCACAGACTGCGCCTTGTCAATCTCTGTGTACAAGCGACGCGACTCGTACTGGACACTCACCAGGTACAAGGCACTGGCCAGCACGGCCAGCAACAGCGCCAGATTCAGACGCATCACGCTGCCGTCCTCTGCGCCACGCGCATGATGGCGCTGCGCGAACGGGGGTTGGCTGCGACCTCGGCGGCGCTCGGCTTGACGCGGTCCAGCGCCTTGAATTGCATGATTTTGGGCGCAGCAAAAGGCGCACGCCGGTCATACTCATCTTTTGAATGCTTGGCGATGAACTGCTTGACGATGCGGTCTTCCAGCGAATGAAAACTGATCACCACCAGGCGACCGCCCGGCTGCAGCACCTGCAGGCTGGCTTCTAACGCTTGCTGCAGCTCTTCAAGCTCGGCATTGATAAAAATCCGAAGAGCCTGAAATGTGCGCGTTGCCGGGTTTTGCCCCTTCTCGCGGGTCTTGACCGTGTCAGCCACGAGCTGGGCCAGATCGGTAGTGGTTGAAATTGGGCCTCGTTCCTCTCGGCGAGCAACAATCGCCTTTGCAATTGGGCTAGCAAACCGTTCTTCACCGTAATCACGTATGACCTCCGCTATTTTGTCTACCTCGGCATCTGCCAGCCACTGCGCCACACTGATTCCGCGCGTGGTATCCATGCGCATGTCCAGTGGACCTTCAAACCTGAAACTAAAGCCGCGCACCGGGTTGTCGATCTGTGGCGAGCTGATGCCCAGATCAAGCAGCACCCCCGCCACACTGGCTTGGGGCAATTCCCCCAAATGGCGAAAACCCTGATGACGAATTGAAAATCGCGGATCGGCAATGGTGGCGGCCTCGGCCAACGCATCCAAATCCTTGTCAAAGGCAATCAAGCGCCCCTGCGGCGCAAGCCTGGAAAGAATCAGGCGGGAGTGACCGCCGCGACCAAAGGTGGCGTCCACATAGGTGTGGGTCCCGGCGCTGAGGTCGCCGGGAGCGTCATCCGGATTGTTGAAAAGAGCCTCAACGGCTTCGTCCAGCAAAACAGTGGTGTGTGTCAAAGAAGAATCCACCGACTGCCTTCAGAAAGAGAAGTCCTTGAAGACGTCGGGCATATCACCCTGCATCGCCTTCGCCTCCTGGGCGTCATAAGTCGCCTTGTCCCACAGCTCAAAATGGTTGCCCATACCCAATAACAAGGTGTCTTTGGCGATGCCAGCGGCTTCGCGCAACTCTGGCGACACCAGCACGCGGCCTGTGGCATCCATGTCCACATCCATCGCGTTGCCCAAGAATATCCGTTTCCACCACTGGGCAGACATCGGCAAGGCCGCAATCCGCTCGCGGAATTTTTCCCATTCGGGACGGGGAAACACCATCAAACAACCGTGCGGATGCTTGGTGATGGTGAGCTGACCAGAGGCGTTGGCACTCAGAACGTCACGATGCCGGGTCGGCACAGACAGCCGTCCCTTGGTATCCAGACTTAATGACGAGGCCCCTTGAAACACAGCTATTCACCCTTTTTTGATCACAATGCCAATTAACGAAAGCGCAAAGACACTTTTCACCACTTAATTGCACTTTTTTGCACTGTATCAGCAAAACGAATCTATTTAAGGATGCTTACAACAATTTTTTCAATGAAATCAATGACTTAGCGCCGACTTCGAATGCTGGAGAACGATAAAATCGTTCAAAATTAAGCACTTAGCGCACTATGTGAAAGTGATGTGTGAAGACACATCCTCCCCAATATAGTCAATTACCAAGGATCCCGAAATCAAAGGATGTAACGAGACAGATCTTCGTTACGGCTCAATTCGCCTAAACGCGCATCGACATAAGCGGCATCGATCGCAATGGTCTGGCCGCCCAGGTTGGCCGCATCGAAACTCACCTCATCAAGCAGGCGCTCCATCACTGTGGACAGTCGACGTGCGCCGATATTTTCGGTGCGCTCGTTCACATCAAAGGCGATATTAGCCAGTCGCTCAATCCCTGCTGGCAAAAACTCGACCGTGACATTCTCGGTGGCCAGCAGGGCCTGGTATTGCTTGACCAGCGACGCATGCGTCTGCGTGAGAATCGCCACAAAGTCTTGTACCGACAAAGATTGCAGCTCCACCCTTATAGGAAAGCGTCCCTGTAACTCCGGAATCAAATCGCTGGGTTTGCTCAAGTGGAAAGCCCCCGAAGCGATGAACAATATGTGGTCGGTCTTGACCATGCCGTATTTAGTGGACACGGTGGTGCCCTCCACCAGCGGCAGCAAATCACGCTGAACACCCTGACGCGACACTTCGGCACCGCTGCCCTCAGAGCGCGAGGTCACTTTGTCTATCTCATCGATGAACACAATGCCGTTTTGCTCGAGCATGTACAAGGCCTGCGTCTTGATGTCTTCCTCGTTGACGAGTTTGGCGGCCTCTTCGTCGATCAACAGCTTCAACGCCTCTGAAACTTTCAACTTGCGGGTCTGGCGCTTTTGCTGCCCCATCTGGCCAAACATGCCGCGCAACTGCTCGGTCATTTCTTCCATCCCAGCCGGGCCCATGATTTCCAACTGGGGCGAGGCAAGGGCCACGTCGATTTCAATCTCACGCTCGGCCAGCTGGCCTTCGCGCAGTTTCTTGCGGAATGTCTGACGCGCCGTGCTCTCTGGCTCCGAGCCCTGCACCACGCCAAAATCGCCGCGCGCCGGGGGAATCAAAATATCCAGCACCCGATCCTCAGCCGCATCTTCAGCGCGGGTTCGAACCTTCTTCATCTCGGCAACCCGTGTTTGCTTTACGGCAATGTCTGCCAAGTCACGAATGATGGCGTCCACATCCTTGCCGACGTAACCGACCTCAGTGAATTTGGTGGCCTCGACCTTGATGAAGGGGGCATCGGCCAAACGGGCCAGGCGCCGCGCAATCTCGGTTTTCCCGACCCCCGTGGGTCCGATCATCAAGATGTTTTTGGGCGTAATTTCGGCGCGCAGGCCGGGTTCAACCTGCTGGCGGCGCCAGCGATTGCGCAGAGCAATAGCCACAGCGCGTTTGGCCTGCTGCTGACCGACGATGTGCTTGTCGAGTTCGGAAACGATTTCTTGAGGTGTCATGTTCTTAATCAGTTGAGGACAGAGCTTGCTCGCTTTGCGTAGCTACGGTCTGTCCCCCAATGTCTCAATAGTGTGGTTCATATTGGTGTAGATGCAGATCTCACCAGCGATCTCCAGGGATTTCTTGACGATTTCCTGGGCTGACAGTTCGGTGTTGTTGAGCAAGCCCATGGCTGCGGCTTGGGCATAGGCGCCACCAGAGCCGATCGTGACAATGCCGTTTTCGGGCTCCAATACATCGCCGTTGCCGGTGATGATGAGCGAGGCCTCGATGTCAGCAACAGCCAGCATGGCTTCAAGTCGGCGCAGCACGCGGTCTGTTCGCCAGTCTTTGGTCAACTCGATCGCAGCTCGAACCAGGTGGCCTTGATGCTTTTCGAGCTTGGCTTCAAAGCGTTCAAACAAGGTGAACGCGTCTGCGGTGGCGCCGGCAAATCCGGCCAGCACCTTGCCGTGGTAGAGCTTGCGAACTTTGCGGGCGGTGCCTTTGACAACGATCGTGCCCAAGGTAACCTGGCCGTCGCCGCCAATGGCCACCTGCATGCCTTCGGGGGTTTTGCGTCGAACGCTGATGATGGTAGTGCCGTGATATTGTTCCATAGGGAGCGTAGTTGAGGTCATCCAGCGCAAGAACAAGACTGGATAGATTGACGGCGGTTAGCGTCGTTGAGCGTGAATTACCAGCTTAGCTGGTACGCAAAACGACTCGGGCGTGTTCGTTGATACCGATCACATTGAAAAATACGGCTACCAAGCGGGGCACATCGCGAAACTGAACGTGACAGCCATCGGCTTCTCGCACAGCCACCCAGTTAAGAATGCTGCCGGCCGCAGAGAAGTCAACCCGGATCAAGCGGGCGCAAGAAATAACCAGACGATTGGAACCTGTCAAACCGATTTGCAACTTGTCCATCGCCTCGACGGCATCGCCCAGCACCTCGCCACTCAACTCCACGATTGAGGTTGGAATCGAGTCCATCGACATGAGCATGGTAGACGCCTGTCCAAAGTCAACCGGTTCACCAGGCTCCACATCGTCCAACAAGTTATACGCATTTTCATGCGGAGTTGCTGCATCGGTGCTTTCATGGACCAAGTCACAGCGTGCATCTTTCCAGGGCGGTGGCGAAAGCTCATAGGTCACACAAAAATCCAGCGCGGCCAACTCGAATTCATCCTGCAAACGCAAGATGCGCAAGGCGTCCAGGCGGAGTTGCCACCAAAACATCGCCACCTGCTTGTCGCCCGAAGGCGTCAAGGATTTCAAAATGGACTCAAGCACATCGGCGCCACCAAAATGCAATTTAACAGGTGTCAAACACCATTCTGAAAAGAGTCCCGCCAGGCCTTTGGCGGCATCCGTCGTGATGGCATTAAGCCGACGCCAATTCAAATGCAAGGGCACATTCGTATTCACTGAACTGGCCAGCAGCGACTGCAGTGCCTGAAAATCCAGCTTGGGGGGGCATTCCCAAAGACTCTGACCGGAGGTTTCGGGGGCCGCACCCTGCCCGACTGTCGCGGGATTGGCGTTGTGCCCCAACAGCTCTGGGGTTGAAAACCACGCAGGTGCCGAGCGGCCAAAGCGTTGGGCATAGTCTATTGCCACACTATCAAACCGTGCCTGCTGCCCGGTGGATCGGTACAGATCAAACAAGGCGGCAGCCCAACCATCGGCCAATTCCGGATTCACGTCGTCGGCCTGCAGTGCAGCCAACAAACCTGATTCAGCCCCGGCATCGTCCCCATTGGCAAACCGAATGGCGGCTTCTTCCAGTTCGGGGTCGGCCAGGTTTTCGCCCAACTCATAAGAAAACAATTTGGAGGTTGAAAATTCGCTGGTGCTGGCATCACGGGTACGACCACCGGCGCTGTTGACGCCTTGTCCAGGCTGAGAGTCACTTAGTGACTCCAGGTTGTCAGACGTCGAAATACCCATTTTGGTGGATTCGTAATCCGTGGGTTGTCCCAGATCAGAGTCGGCATTCAGTTCAGACTGTTGAGTCGCTGCGTAGTTGGTGGATGCATCCTCACCAGGCACCAGGTTCTGCAAGTCAACTTCGGGCGAAGCTGCCGCTTGAACTTCGGCCTCATCCTGCTTGCCTCGCCACCACTGTTTGGACATGTGGGCTTCGATTTCATCGATTTTCTTCAGCGTGGTGGCGCGCTCATCCAGATTGGAGGTGGTGCTGTTCTGAAAGAAAGAAGGACGCCCCGCCATGTCGGTGTTGATCGCCAAGCCATTGCGACGCAATTTACGCAGGTAGTCAAACTCCCGCCGGCGAACAAAATCATTTTGCCGCTTGCGCTCAATCATTTCCTTGAGTGCCTGCTTGCTGTACCCGCTGTCCTGAACGGGCTCCGGCTTATCCAGCTCAGACCAGTCTTTCGTCGGATTACGGACGAACTTGGCCATCTTGGACAGTAAACCGGTGCTCGTGTCGTTGGTGGCCATGGCGCGTTGAGAGCTGGATGAAACGAATCAGTCGCGACTGATCAATCTCCGAACATTTTTTGACGCAGTTCGCGACGTTGTTGGGCTTCCAGCGAGAGATTGGCCGTTGGCCTGGCGAGCAAGCGCCCGACGCCAATGGCTTCACCGGTTTCATCGCAGTAACCATATTCACCAGAGTCAATTCGGGTGATGGATTGCTCAATTTTCTTCAGAAGCTTGCGCTCGCGGTCACGGGTGCGCAATTCGAGGGCGTGTTCCTCTTCGATGGTGGCACGGTCGGTCGGATCGGGCACCACAACGGTTTCTTCACGCAGATGCTCGGTGGTTTCACCAGCATTGCTAAGAATTTCATCTTTGAGCTTGATGAGCTTCAGACGGAAAAAAGCCATCTGCGTATCGTTCATGTACTCATCGTCCGGCATCGCGATCACTTCGGCGTCGGTCAACTCTTGCACTGGTTTCAATTTCCAGTTATTGACCAGCTTTGGGTCTTTTTTGATGGCCGAAGCCAACGGAGGCGAAATGATGGGCGCCGTAAAGGTTTGGGTAAAGCTGGCCTTGGCTGCTGTCGAAGCGACCGACTGAGCCATGGAAGGCACAGTGAGTTGCGCCAGACGCGAGGAGGGTCGACCGGCTCTTGCGGGCACGGATGAGAGCGTCGAAGCACTTGGCTCCACGACCACCGGCTTGACGGGCAAAGCTGAATTAGCCATGGTGCCGGCCTTCACAGAATGCGTAACTTTGGGTTTGGTTACCGAGGCTTCGGGTTTGCTGGCTTTCGCGGTCATCGTTTTCACAGAATCCTTTACTTGATCTTTGGCAGTCGGCTTGACGGCTTTTATCGGAACAGTCTTAGCCACTTTGGCCTCGACTTTGGGGGTTGGCTTGATTTCCACAACCTTCACAGCGCCTTTCGCAGGCACCTTGACCGTTGCCGTTTTCTTTTCAGAAGGCTTGGCCTTCGCCACCGGTTTCGGTTTGGGGTCCGCAACAACGGTCTCCTCGACGGCCCCTTGGGCGGTTTGGGGTGCCACTTTGGCTTTGACGGGTTGTGCTTTCACTTCTTGCCTCCTCGCAGGATTTTTTTTCGCAGGGACATCAGGGACGGACTTGCGCTTCTTCATTGCAGCAGTGTCCGAAGCGATTGTTGTTATACCCTCAATACTGACATCTGAGGGCTGATTTTGCAGAGCTTCTTTGGGGGGCGAGTTTACAGGCTTCGCTACAGCTAAACCCATCAGTTGCAAAATCGAGACAAACATTTGGCTTCCGTCTTAATGAATGGGGAGCAAATTACACAAGGCTCTGCTCCATGCCCTGTAAAAATATATCTTTGGGCAAGTCAATGCCGATGAACACCATCTTGCTGCAGCGCTGTTCACCGGCGGCCCAAGCTGGCCCGAGGTCGCTGCCCATCAACTGATGAACACCCTGGAAAATCACTTTTCGGTCAGTGCCCTTCATGTGCAGCACCCCTTTGTAGCGCAACATGCGCGGACCGTAAATATTGACGATCGCGCCCAGAAAGTCTTCCAGCTTGGCGGGGTCGAACGCCCGGTCTGACTTGAAGACAAAACTCTTCACATCATCGTCATGGGCGTGGTGATGACCGCTATGACCGTGAGAAGGATGGTCGCAATGTTCTCCAGGGGCATGGTCGTGACCGGCATGGTCCGCCTCATCGTCCTTGAGAAAATCCGGATCAATGTCCAGCTTGGAATTGAGGTTGAAACCGCGCAGATCAAACACCTCGCTCAGGGCCACTTCGCCAAAATGAACCGGCTTGATCGGCGCCCTCGGGTTCATGTGTTTCAGTCGGTGCGTGAGGGCCTCGATTTCCTCGGCTGGCACCAGGTCGGCCTTGCTGATAAATATCTGGTCGGCAAACCCCACCTGGCGACGCGCTTCCTGGCGCTCATCGAGCTGCGTCATGGCGTGCTTGGCATCGACCAGCGTCAGGATGGAGTCCAGCAGGTAGCTTTCAGCGATCTCTTCATCCATGAAGAAGGTTTGCGCCACCGGGCCCGGGTCGGCCAGGCCGGTGGTCTCGATCACGACCCGGTCAAAAACCAGCTCACCTTTGCGTTTTTTCTCGGCCAGGTCGCGCAAGGTGGCGCGCAAATCTTCGCGGATGGTGCAGCAAATGCAGCCGTTGCTCATCTGGATGATCTGCTCCGTGGTGTCAGACACCAGAATGTCACTGTCGATGTTTTCTTCGCCAAACTCATTTTCGATGACGGCAATTTTCTGGCCATGCGCCTCTTGCAGCACGCGCTTGAGCAGCGTGGTTTTACCGGAGCCAAGAAAGCCCGTGAGGATGGTGGCGGGAATAAGACTCATCGTTTTTTGGTTCGGGTTGGGGTCAGAAGGTGGGGAGTGTAGCGGCCAACGGCTTGAGTGTCATTTGCGCTGAATCACGAGTCCCTTGAGGTATTCGCCTTCTGGGAAATTGAGCGTCATCGGGTGGTCGGGCGCGCCGCCTAGGCGTTCGACGATATAGCCATCCACCCCGGCATCCAGGCCGGCCGAGGCCACGATCTTGTGAAACAGATCAGGTGCGATGCCGCCAGAGCAGGAATAGGTGAACAAGACGCCGCCCGGCGCCAGAATCTTGAAAGCCAGCCGGTTGATGTCCTTGTAGGCCCGCGAAGCCCGCTCGGCATGCGCCACCGTGGGGGCAAACTTGGGCGGATCGAGCACGATGGCATCAAAGATTCGGCCCTCCAAGGCAAACTTGCGCAAGGTGGCATTGACATCAGCGTCCATGAAAGTCACCTGATGGTCCTCAAACCCATTCAAGGCGACATTGGCCGCCGCTTTTTCAAGCGCGGGGCCGGAGGAGTCGATCGAGGTCACATGGAACGCACCACCCGTCAGCGCGGCCACCGTGAAGCCCCCGGTGTAGCAGAAGCAGTTGAGTACCTGCTTGAATTTCAGGCGGCGGGTGTAGTCGGCAAACCGGTGGCGGCTGTCGCGCTGATCAAGGTAAAAGCCGGTTTTGTGCCCGGTGGCGATATTGACGGCCAACTGCCAGTCGTGTTCGTGAAGCACCAGTTCGGTCGGGCCGTCCCCGCGCAGCCAGCCGGTCACTTCCGGCAAACCTTCCAGCGCGCGACCACTGGCGTCGGACCGCTCATAGAGCTTCGTCAACCCCGTGGCAGCCAGCAGGGCATCGGCCAGTTCTTGCTTCCAGCGCTCGGCACCGGCAGACAAAAACTGGGCCACCAGCGTGTCGCCATAACGGTCGACGATCAGGCCCGGCAGGCCATCGGACTCGCCATGAATCAGCCGCATGCTGTCACTATTTATATCAAATCGACCTCTAGCCCTTACTGCGCTTTCGCAAGCAGCTATAAAAAACTGAGCATCTATCTTCTGCGCTTCTTCAAAACTCCAGACGCGGGCACGAATTTTGGAAGCCGGGCTGAAGGCGGCCCAACCCAAAAAGGCACCCTCATGGGACACCACTCGCACGGTTTCACCGGTTTCGGCGTTGCCTTGGGCGATGGCGGACTCGAAAATCCAGGGGTGGCGGCGCTGCAGCGAGCGCTCTTTGCCCGCTTTGAGTTGAATCGTTTTCATAAAACCAATATGGGGCATTCGCGTGATCAGTAGGTGACAGCCATGGCCGGGACGTCGACCCGGATCATGGGTTTGGCCAGCGCCGCATGCACGGCCCGCACATAAGCAGCCGACCATTTTTCATCAGCAAACAAGGCTGCACCCGCCGCTTGCGTCACGCACAGCACTTTGTCGGCCGTCAGCACTTTGCCACTGGCACGCAGGGGTTCGCAGTCCAGTTCGGTGAACTGGGTGTCAAGCCAGGCCCGGGCAGCCTCATGGGACAGGGGTGGCGTATCTTCCACATTGAACTGAAACTCGACGCCTTTGTCCAAAAAAACCAAGATTTGACTGCGCATAAAAAACCTTTCTGTTAAGGCTTGAGTGTCGTCGAATTGGCCGCTAAAAATCAGGGGGAAACCCCCGGAATCATGCGCACGTGCTCACGCCATGCGTTATCGCAATGGCCCCAGCACCCAATTCGGAAGGCCGGTGGCCAGCAGGGGCAACCACGAAATCGCCAGTGTGCCCAGAAAAATAGCCAATAAGGCCGGCAACACCGAGCGCGCAACGTAGCGTAAAGGTTTATCGAACATGGCCGAGGCAAAGTAGATGTTCATCCCGGC
>NZ_JBAWYV010000049.1:0-23581 GCF_037143375.1 Rhodoferax sp. | reverse complement strand
CGCGAAGGTGGCAAGACAGTTGGTGCCGGTGTGGTTGCCAAGATCATTGCGTAATTGACTAAAGGAATTACCATGGCAACCAAACAAAAAATCCGTATCCGCCTGAAGGCATTTGATTACAAACTCATCGACCAATCGGCCGCTGAAATTGTTGATACTGCCAAACGTACCGGCGCCATTGTCAAGGGACCAGTGCCTTTGCCAACACGCATGAAGCGTTTCGATATTCTGCGTTCGCCTCACGTGAACAAGACTAGTCGTGACCAGTTTGAAATTCGCACGCACCAGCGTTTGATGGACATTGTTGACCCAACAGACAAAACTGTTGACGCGTTGATGAAGCTCGATCTGCCAGCTGGCGTTGATGTCGAGATCAAACTGCAATAAATAGAGTCGAGATTCGATGTAAATCGGATCTCGCTTTAAGTCTGGGTATTGAATGGGCTTGCATGCGAATGTGGTTCGGGATATACTCAAAGGCTCTGCTAAATTTTCAAGTAATTTGGTAGGGTTTTATTAACAGTCTTTCACGCAAAACGTTGTAGCCAATTGAAGTTGCAACGGTGAGAGCTACGGAGAAAATAATGAGTCTTAGCAACTCCCTAGGGTTGCTGGGCCGCAAGGTTGGCATGATGCGCCTATTTACCGATGAGGGGGATGCAATCCCTGTCACGGTAGTAGACGTGTCTAACAATCGTGTGACTCAGGTCAAAACCCAAGAGAATGATGGCTACGTTGCCTTGCAGGTAACGTTTGGCAAGCGAAAAGCTTCGCGCGTCACAAAGCCTGCCGCTGGTCACCTGGCTAAAGCCGGTGTCGAAGCGGGTGAAATCATCCAAGAATTTCGTCTGACGGCTGATGTTGCTGCCCAGTACAAAGCGGGCGCTGTTGTGCCAGTTTCGGCTGTGTTTGCGGTCGGCCAAAAGGTCGATGTGCAAGGTACCACCATTGGTAAGGGCTTTGCAGGAACGATCAAACGTCACCACATGAGTTCACAGCGGGCATCGCACGGCAATAGCCGTTCGCACAATGTTCCTGGCTCTATTGGTATGGCTCAAGATCCTGGTCGTGTGTTTCCTGGTAAGCGCATGACGGGACATTTGGGTGATGACACTGTAACAACGCAAAACCTTGATGTGATCCGAATTGACGAAGTTCGTCAGTTGCTCATGATCAAGGGTGCTGTACCTGGCTCGGCTGGTGGTTTTGTAACCGTCCGTCCTGCTATCAAGGTCAAAGCTAAAAATGCTGAAACGCAAGGAGCGAACTGATGCAGCTCGAACTCCTCAATGAACAAGGTCTGGCTACTTCTAAAGTAGAAGCGCTGGAAACGGTTTTTGGTCGTGCCTATAACGAAGATCTGGTTCACCAGATTGTTGTTGCTTTTCAGGCTAATGCCCGTCAAGGAACTCGCGCTCAGAAGGATCGCGAACAAGTTAAGCACTCGACCAAAAAGCCTTTTAAACAAAAGGGCACGGGTCGCGCTCGCGCTGGTATGACTTCCTCGCCATTGTGGCGCGGAGGCGGTCGGATTTTCCCGAATATGCCTGACGAAAACTTCACGCAAAAAATCAACAAGAAGATGTACCGTGCTGGCATGGCATCCATCTTGTCGCAGCTTGCACGTGAAGGCCGCTTGGCCATAGTTGACTCCATGAAAGTGGACTCGCCTAAAACCAAGCCTTTGGCTGCCAAGTTCAAGGCCATGAATCTGGAGTCGGTTTTGGTAATCGCTGACGAAGTCGACGAAAACCTGTACCTTGCTTCCCGCAATCTGGTCAATATTTTGGTTGTTGAGCCACGCTACGCTGACCCAGTTTCACTGGTTCATTACCGTAAAGTGCTCGTGACCAAGGCTGCTATGGACAAACTCCAGGAGATGTTCGCATGAGCCACGGTCCAAATTTAACTACATTCGACGAAGGTCGTTTGATGCAGGTTCTGATCGCTCCTATCGTGTCTGAAAAGGCCACGATGATTGCTGAAAAGAGCAACGCAGTAACTTTCAAAGTTCTGCAAGACGCTACCAAATATGAAATCAAGGCCGCTGTGGAATTGATGTTCAAGGTTGAGGTTAAAGGCGTGTCTGTTGTCAACACTAAAGGCAAGACCAAGCGTTTTGGTAAGTCCGTGGGTCGTCGCGACAATGTTCGCAAGGCCTATGTGACCCTGAAGCCAGGTCAAGAGTTGAACCTTGGTGGGGAGGCTGCGTAATCATGGCTGTTATTAAAATGAAACCAACTTCCCCAGGCCGTCGTGGCATGGTGAAGATTTCACGTGATCACTTGTACAAGGGTGAGCCCTATGCGCCGTTGTTGGAGCCTCAGTTCCAACATGCTGGCCGTAACAACAATGGTCACATCACTACCCGTCATAAAGGTGGTGGTCACAAGCATCATTACCGCGTTGTCGATTTCCGTCGCACTAAAGATGGCATTCCGGCAAAAGTAGAGCGTATTGAGTACGATCCTAACCGTTCAGCGCACATCGCATTGGTGTGTTACGCGGACGGCGAGCGTCGCTACATCATTGCGCCTCGCGGTCTTGAAGTCGGTGCATCCATCATGAGTGGCGCGGAAGCTCCGATTCGTGTTGGTAATACATTGCCTATCCGCAATATTCCAGTCGGTTCCATCGTGCATTGCGTCGAGTTGCAAATCGGTAAGGGTGCACAAGTTGTGCGTTCTGCTGGTACTTCTGCAACTTTGCTGGCTCGTGAAGGCATCTACGCTCAAGTTCGTATGCGCTCTGGTGAGGTTCGCAAGATCCACATCGAATGCCGTGCAACGCTGGGTCAAGTTGCCAACGAAGAGCACAGCCTTCGCCGTCTCGGCAAGGCTGGCGTCAAGCGCTGGATGGGTATTCGCCCAACCGTTCGCGGTGTTGTCATGAATCCGGTGGATCACCCACATGGTGGTGGTGAAGGGAAGACCGGCGAAGGCCGTCATCCAGTCGATCCTTGGGGTAATTTGACCAAGGGTTACCGTACCCGTAACAACAAGCGCACGCAGGTCATGATCGTGTCGCGTCGCAAGAAGTAAGGGGAAGGTTAAATGACTCGTTCACTTAAAAAAGGTCCTTTTGTAGACCACCACCTGGTCGCCAAGACTGAAAAGGCCGTGGCTACCAAGGACAAGAAGCCGATCAAGACCTGGTCGCGTCGCTCCATGATCCTGCCCGATTTCATCGGCTTGACCATCGCCGTGCACAACGGCAAGCAGCACGTTCCGGTCTATATCACCGATCAAATGGTTGGCCACAAGTTGGGTGAGTTTGCGCTCACACGGACTTTCAAGGGCCACCCTGCGGACAAAAAAGTCCAAAAGAAATAAGGAGGTGACCATGGAAACTCGTGCAACCCTTCGTGGCGTTCGTTTGTCGGTCGATAAAGGCCGTCTGGTCGCGGATCTGATCCGTGGCAAAAAGGTAGACCAAGCCCTCAACATCTTGCAATTCACGCAGAAAAAAGCTGCTGTGATCATCAAGAAGGTTCTGGAGTCGGCCATTGCCAACGCTGAGCACAATGATGGTGCAGACATCGACGAATTGAAGGTGAAGACCATCTACGTCGAGCAAGGTGCTTCGCTGCGCCGCTTCACGGCCCGCGCCAAAGGTCGCGGAAACCAAATCAGAAAACCCACGTGCCATGTGTACGTGACGGTTGGTAACTGAAAGAGGCCAGGAAGATATGGGACAAAAAATCCACCCAACCGGCTTTCGCTTGTCGATTAGCCGCAACTGGGCATCACGCTGGTATGCCAATGACCGTGATTTCGCGGGTATGTTGGCTGAAGACATCAAGGTGCGTGAGTACCTGAAAGCCAAGCTGAAAAATGCTTCTGTTTCTCGTGTGCTGATCGAGCGTCCTGCGAAGAACGCACGTATCACGATTTTCTCGGCTCGTCCGGGTGTCGTGATCGGCAAAAAGGGCGAAGACATTGAAAACTTGAAGCGTGAACTGTCTCGCCAACTCGGCGTGCCAGTTGCAGTGAACATCGAAGAAGTGCGCAAGCCCGAAATCGATGCCAAGCTGATCGCTGACAGCATCACGCAGCAGCTCGAAAAACGCATCATGTTCCGTCGGGCCATGAAGCGTGCCATGCAAAACGCGATGCGTCTCGGTGCCTTGGGCATCAAGATCATGTCATCGGGTCGTTTGAATGGTATCGAAATTGCGCGTTGCGAATGGTATCGCGAAGGTCGCGTGCCACTTCACACACTGCGTGCTGACATCGACTACGGTACTTCCGAAGCAAAAACAACCTACGGCATCATTGGTGTCAAAGTTTGGGTTTACAAGGGTGACACGTTGGGTCGTAATGATCTGCCAGCCGTTGTTGAACCTCGCAACGATGAAGAGCGTCGTCCACGTGGTCCTCGTCGCGATGACCGCGGTGGCGCACGCCCTGCTGGTGACCGTCGTCCGGCCGCTGGTGCACGTCGTCCTACTGGTGCCAATGCGGCTCCTGCAGACGGCAGTGACAAGCCTGCAGAAGCACTCGGTGCCGATGCCAATAAACCCGCCGTTCAGCGCGTCCGCAAGGTAGCCGCGCCAGCTGCAGCAGCTGACGGTAAAGGAGAATAATTATGTTGCAACCCGCTCGTCGCAAATATCGCAAAGAGCAAAAGGGCCGTAACACCGGTATCGCAACCCGAGGTAGCTCGGTTGCGTTTGGTGATTTTGGTCTGAAATGTATCGACCGCGGTCGTTTGACAGCCCGTCAAATTGAAGCCGCACGTCGTGCGATTTCCCGTCACGTTAAACGTGGTGGCCGGATCTGGATTCGCGTGTTCCCTGACAAGCCAATTTCCCAAAAGCCTGCTGAAGTGCGAATGGGTAACGGTAAGGGAAACCCTGAGTATTACGTTGCTGAAATTCAGCCAGGTAAGATTGTTTTTGAAATCGTGGGTGTCACCGAAGAGTTGGCTCGTGAAGCGTTCCGTTTGGCAGCTGCCAAACTGCCGCTGCGCACCACCTTTGTGGCCCGCATGATTGGCCAGTAATCAGGAGATATTGATATGAAAACTACTGAACTTCGCCAAAAAGACGTTGCCGGTTTGAAGACAGAAGTCAAAGAGTTGCAAAAAGCACACTTTGGTCTTCGGATGCAAAAAGCCACGCAACAACTCACCAACACCGCTACGCTGCGCACTGCGCGCCGTGATATTGCTCGCGCCAAGACTATTCTTGTCGAGAAGCAAAGCGCTGAAAAATCCGCCACATAAGGAGCTATAAATGACGGAAGCTAAAAAATCCCTCAAGCGTACCCTGACTGGTAAAGTTGTCAGCGACAAGCGTGCGAAAACTGTGACCGTGCTGATTGAGCGTCGTGTTAAACACGAACTCTACGGCAAGATCGTTGGTAAATCCAGCAAGTACCACGCGCATGATGAAAATGGCGTTTACAAGTTGGGTGACATCATCGAAATCACTGAAAGCCGTCCGATTTCCAAGACCAAGAACTGGGTTGCTACCCGTCTGGTTCAGAAAGCCATCGCGGTTTAAGTCTATGCAGTCTTGAGACTGCAGGTTTCTCTAAAACGGCTCACAATGTGAGCCGTTTTCATTGGTGAATTCGATTCAATAAATTAAGGAGATTTAGATGATTAAAGTAGGCGACAGTCTTCCCGCAACAACATTGATGGAGTTTGTGGAAGTCGCGGGAGAAGGGTGCAGTATCGGCCCCAATGCAGTTGATGTTGCCAAATCCAGTGCTGGCAAAACAATCGCTTTGTTTGCCCTCCCTGGTGCATTCACACCCACTTGCTCTGCCAAACACGTACCTGGTTTTGTTGAAAAGTTTGATGAACTTAAGGGCGCGGGTGTCGATGAGATTTGGTGCATCAGCGTTAACGATGCCTTTGTCATGGGTGCTTGGGCGCGGGATCAGAAAACGGGTGACAAGGTGCGCATGCTTGCGGATGGTGACGCTACTTTTACCAAGGCGACAGGCTTAACGCTTGACTTGACAGGAAAAGGTCTGGGTCTGCGTAGCAACCGATATTCCATGTTGGTGAAAGACGGCAAGGTGGCATCGCTCAACATTGAAGGTCCCGGCAAGTTTGAGGTCAGTGATGCAGCAACTTTGTTGCAACAAGCCAAAGCCTGATTAATTTAAACAGCGTAGGCGTCACCCAGATTTTGTGGTGACGTATATTTAACCAGAGTGGGTAAGTTCTCCACTCTTCGGGCTCGTCAAACCTCGGCAAGCATGGTTTCAATCAAGCGGTGCAGTTCTTGAAAGTCCGGCTCGCCTACGTAGCGTTTAACAATTTCGCCGCGCTTGTTGACGAGAAACGTGGTGGGTGTCAGTTGGACGTCTCCCCAAGCTTGGGCTACGCTGCCCGTGTTGTCGATGGCAACACTGAAGGGGAGTTTGCGAGACTGCGCAAAGTTGACCACATAATTCGGGGGGTCGTAGCGCATGGCAACGGCGATGGTGTCGAAGCCTTGTGCTTGGTACTTCTCATAGGTGGAAACTATTTTTGGCATCTCGGCGACGCAACTGACACAACTGGTGGCCCAAAAATTTACCAGCGTGACCTTTCCTTTGAATTGAGATGAGTGTTTGCGTGCGCCATCCAAAAGAACAAAAGTTGACACCGGGGCAGTGGTGACGCCAGAGTTCAGGTAGATTCCCCCCACGATTGCCAAAATGACAGCAGCAGTGGCAAGATAGAAATTTCGTTTCATTTATGAGGTGTATCCATGGATCGTCGACAGTTTAATTCGATTACCGTACCTGCCTTGGCTGCGATTCTCGCGATGGCACAAGAACAGGCGCTCGCACTGTCACTCTCTGACCTGACCAACGCCGAAGCTTCAACCGGACTCAAAGCCGCCCTTGAAAAAGGAGCGCGCTCTGCGGTTGAAATTTTGGGCAAAACAGATGGATTCTTGGGCAATGAAAAAGTTCGAATTCCTTTGCCGAGTTTTCTCGAAGATGCCTCCAAATTACTCAGGACATTTGGCCAGGGTGCCCGGATTGATGAGTTGATTGCCGCCATGAACCGTGCTGCTGAAGCGGCAGTCCCGACGGCTAAAGACTTTTTGGTTGGCGCGGTCAAGTCAATGAATGTGACCGATGCCAAGAAAATTCTGGCGGGTGGTGAAACCTCTGTGACCACATTTTTTGCAGAAAAAACACGTGCTCCCTTGGCTGTCAAGTTCTTGCCGGTGGTCACCAAGGCCACCCTGAAAGTGGGCTTGGCGGATAAGTACAACCAGGTGGCCGGAAAAGCGGCTGATTTTGGACTTGTGAAAAAAGAAGATGCCAATATTCAGCAGTACGTGACGGGTAAAACACTGGATGGCCTTTATCTGATGATCGGGGAAGAGGAAAAGAAAATTCGCCAGGATCCGGTAGGGACTGGAAGTGCGTTGCTGAAAAAAGTCTTTGGGGCTTTGAACTAGGACGCGGTGAATATCTGCTTCATCAGGCGTGACAAATTTCTCACCCAACAGACATCAATGCGGTTCACTTTGAAAGTAACTCTGATACTGGTCATCACAGCCCTTCTAGGTTGTAGTCCAAGCTTAAATTGGCGCGATGTGCAGCCGGAGCAAGCGCCACTCTCCGCTTTATTCCCCTGCAAACCTGAGCAGAACATGCGCGGAGTCAATCTGGGCGGTCACGAAGTCAAGATGAAAATGCTGGGTTGCGAGGCAGGCGGGCTGAACTTTGCCTTGGCTTATGCTGACATGAAAACCGACGTAGCGCTTGATACGGTATTGAGCCAATGGAGGTTGGCCACACTGGGCAACCTTCAGGCCCAGTCACCCAAGGTTGTGGCATTTCAAATGAAAGGGTCTCAGGGTGCCGTGGCCGCCGTCAGGGTCGAGGCACAGGGCAAGCGTCAGGATGGCGCGGAACTCACAGTCCAAGCCCTCTGGTTTGCGGTCGGTCCACAGGTATTTCAGGCCACGGTCTTGTCTGATAAGACCAACGCCATCGCCACAGAAACTTTCTTCGAAGGAGTCAGAATTCAATGACGCTATTGCCACGGCTCACCGCCATCGTGTTATTTGTGGCATTTGCTTTCGCCTACTTTTTTTCAACCTTGATCCGTGCCATTACCGCAACTTTATCGCCGACTCTGACATTAGAGTTCGCACTTAAATCGAGTGACTTGGGTTTGTTGGCGGGTGGCTATTTTTTAGGGTTTGCAGCAACCCAGTTGCCGCTGGGAACTTGGTTGGATCGATTTGGGCCAAAAAAAGTTATTCTTTATTTTTTGACTTTGGCAGTTCTAGGGTGCTTAGCCTTCTCCATGGCCACCAGTTTTGTGGGCCTGCTGGCGGCGCGTATTTTGTGTGGTGTCGGTGTCAGCGCTTGTTTGATGGCGCCGTTGACGGGGTATCGACGATGGTTCGCGGCAGGCTCACAAATGCGTGCCAATTCCTGGATGTTGATGACCGGATCCTTAGGCATGTTGGCCTCAACCCTTCCTGTGCAGTGGTTGATGCCCGTCGTAGGCTGGCGTGTCTTGTTTTTGGGATTGGCAGTTGGTGTGCTGTTGGCCATGGCGCTGATCGCCTGGCAGGTGCCGACTTGGTCTTCTGTCTCAACTCCGGTCGGTAAAACAGAGCCAGCCAGTGCCACTTATGCAGAGGTCTGGCGGCATCCTTGTTTTCGAAAAATGGCGCCCATCGGATTTTTTTGTTATGGCGGTCTGGTCGCCATTCAAACGCTTTGGGCGTCGCCCTGGATGATCAAGGTCGCCGGCTATAGCCCTCTGCAAGCGGCCAGCGGATTGTTTTGGATCAATGTGGCAATGCTGATTACTTTTTGGGCCTGGGGCCTGGCTAACCCATGGCTGGCCCAGCGTGGGCTTCAAGCCAATAAGTTAATCGCTATCGGTTTGCCAACCAGTTTTATAACGCTAGCTATCATAATAATAGCTGGTGATCTAGCTTCGACCTGGGTTGGAGTCTTGTGGGCCTTGTATTGTGTGTGTTGCACTTTTGTTGCATTGGCGCAACCAGCCGTAGGAATGGCTTTTGCCCCCGCACTGGCGGGGCGGGCCTTGTCAGCCTACAACCTGGTGATATTTTCTGGCGTTTTCGTTGTGCAATGGGGCATCGGCTTGGGTGTCGATGGGTTCAAGTTGCTTGGGATGAACGAGTTGCAGGCATTTCAGGCCGCCATGAGCGTATTTTTGCTGTGTTCCATCGCCGCTTACGTCTATTTTCTGACTTCGAAAAGCCATAATGAGCAACTATGAATAACGGCATTTTCATCATCGCCCATGCCCCACTGGCCAGTGCTTTGCTGCAGTGCGTTTTGCATGTGTTTCCGGATGGTGCTTCCGGCTTGGCCGCGTTTGATGTGCAGCCGAATATGCCGCCTGAGGAATCTCTGGCAGGTGCGACGCGCGCCCTGGCCATGCTGAATGTTCCCCGCGTGCTGGTTTTGACCGACGTGTTTGGCGCTACACCTTGCAACGTGGCGCAAAAAATGGTCGATGGAGTGAATTCAAAATTAATAGCCGGCGTCAACCTGCCCATGCTGCTGCGCACGGTGACTTACCGTCACGAGTCGCTGGATGCGTTGGTCGCGCGTGCCTTGGCTGGCGGTGCACAGGGTGTCATGCCCGTTGCCACCACGGCTCCCCAGAATCAGTTGAGGAAAAAAAATGATCAAAACAAACACGACCATCAACAATAAATTAGGACTGCATGCACGGGCCTCAGCCAAACTGACCAAGATGGCGGGTAGTTTTCCCTGTGAAGTCTGGATTGCCAAAGGCGAACGGCGCGTTAACGCCAAGAGCATCATGGGCGTCATGATGCTGGCCGCCGGCATGGGCAGCAGCATTGAAATTGATACCGATGGGGAGCGGGAGCAGGAAGCCATGGATGCCTTGCTAGCCCTCATTGCTGACAAATTCGGAGAGGGTGAGTGACATTTTCTATACATGGTCTGCCGGTTGCCCGTGGCATTGCCATTGGGCGAGCGGTGCTGGTGGCATCAAGTCGGGTCGATGTAGCACACTATTTCATTGAGGCCTCCGAGGTTGCCGTTGAGATTGACCGGGTGCGTTTGGGTCGCAATGCTGTGGTCGATGAGATCCACCGTTTGCAAACAAGCATTGCGCACATGGGTCCGAAAGAGGCGCCGCATGAACTGACGGCCTTGCTGGATGTGCACTTGATGCTGCTCAACGACACCGATCTGGCCAGCGGCGTCAAGCACTGGATCACCGACCGGCTCTACAACGCCGAATGGGCGCTGACCACCCAGCTCGAGGTCATTGCCCGCCAGTTTGATGAAATGGAAGACGAGTACCTGCGCGAGCGCAAGTCCGACCTCGAACAAATTACCGAAAAAGTGCTGCGTGCCATGAAAGGCGTGGCCTCACCCATCACGCAGCCTATCAACCGCAGTCAACGCAAAAAATCGCAGCAAGATTTGTTGCTCGACGACACCGTCGATGTGCCCCTGATTTTGATTGCGCATGACCTTTCGCCATCCGACATGCTGCAGTTCAAGCAAAGCGTGTTTGCAGGGTTCATTACCGACGTGGGCGGCAAGACCTCACACACCGCCATTGTTGCCCGCAGCCTGGACATTCCGGCTGTGGTGGGAGCCCGCCTGTCCAGCCAGTTGGTGCGTCAGGACGATTGGGTCATCATCGATGGCGATGCTGGCGTGGTCGTGGTGGACCCTTCACCCATCATCCTGGCCGAATACGGTTTCAAGCAGCGTCAGGGTGAACTGGAGCGCGGACGTCTGAGTCGATTGCTGCACACGCCCGCAGTGACGCTGGACGGTCAAAAAATCGAATTGCTGGCCAACATTGAGATGCCCGAAGATGCCATTAGCGCCGTCAATGCCGGTGCCGTGGGCGTGGGCTTGTTCCGCAGTGAATTTTTATTCATGGGCCGTCAGGGCAAGTTGCCCAACGAAGAAGAACAATACCAAGCCTATAAACGTGCTATTGAGGGCATGCAGGGTTTGCCGGTCACGATCCGCACGGTGGATGTGGGCGCCGACAAGCCACTGGACAAGGCGATGCAGGACGATGCCCACTTGAACCCTGCTCTGGGGTTGCGTGCCATCCGCTGGAGCTTGGCCGACCCGGCCATGTTCCTGACGCAGTTGCGCGCCATCCTGCGTGCCGCTGCCCACGGGCAAGCCAATCTGCTGATCCCCATGCTGGTACATGCCAGTGAAATTCGCCAGACCATGTCCCTGCTGGACCACGCCCGCGTGCAGTTGGACAACCGGGGCGTAGCGTACGGGCCACTCAAGGTCGGCGCCATGATCGAGATTCCGGCAGCGGCACTCACGCTCAAGGTGTTCCTGAAGTATTTTGATTTCCTGTCCATCGGCACCAATGATTTGATCCAGTACACACTGGCGATCGACCGCGCCGATGAATCAGTGGCGCACTTGTACGACCCACTGCACCCAGCGGTGTTGCGCCTGGTGGCCAGCACCATCGCCGAAGGCCACGCCCAAGGAAAGCATGTGAGCGTTTGCGGTGAAATGGCGGGCGACATCACGCTGACCCGCTTGTTGCTCGGCATGGGACTTCGAAGTTTTTCGATGCACCCGGCCCAGATTCTCACCGTCAAGCAGGAAATCTTGCGCTCGGATACGGCCAAACTGGCGGTCTGGGCTGAAGAGGTGCTTGGTGACGAAGAACCCGGTTTGCGGATCACCCGCCACTAAGCTAACGCTTAAAACAGTCGAAACGCCAGCGGGATCAGCAGCGAAGCCAATATTACCTGCAGTCCCAGCGCCAGTCCGGCATAAGCGCCCGCATCGGCGTTGACCTGCAAGGCCCGTGCGGCACCAATGCCGTGTGCCGCGGTGCCCAGTGCAAAACCACGGGCTCGCCAGCCCGCCGGGTTGGTCGGAATCTTGAGTGCGTCAAACAGGTATTTGCCACTCAAGGCCCCAACCATGCCGGTGATGACGGCAAAGACAGCGGCGAGTGCGGGGATGCCGCCAATCTTGTCGGCAATGCCCATTGCCACCGGCGCTGTGACTGATTTGGGTGCCAACGACAACACCACATCCATTGGTAAATTAAAGGCCCAGCCCATGGCCAGCGCCGAACCACTGGCCGCAAAGCCGCCGACCAAGGCCGCCAGCAGCAGCACACGCCAGCGTTTGACCAACTCAGCCCGCCGTTCCCATAGCGGCCAGCCCAGCGCCACCACGGCGGGTCCAAGCAAAAAGTGAATGAATTGCGCCCCGGCAAAGTAGGTGGGGTAGCTCACCCCGGTGGCCAGCAATACGCTGGCAATGGTGATCACTGTCCATAGCACCGGGTTGGCCCACGGCGCCTGGCGCAACCGCGCATAGGCTGCTTGCGCCAGAACGTAGACCACCAGCGTGGCAGTCAGGCCAAACAGCGGCGTGGCTGAGAGGTAAATCCATAGTTCGACAAATTTAGGCATCGCTTTTCTCCCTGAAAAGGTGCAATACCAGCGCGGTCACGGCCAGCCCCAGCCAAGTCGACAGCACCACTACGACCAACATGCGCACGCCATACTGGCCGATCAACCCCAGATGTGTCATCACGCCGACACCCACTGGAACAAACAGCAGCGAGAGATGCGACAGTAAAAAATTGGCACAGGCCGCCACCGGTTCCCGCACTGCCGGCAAGCGCAAGGCCACGAGTAATAAAAGCATGCCAACCACCGGTCCGGGAAACGGCAGCGACAAGCCGCGTGACAGCAGTTCGCCCAAGGATTGAAGTGCCAGCAACCAAGCCAGGCCGCGAAGTCCCATCATGACGTTAGCGCCCTCAAAACCGGGGTAAATCCGGGTGTTTGATCTGCCCGCCGCGCACCAGCATGCGGCCGTATTCAGCGCAACGGTGCAGCTCGGGAATGACCTTGCCCGGGTTGAGCAGGCCCTTCACATCAAAGGCCCGTTTGACACCAAACATTTGCGCGTTCTCGGCGGCAGAAAACTGAACGCACATGGAGTTGAGTTTTTCAATGCCCACGCCGTGTTCGCCGGTGATGGTGCCGCCCATGGCGACGCTGGTTTCAAGAATTTCAGCGCCAAACATTTCGCAGCGGTGCAGCTGGTCGGGGTCGTTGGCATCAAACAAAATCAGCGGGTGCAGGTTCCCATCGCCCGCGTGAAAGACGTTGGCGCAGCGCAATTGGTACTTCTTCTCCATCGCCTGGATCGCCAGCAGCATGTCGGCCAAGCGCTTCCTGGGAATGGTGGAATCCATGCACATGTAATCCGGGCTGATGCGCCCGCTGGCCGGGAAAGCGTTCTTGCGTCCGCTCCAGAACTTCATGCGCTCAGCCTCGTCGCGGCTCACCGCAATGGCGGTGGCGCCGTGAGTGCGCAACACCTCGCTCATGCGTCCGATTTCTTCCTCCACCTCCTCGGGCGTACCGTCGCTCTCGCACAGCAAAATCGCCTCTGCCGTCAGGTCGTAACCGGCGTGCACGTAGTCTTCCACCGCAGCCGTCATGGGTTTGTCCATCATCTCCAGTCCAGCCGGGATGATGCCGGCCGCAATCACCGCGGCCACCGCATCGCCTGCTTTGCGGATGTCATCAAAGCTGGCCATGATGCAGCGTGCCAGTTGCGGTTTGGGGATGAGTTTGACCGTGACTTCGGTGGCTATGGCCAGCATGCCCTCGGAGCCGATCACGATGCTCAGCAAATCAAAGCCCGGCGCATCCAGTGCGTCGGAGCCGAATTCAATCGGCTCACCCTCCATCGTGAAACCGCTGATTTTGAGGATGTTGTGCAGCGTCAGTCCGTATTTCAGGCAATGCACGCCACCTGAGTTTTCGGCCACATTGCCGCCAATGGTGCAGGCAATCTGGCTGGAGGGGTCGGGTGCGTAGTACAAGCCAAATTTTGAGACGGCCTCGCTGATCGCCAGGTTGCGCACGCCGCACTGCACCACCGCCGTGCGAGCCAATGGGTCGATCTTGAGAACTTTGTTGAACTTGGCCAGAGAGAGCGTGACGCCCAGGCTGTGCGGCATGGCGCCGCCCGACAAACCGGTGCCCGCCCCACGCGCCACCACCGGTACGTTCATGGCGTGGCAGGTGCGCAGCACGGCTTGTACTTGAGCCAAAGTTTCTGGCAAGGCCACGAGCAACGGACGTTGCCGGTAGGCCGTCAGACCATCACACTCAAACGGGGTCGTATCTTCGTTGTGCCAGAGCAGGGCGTGTGCAGGTAAATGAGACTCTAGCCCCCGGACTACCTGAGCTTGTCGCTCTGATCTTTGTAGCAATGCTTGTTGGTCGGGAGACGGAGGTGCATTCATGGGGATGTTCAAGCGGCAGTTAAATAAGGCTCTAACTGTAGAGGTAAGCAAGTCAGGTCGTTGTGAGCATTTTTTCAAGCCCGTGTGAAAACCAGTAAGCTATTAAATTCATAGCTTTCAAGGCTTTGGCTATTGGGGTCAGATAGTGATTTTCCGAGACCGCATGCTCACGGTGTTACGCTTGTCCTTTTACGGAATTACCATGCAAAACAATAACCTTAATCACGTGCTCGAAACTTGTGGCCATGCCGTTGGCTTTGCCTTGGCAGCGGCCTTGCGCAGCCAGGCTGAGTCGACTGACAAAACCAATCTGAAGGGGGTTGCTGAGAACCTTCAAGCCATGGTCAACGAAGCACGCTTCTCGCCCGATGTCAGTTTGGTGCTGACGGGCCTGGTCGAGGGAATTGAGGTGTTCTGCAGCACCACCCCGGACGCCAACTACGAGTTGATCTAGGGCAGTGCGAAGGCCAGCTTTTTCAGGAAGGTTTGGCCTGCTATTTAATTTATAGCTGCTTGCGCAGGATGCACGGGGGTTAGAGGCTGATTTGTCTTAAATATTCAGGCGATACTCTTTTTCAGCCATTCGGCAAAAGCAGCACATTCCCAGCGGTCCATCATGCCGGTACGCCAGCACAGGTAGTGAGCGTGTGGGCTGGGTACGTTGCGCTCGTACAGGCGTACCAGCGAGCCGCGTTCGAGCCACGGTGCGCCGAGTTTCAGGCGCACCAGCGCTATTCCCATGCCGGCGGCAGCGCCATCGCACAGCAGTCCGATGTCGTTAAATTGGGATCCCTCCAACGGCTCCGGCCAGTCCAGATTATTGGCGGCAAACCAGGTGCGCCAGGGCTCCAGCGGACTTCGCAGCAGGTTTTCACCCTCCATATCTTCCGGCACCACGAACGGGCCGTTTTCCCGCACATAGGCCGGTGAGGCCAGCGGCGTAATCTCGTCCGTGAAAAGACAAAGGTGCTCGACATCGGCGTAGCGGCCGGCACCAAAACGGATGATCAGGTCGGCGTCTTCCGCCACCACGTCCAGCAATGGGATGGAGACCTGCAATGTCAGGTCAATTTCAGGGTAGGCCTCGGTGAATTGGCGCAGACGCGGCAGCAGGATGGATCTGGCAAAAGTAGGTGTCACGGCAAGCCGCAGCTTGCGTTTGCCGGGTGCCAAGGCGGAGCTGGGAAACTTCTCCAGCATGGCCAGCCCTTCGCGCACATGGGCCAGGTACTCGCTGCCTTCGACGGTGAGCGAGAAATCAGCCCGACCAAACAGTTTGGTGCCAATGATTTGCTCCAGTTGCTTGACGCGGTGGCTCACGGCACTGGGCGTGACACAAAGCTCTTCAGAGGTCTGCGTCACGCTGCGCAAGCGCGACAGTGCTTCAAAAGTCAGCAGGCATTGAATCGGGGGAATACGGGCAGCAGTCATGGGACCATTGTCACACTGCATTCCCGAAGAATGGCTAAGTACAATCCCGCTCATTCTCACCACTGGTAGCCCTGTATGTCCGATCGTTTCGCTGTGCTGCCGCAATACTTGATGCCCAAACAGGCCCTGACCATTCTGGCCGGGCGGATTGCCTCTTTTCGGGGGGGCGGCCTGACAACACGCTTGATTAAATGGTTTGTCGGACGCTACCAGGTCAACATGAACGAGGCGGCCAATCCGAATCTGGAGAGCTACCCCACGTTCAATGATTTTTTTACCCGACCGCTGAAAAAAGGTGCCCGCCCGTTGGCCCGCGCGGACCTGATTTGCCCGGTCGATGGCGCCATCAGCCAGTTTGGTGCCATCACGGGTGACCAGATATTCCAGGCCAAAGGACACAACTACTCCAGTACCGCGCTGGTGGGGGGCGATGCCGAGTTGGCGGCCCGCTTCAATGACGGCAGTTTTGCCACCTTGTATTTGAGCCCGAAGGACTACCACCGCATTCACATGCCCTGCGATGGCCGCCTGACCCGCATGATTTATGTGCCGGGTGACCTGTTTTCGGTCAATCCGACCACCGCGCGGGGCGTGCCGGGGCTGTTTGCCCGCAACGAGCGCGTGGTGTGCGTGTTTGAGTCGGCGCGCGGCCCCTTCGTGCTGGTGCTGGTGGGCGCCACCATCGTGGGCAGCATGGCCACGGTCTGGCATGGTCTGGTGAACCCGCCGCGTCCGGGTGTGGTGCGCGACTGGCGCTACGACGACAAACCGATCCACCTCAAGCAGGGACAGGAAATGGGCCGTTTTTTGCTCGGCTCCACCGTGGTGATGCTGTTCCCCAAAGGTCCGCTGAAGTTCAATCCGGCCTGGGTTCCGGCACGCGTCATTCGGTTAGGCGAAGCGATGGCCAGCCAACGCGCCTGAAACCCGGCAATGCCACAATGTTCGTATGAACTACGAACACTTGCTGGTCACCGTCGATGGCCCGATCACCACCATCACCCTGAATCGCCCCGAAAAGCGCAACGCGCTGGCGCTCAACGTCATGCAGGAGCTGACGCAGGCGGTGCGCGCGGTGGCGCAAAGCGAGGCGCGGGGTGTGATTTTGGCGGCCAACGGCCCGGTATTCAGCGCCGGACACAACTTTGGCGACATGGCAGGTGCCACGCTGGAGCAGGCGCGCGAACTCTTCAATGTGTGCACCGGGATGATGAACGCCATTCAGGCGATGCCGCAGCCTGTGATCGCCAAAGTCCACGCCCTCGCCACCGCCGCCGGTTGCCAGTTGGTGGCCACCTGCGATCTGGCGATAGCGGCAGATACGGCGGGTTTTGCCATTCCGGGCGGCAAGGCGGGCTTGTTTTGTCACACGCCTTTGGTTGCCGTGGCGCGCAGCGTGAGTCGCAAACGGGCGCTGGAGTTGGCGCTGACCGGCGACACGATTGATGCCGCCACCGCCGCCGCTTGGGGTTTGATCAACCGGGCGGTGCCCGCCGAGCAACTCGACGCCGCCGTGCTGGACTTGATCACCCGCGCCACCCGGGGCAGCGCGTTGTCCAAGGCGCTGGGCAAACAAGGGTTTTACCAGCAGGTCGGGTTACCGCAGGATCAGGCGTACGCCGTGGCGGTGGAGTTGATGGCGACGGCCGCCATGACGCCCGATGCGCAGGAAGGTATGCAGGCTTTCCTGCAAAAACGCCACGCGATCTTCACGCAGCGGCCGCCTGTTATTTGAAGATGACGGTCTTGTGGCCGTTGATGAGAACACGGCGTTCGCTGTGCCATTTCACGGCCCGCGCCAGCACCTGGCTCTCGGTGTCCCGGCCCAACGCAGTTAAATCTTCGACCGTTTTGCTGTGGTCCACGCGGGCCACGTCCTGCTCGATGATCGGGCCTTCGTCGAGGTCGGCGGTCACGTAATGGGCGGTGGCTCCAATCAGTTTCACACCCCGGTCATGTGCCTGGTAATAGGGTTTGGCGCCTTTGAAGCTGGGCAAAAACGAGTGGTGGATGTTGATGGCGCTGCCCGATAACTTGCGGCACAGGTCGTCGCTCAGCACTTGCATGTAGCGCGCCAACACCACCAGTTCGGCCTCTTCGGTCTGGATGATGTCAAACTGCTTGGCTTCTACCTGCGCCTTGGTGGTTGCCGTGACGGGCAAATGGTGAAACGGCACGTTGTAGCTGGCCGCCAGTTGGTAAAACTCGCGGTGGTTGGAAATAATGGCGCGTATGTCCAGCGCCAGCAAGCCGCTTTTCCAGCGAAACAGCAGATCATTGAGGCAATGCCCCTCTTTGCTGACCATGATGACGGTACGCATCGGTTGTGCTTTGGCGTGCAGGTTCCACTGCATCTCAAAGGGCTGGGAAAAGACGGCCAGTTGCGTTTTCAGGTCTTCGTGCATCAGTTGGGCGCAGGCAAATTGCACGCGCATGAAAAACAGGCCGGTGTCCTGGTCGTTGTACTGGGCAGCTTCTTCGATGTTGCCGCCGCGTTCCAGCAAAAAGCCGGACACCGCGTGGACCAGCCCCAAGCGGTCCGGGCAAGACAAGGTCAATATGTAAGTTGGATTCATAGGGCGTGAATTGTCGCAGGACGATCAGGGTGCTTGGGACGGCGTCGAGGTCGCTGCAGGTGGGCTTCGGCTGGCGGCAAAATTGGCGCAGTAATCCACCTCCGGTGCGGGTTGGGCGGGCCAGGTCTGGTCGAATGAGGCTATGTCTTCTGTCGCATCTAATTCCAGAGTGGCGCCGAGCAGCACTGTTTTTGCTTTGAAGCCTGGGGGTAGGTGCTGTGCCACGCCCAGGAGGCGGTCGACGTGTCCACGGCCAGCCAGTAACAGCACGGTTTTCCCGGGAATCGCCAGTTTGACCAGGGTGTCGGCCATCGATACGTCACGGGCAATCTGGATCCGTGTCATGGGTGAAATCTGGCTCTCGGGCAGCATCTTGCAGTGCCCGCTGCGAATGTTTTGCTGCTGCGCCTTGAGCGCCGGGCCGCCCAAAAGCGTATCAAACCGGGTGTTGCGCATGATGTCTTTCATGCCGGTGGCGACGATATTGGCGCCCACCACCGGCACCCCGGCGCGCACCGCCGTCATCACGATCGGGCCATACGTTGCCCACGGCCAGGAATCGTTTTTCCATTGCAGTGACTCTCGCACCTGGGTGTCGGTGGCTTCGGGACTGAGTTTTTCGGTGGACTGGCCCGCGCTGGCCATCTCCAGAGCCAAAGCTGCCAGGTTTTGCTGGGCGATCAATGCTTTAACCGTCAAAAGGTGCAGGCGCTGGTGATCAGGGGCATCGTGTTGCTCACCCAGCAGGAGGGCGTCAGCGGGAAGCAGTTGCTGAATCTTCGCGGAATAAAAAGAATCAGGCGGTGATGTGTGCGTCACGAACGCGGCGCAGCCCAATAAAACATTGGCGGCCAATGCGATTAAAAAGCGCTTAAAAATCATGGAAAGAGGAGTCGCCTTGCAAAGAGAAACTTTGCAAGTTCGGCGTGTTGGGTCAGTGCACCACCACCGGGTTTTGCGCCAGTTCGGCGTATTGCTCCAGCGTGTCTTCAACCTCTTCCTGAGTTGGGGTATTTTGTTGCCAGGCGGAAATGTGCAGTTGAAACAACTCAGCCCATGAACCGTCGAGGTACACCTCTTTGTTGGTGCGCTTGTCCACAATTTCGAACCCGTGGCGCGCCAGAGTGAGAACGGGCTTTACCAGTGCAATGGCTTTGCCATCGACGCCGGGCGCAGCATCTGGTGCCGCATTGGCCAGCATGTGCGTCACAGAGTAGGTGTCAGAGTCGTAAAGCATGTGCATGGTGAATTATCCCTTAATCGTCCTTGTTGTGCAGGTGGCTGCAGCGATAGCAATTTCAAGTCCGGGGTTCGGTTGATGACCATTTCTGGTCAATAAAGTCACCATTGGGCTCGGTGATACGGATGCGGGCCGGCAGGTAGCCTAGCGCCGGTGCCAGCCACAATTCCACTTTTTGATCAAATTCCTGACGCGGGTTGCGTACCAGTTTTACGGTGTTGAGTTCGCCACCTGGCAAGCTCAGTTGCTCTTCGTTGCCGACGGTGAATAACCAGGTGTCGGCATCCCGGGGACCAATGGTTTGAATCGTCAATGTCGTGACTGGCGGGTATTGCGCAGGGTTGCCTGCGAGCATGGCGGCGAGTTGCACCAAAATACTTAAGCGGTCCTGGGCACCGGCCAGTAGGGGCGCATCAGGTGTGTTGGCGCTAAAGGTGACTTTGCCTTTCTCCCGGTTGAAGTGCGCCGCTACTTCTGACCTGAACTTGTCTGAAAACCGAATTGGCGCCAAGCCCGCTGGCGTGACTTGGCCCCGGCTGGTTTGAACCCGGGTTTGCCCGAAAACACTGAGTTCCAGGCGGGCTTCGTAGCCCTCTCCGTCTTGTTGCCACAATAAGTCGGCGCTGGCGCTGTAGGGGAATTTGTTGGTTTCCACCTTGTATTTGAGTCGTGCCGAACCGGGTACAGCATAGGCGCTGACGGCCAGGGTTTGATCGCGCGGGCGCAGCGAGGCGGCGGGTGGTTCTACTTCGGTGGTGGGTGTCTCCGGCGCGCTTTCTGCAGGCTTGGGACTGGATTCGACGGATTTTTCAGTGACCACCGGTGGCGTTTCCAAAGTCGGGCTCGTCGTGCTCGGTGCTGCAGGTGTTTTTGCCGTAGGCGGCACTGGCTTCGCTTTCCGGGGTGTGACGGCGGGTGGTGTGGTCAGGGGCGGTGGTTCGATGGCGCGGGTGATGAAAGTTCGCAGGGGCTGAGGCTGAATCAGGCCCAGCGCCAAAGGCTTGCCCTGCAGTAGCATGAGATGCACCAGAAGCACCAAGGCGGTCAGGGCCAGTAACCACTTGACGGGTAAATTACTTGCTGTGCTGGAGGTCATTTGTGTTGCATCGTGTCAAAGGAATGGACGTCCCTGGGCAGGTGTTTCATGGCCACTAGAATTTCTGACGTTCTGATTCGATATTTCAACCCGCTATTTTCCCGCATCTTCCATGAAACTTGCCACCTACAAAGACGGTTCGCGTGACGGCCAACTGGTCGTCGTCTCCCGCGACCTGACTCAAGCCCATTATGCGACCGGCATTGCCCATACCTTGCAGCGGGTACTGGACGACTGGAACTTCCTCTCTCCCCAGTTACAGGATTTATACGACGCGCTGAACCGCGGCGCCGATGGCTCGGTGTTTGCCAGCAAAGCGCGTCATGCCTTTCCTTTTGACCCCAAACAATGCATGGCGCCCTTGCCGCGGGCGTACCAGTGGGCCAGCGGCGCGGCCTATATCAACCACGTTGAGTTGATGCACCATGCCCGCAAAGAGAGCATCCCGGCCAGTTTTTACACCGATCCGTTGATGGTGCAGGGCGCCAGCGATGACTTCATGGGCCCTTGCGACGAGGTGGTGTGCGCCAGCGAATCCTATGGCATTGACTTCGACGCCGAGGTGGCTGTCATCACCGCTGACGTGCGCCTGGGGGCTACGCCAGCGCAGGCCCTGGATGGCATCCGGTTGGTGATGCTGGCCAACGAGTTCAGTTTGCGCCACCTGATTCCAGGAGAGTTGGCCAAGGGTTTCGGGTTTTTCCAGAGCAAGCCTGCCACCGCATTCAGCCCGGTCGCCGTCACTCTGGACGAGTTGGGCGATGCGTGGGACAAAGGCCGCGTGAACCTGGCTCTGCAGAGCACCTGGAATGGCCGCAAAGTCGGCATGTGCGAGGCCGGGCTTGACATGACGTTTCACTTTGGACAATTGATTGCCCACATGTGCAAGACACGTCATGTGCGGGCTGGGTCTGTCGTGGGCTCCGGCACCGTCAGTAACAAAGGGGTGGTGAGCAAAGGCCGCACCGACTGGCCCAAAGGCTACAACTGCATTGCCGAAAAACGCGCCATTGAAATCATTCAGGACGGCCAAGCCGTGACCGACTTCATGAAGTTCGGTGACACCATCCGCATCGAGATGAAAGGGCGCGATGGCAAGAGCCTGTTTGGCGCGATTGACCAAGAAATTGTGCCGGTTGAAGAGGCGGCAACCCCACGCTGAAACTCAAACTCCGGTCAGTTGTTTGGCGAAGGTCTTGATGCCGCGCAGCAGCATTTCAATCGACACCGACACCAGCACCAGGCCCATCAGACGCTCCAGCGCCACCACAAAGCGGTCGCCTGCCACGCGCTGAATGCGCTCAGCCAGCACCAGCACCACCGCGCTCACGGTCATGGTGACGCACAGAGCAGCAATCCACTCCATGCGCCGGTCGGGCGCTTGCGACACCAGCAATAGCACCGTGGCCAGCGCCGAGGGGCCGGCAATGGCGGGAATCGCCAGCGGCACGATTAAAGGTTCTGCCTTGATTTCATCCGTCTCGGGACCTGTATGGGGCGGAAAAATCATGCGCAGCGCAATCAGAAACAAAATCACGCCACCGCCGATTTGCAGCGACAACTCGCTCAGATTCATCACCCGCAAGAAGCTTTCGCCGACAAACATGAACGTCAGCAGCAGCACAAAGGCAATCAGCACCTCGCGCAAGATCACCCATGGGCGTCGTTCCGGGGCGACGTGTTTGAGCGCGTTGGCGAAAATGGGGATGTTGCCGATCGGGTCGGTAATCAGGATCAACAAAATGGTGGCTGAGGCAAACGTGTAATTCATGCCGGCAGGATAGCAGGCCTACTCGGTTTTTGCCTGGCAGACAATGCAGCGCTGCGCTTCAGGGGCAGCGTGCAGTCGGGCCGCAGGAATCTCAATGCCGCAGTCGATGCACTGGCCATAAGTGCCCGCCGCAATTCGCTCCAGCGCCGCATCTACCTGACGCAGTTCAGCGGATTCGCGCTCGTCGAGGGCGAATTCCAGATCGCGTGCGCTGTTGACCTGCGCATCCGAATCTTCGGCCCGCGCAAAGTGCTCGGCGGAAGCTTCGGCGCGACCCACCGAGCCACCGCGCAAGGTCGATAACTGGGCTAGCAGGCTGGCACGTTGAGCCAGTAATTGTTCTTTGAAAAGAGGGTTGATTTGGGTGTTCATGAGGGACGCCTTTTAAGGAATAATTTTCATCATGCGCCGTGCGTGCGGGTGCGTCTTTGACGTCGGTCAAGTTTTGAAAGCTGCCGAAAGAGTCAAAAAAGTAGTCCTCTACAATTTGTGGCTGAGGCCGCTGTCTATCAAGTAGGCCCCCAATTTTTAAAATTAAGCAGGAAATTTCATGAAGATCAAAGCAACGATCGCCATCCTCGCCCTTGTGTGCACCAGCTTGTACGCGCAAACGGTCGTTGTTAATGATGCTTGGGTTCGAACCAGTGTGCCCGGTCAAAAAGCCACCGGTGCATTCATGAAATTAACCGCCCAGGACGGTGCCCGACTGGTCTCGGTTTCATCCCCTGTTGCTGGCGTTTCCGAGGTTCACGAAATGAAGATGGAAGGCGACATCATGCGCATGCGCGCTGTGGCTGGCGGGTTGGATTTGCCCGCCGGAAAAACGGTGGAGCTCAAGCCCGGTGGTTACCACGTGATGCTGATGGATCTCAAGGCCGCTCTGCCTAAAGAAACTACCGTGCCCATGACCCTGGTCTTCAAGGACGCCAAGGGCGTGGAAAGCAAGGTCGAACTGAACCTGCCCGTGGCCCTGATGCCGCCTGCTGCAAAGGGCGTTGGCGTACCTGCGATGGACCATGGCGCGCACAAGCCATGATGTCACTTGTATCTCGGCTTCATATTTTGTGGAAAATTACCTGAATCAAGTTTTTTCTGACAGATTGTTAAAAAATATTGAAAGATTTGCGGCGGTTGCCTTGCATAATCGCCGCCATGCGTTCCTTGACCAACATCAAACTAATCGCCCGCTTCGTGCTGGT
>NZ_JBAWYV010000048.1:0-24246 GCF_037143375.1 Rhodoferax sp. | reverse complement strand
ACTGGGCGGTGCGCAGCACGCGCACGTCTTCAATGCGCTTGACGGCGCGGGCCGATGCGTCAGCACACAGGTCCATGCTGAATTCCTGATCGCGGAATACAGTTAAACCTTCTTTCAAGGACAGTTGGAACCAATCGCGGCAAGTGATGCGGTTGCCGGTCCAGTTGTGGAAATACTCGTGGCCGACGACCGACTCAATATTGGCAAAATCCACATCGGTGGCGGTGGCCTGGCTGGCCAGCACGTACTTGGTGTTGAAGATGTTGAGGCCCTTGTTTTCCATGGCGCCCATGTTGAAGTCGCTGGTGGCCACAATCATGAAGCGCTCCAGGTCCAGCGGCAGGCCAAAGCGGGCTTCGTCCCACACCACCGAAGCCATCAGTGAGTTCATGGCGTGTTCGGTCTTGTCCATGTCGCCGGGGCGCACATAAACCTGCAGCAAATGCTCTTTGCCAGCGCGCGAAACGATGCGTTGCTCGCGGCACACCAGTTGACCAGCCACCAGCGCGAACAGGTAGGACGGTTTTTTGTGCGGGTCGACCCAGGTTGCAAAGTGGCGACCTTCGTTGCCCACACCTTCCAGTGCACCGGAGTCGACCAGATTTCCGTTGGAGAGCAACACCGGAAACTTCTGCTTGTCAGCGCGCAGCGTCACGGTAAAGCTGGCCATCACATCAGGACGGTCCAGGAAGTAGGTGATGCGACGGAAGCCTTCAGCCTCGCATTGGGTAAAAAACGAGTCGTTGCTGACGTACAAGCCCATCAGCTTGGTGTTTTTAGCCGGGGCGCAGGTGGTGAAAATTTCCAGCTCAAAAGTGCCTTCAAGCGGCAGGTTGTCCAGCACCAGTCGGCTGCCTTCCATCTTGAACGAGGCGCCTTGGCCGTTGACCAGCACCCGAGCCAGGTTGAGCTCTTCGCCATAGAGCTTCAGGGCTTGCGCCTCAACCTCAGGGTTACGGCGCAGCGTCATTTTGTTGAGGACGCGGGTCTTGGCGGGGTCCAAGTCAAACGTCAGGTTGACGGTGTCGATCCAATAAGCTGGTGCGGTGTAGTCGGCACGGCGAATGACGGTGGCGGGGCCTTCGGCCTCACGAAGTTGCAACATGCAGATTCTCCAGAAATTTCGAGTTCAATAGTTCGGTGTAGTCGCGCACGCTGGCAACCACATGGGGTCCGGCGAGTTGCGCCGGGGTGTGAGTGGTGCAGACCGCCACGGCCAGCATGCCGGCACGGCGTGCTGCTTCAATGCCAAAAGGCGCATCTTCAAAGACAATACAACCTGCAGCCCTTGATTTCATTCGGCTAGCTGCTTCTAAAAATATAGCGGGGTCGGGCTTGCCAGGCAGCCCTTCGTCGCCGCCCACCACGGCGTGGGGCGCGGTTTTCAGTTTCAGGTGAGAAAAGACAAACGCAATATTGTGTTTATCGCCTGCGGTGCCCACGCCAAATTTCAAACCGGTTTGCAACGCCTGTTCTGAAAATGCTTTAAACCCGGCGACTTCAGAAAACACCGGGGCATAAAGCGCACGGTAAAGCGTTTCTTTCTCGGCAATCAGGGCCAAAGCCTCGGCTTCAGGCACATCGCGCTGAAACAACTCGCGCATGCATTCGACCCCGTTGCGTCCGGTGGTTCGGCGCATCAGGTCGTCCAGATCAATCGCCAGGCCGTGCTGCTGCGCAAACTCCACCCAGCTTTGGGCGTGGGTGGGCATGGAGTTGACCATGGTGCCGTCCATGTCAAAAATCAATGACTGAATGGGTCGCGCTTGCGCGATCAAACGATCCATTACACGCCTTGCTTCAGGGACGCTTCAATGAACTGGTCTAGATCGCCATCCAGCACCTTTTGGGTGGCAGACGTTTCATAGTTGGTGCGCAAATCCTTGATACGGCTGTTGTCCAGCACGTACGAACGAATCTGGTGGCCCCAGCCCACATCGGTCTTGGAGTCTTCGAGCTTTTGCTGCTCTTCTTGCTGCTTGCGCATCTCGAAGTCGTACAGGCGCGAACGCAGACGCTTCCAGGCCACATCGCGGTTGCCGTGCTGGCTACGACCATCTTGACACTGCACCACGATGCCGGTCGGCAAGTGGGTCAAACGCACGGCCGAGTCGGTTTTGTTGATGTGCTGACCACCCGCGCCGCTGGCCCGGAAAGTGTCGGTGCGCACGTCAGACGGGTTGATGTCGATGACGATCGAGTCATCAATTTCGGGGTACACAAACACCGAGGCAAACGAGGTGTGGCGCCCGCCCGACGAGTCAAACGGCGACTTGCGCACCAGGCGGTGCACGCCGGTTTCGGTGCGCAGCAGGCCAAACGCGTATTCGCCTTCGACCTTGATGGTGGCGCCCTTGATGCCAGCGGTGTCGCCCGCGGTTTCGTCTTCAATCGTGACGGTAAAGCCTTTGCGCTCGGCGTAGCGCAGGTACTGGCGCAGCAACATGCTGGCCCAGTCGCAGGCTTCGGTGCCGCCGGCGCCGGCTTGAATATCAACAAAGGCATTCAAGGGGTCGGCCGGGTTGTTGAACATGCGGCGGAATTCGAGCCCTTCAACGATGGCGGCCAGTTTGGCGGTTTCGCCTTCGATGGTGATCAGACCGGCTTCGTCGCCGTCTTCTTTGCTCATCTCGAACAGTTCGGCGTTGTCGGCGATCTCGGAGGTCAGGTTGTCGAGAGTGACGACCACGCCATCGAGCGCTTTTTTCTCGCGGCCCAATTCCTGAGCGCGTTTGGGGTCGTTCCAGACGGTCGGGTCTTCGAGGGATGCGTTGACGGTTCTCAGGCGTTCAGATTTGGCAGGGTAGTCAAAGATACCCCCGTAACTCGAGGGTCCGCGCGCTCAAATCGGTGAGTTGGGTGCCGATGAGGTTGATGCGTTCTGCTTCCATGATGCGGGTCCTAAACTTATGAGTATCAAATAACCCGCTATTTTCTCACGACCCCACCGTGTTTCTTGAAGGTCAGCGCCCAAACAGGCCTTTCAGTGCTTTGCCGACATCAGGCAGGCCGGGCAGGGTGGGCGTTGGGGGCTTTTCTTCTTCGGACGGAGGCGTGCGCCCGCTGCGGCTACCTGCCATGGAACCCTCTTCCCCCAGCGGCAGCATGCTGACTGATTTCACGCGGATCCGCGCCGCCCACTCTGGCTCCCAAGGGGTGCGTTTGTCGGTGGGACGTGGTGGGTGGGCCAGATTGAGCTCTTGCCCGTAGGCAATGCCACGCAGCATGGCACCCTGGGCCTTGGCAAAAATGCCGGCTGGAATGGCACATTGGGTTTGGGTGGTGGGCAGCAAGACTTTTTCTTTGAGCCACTTGTCGACGTTGGCGTTGCTGGCGTAGTCCATCAGGCCCCAGCCCGGCTCGGGCACCTCGGACGAGCTCCAGATCACCATTTCGCTCTCGCCTGCGTTCTCACTGCCACTCATGGCGGTTAAAAAGTAGGCTCGGGCTGTGGGCAGACCGGGCCAGTTGAGACGCGTGGCGGCGGCGCCTCCGCCTTCGCTGTTCAGCGCCAGTTTGGGCATGAAATCCTGCATGTTGTCGATGGCAAATTTGAGGCTGTCGGGCAGCCCTTCACCGCTCAGCGCATGCTGACCCACCAGCGAGGCCTTGGCGGGCACGCTCTGGCGGTGCTTTTCGTTGGGCCAGATCGAGTGGCCTGGCTCGGCCTTGGCGCCGGTATCGCGCACGGCGCGCCCCATCATGAATTTGCCGTAGTCCTCCACCCCCGTCTTTGAGAAGTCCAGCACCCGGGGCTGGCCCGCGCGCACTTTGTCGCTGCAACCCCAGTAAAAAAGAAGCCGGCCTTTGGGCTGCTGGGGTGTTTCGTCAGTGCGTTCCCGGGGCTGCCGCGTGGCTGTTTTGGCTTGGGCCGTGACCGGCAGCAGCACCAGGCTGGGGCCCATGTTTTGTCCGGCGGGAATGGTCTGCGTGGCCTCGGTGCCCGCTGGTTTGCGCTGCGTCACCACGGCCAGGTCGAGCCAGCGCCCCGGCATCATGCCGCGGGTGGCGCCAAAGCTGACGCCGCCCATGCCCGGCATTCCCGCCATGCCGCCGACCATGCCACCCAGCCCGCCCATCGAAGGCATCTCGTCCATGCCGGCCATGGAGGCGGTGGCGATGTCCATCCAATACTGCGCAACCGGCGGCTTGACCACCTGGGTTTGCGCCAAGGCGCCACCGCAAAAGAGCAGGGCGAGGACGGGGTTGAGGCTGAACAATCTGGTTTTCATGGGCACACTCCGCAATCAAAGAAGCGAGAAGTCGCGAAAACCGTCAGGCTACCTTGGCCAGGGTGGGCCGATGTTGATATTTCTCCTTAATCGGCCGCGAAAAAGCGCTCGATCAGCGCCGCCAACTGCGCCGGCTGGTCGTGGTGCAGCATGTGGCCCGCGTCGTCGATGCGCGCCATTTCTACCTGCGGCACAAAGCGCATGCGCTCGTGGTGCTGCGCCAGGGTGTGCTTGCCTTTCCACCACGCGGCCATGCTGTCGTCGGACGCCTCCACCATCAGCACCGGCAGGCTGATGCGCTTGTAAATTTCCAGTACCTCGTCCAGCCGGTACAACTGGGCGTTGACGATTTTGTGCGCCGCCTCACCCAAAATGCGCCATTGGCCGTCAGCCCCTTCCTGCGCCCAGTGCTGTGCCAGCCAGTGGGCCTTGTCAGCCCCCAGGCGCGGGTTGTTTTTCATCAAACGCTGCGCCACACCGGCCGCTGAGTCGTAGCCTCTCGGCGCCTTCTCTCCCTGGTGCAGCGCTTTGACTTCATCCATCCAGTGGGCAAAGCGGCCCGGTGCCTCGCTGGGTTGCGTGGCGGGCATGCCAAAGCCTTCCAGGTTGACCAGACGGCGGATGCGCTCGGGGCGCACCCCGGCGTAGATCATCGCCACATTGCCGCCCATGCTGTGACCGACCAAATTCACTTTTTCGCCCTGCGCGTAGTGGTCCAGCAAGCCGTCCAAGTCGGCCAGGTAGTCGGGAAACCAGAAGCTGTCGGCGCCGCCCGAGGCCGTTTGGCCAAATCCGCGCCAGTCCGGGGCGATCACATAGTGGTCGTGGCTCAGGGCATCCACCATGAACTGGAAGCTGGCGGCCACGTCCATCCAGCCGTGCAGCAACACCATCGGCGTTTTATCCGGGGCGGGTTCGCCCCACACCTGCACGTGGTAATTGAGGTTGCGAATCGGGGTAAATTCGCTGCGGGGCATTCGTTTGATTGGGTACATTTGGCGAATCATACGGAGGCGCGCCTTGAGCATCAGTCAAGCCCGTAACCCAGCGCATCATGGCGAGTCTTGTGCTACGAAAATAATAGCTGCTTGCGCAAGTAGCACGAAGGCTAGAGGTCGTTTTTAATAAAAGGAAAAAGCATGAGCTTGCGGGTCAACGTGATCAGTCTGTCGGGCGCCCGACGCATTTATCTGCTCTCTGTTTTGAAGTGGCTGGTGTTGGTGGTGCCGCCCGTGGTCGCATTCAAACTGGCGGGTGTGAGCCAGGTGTCAATCTTGGTACTGGTGATGAGTGTGCTGGCTTTTGGCGCGCTTCGCGCCTGGGAGATGAGCCGGCGGCGCCAGTTCATCCGCGAGTCGCGCTTCCCGCCGTATTTGGTCACCAAACTGCGCAAGCAGTACCCGCAGTTGAGCGCGGGCGATGCCGATCTGGTGATGCGCGGGCTGCGGCAGTTTTTTGTGGCGCATTTGCGTAGCCAGCGCCGATTTGTCGCCATGCCGTCGCAGGTGGTGGACTTTGCCTGGCACGAATTTATCTTGCACACGCGCGCTTATCAACTGTGGTGTGATGCCGCGTTTGGCAAGCTCTTGCACCACACCCCGGCGGAAGTGCTGGGGCGCGATCCCAAGCGCAACGATGGTCTGCGGCGCACTTGGTACTGGGCGTGCAAGGAAGAAAGTATTGACCCGCGTAAGCCCGCCCGCTTGCCGCTGCTGTTTGCACTCGACAAGAAATTCGACATTCCCGGTGGCTTCACTTACGTGCCTGACTGCCAGGACATCGATCGGCAAAGCCAGTCGGGGACTTATTGCGGCACCAGTTTCGGGGAGGGCGGCGGTGGCAGCGGATGCGGGGGCGATGCTGGCGGATTTGGCGGCAGCGAATCGTCGGGCGGCGATGAGGGCTCTGACGGTGGGGGGTGTGGTGGGGGCTGCGGCGGAGATTGAGCTTGACCGCTAAACTTGCCGCTCACTTATTACCAGCGCTAATTGCCGACCATGAAAACCATTCAACTCGGTCACAGCGACCTGCATGTCACCCCCATTTGCCTCGGCACCATGACCTTTGGTGAGCAGGTGGATGAACCCACCGCCCACGCCATCCTGGACCGCTCGCTGGAACGCGGCGTCAACTTCATTGACACGGCTGAAATGTATGCCGTGCCACCCCGGGCCGAAACCTTTAACGCCACTGAAATCATCATCGGGCACTGGTTGGAAAAAAATCCGGCCGCCCGCCAAAAGCTGGTGCTGGCGACCAAGGTGGCCGGGCCATCGCGAAACATGTCGTGGGTGCGGGGTGGCAGCCCCGACCTGACCGCGGCCGACATCGTCGCCGCCTGCGAAGGCAGCCTCAAGCGCCTGAAGACAGATGTCATTGACCTCTACCAGATTCACTGGCCGACCCGCCATGTGCCGGCCTTTGGCATGCTGTATTTCGACCCGGCCAAAGACGAACCCTGCACATCCATTTACACGCAACTCGAAGCCCTGCACACGCTGGTAAAGGCTGGCAAGGTGCGCGCTATCGGCCTGTCCAACGAGTCGCCCTATGGCGTGCATGAGTTTGTGCGGTTGTCTGAGCAATATGGCTTGCCCCGCGTGGCCACGCTGCAAAACCCGTATTGCCTGCTGAACCGCACGGTTGAAAATGGGCTGGACGAGACCATGCACCGCCTGGGTGTGTCGCTACTGGCCTACTCGCCGCTGGGCTACAGCCTGCTCACCGGAAAGTACGATGCTTCTGGCCTGACCGGGCCGGACGCGCCCGCCGAAGGTCGACTGGCCAAGTTCGAGTCGACCCGCAAGCAGCGCTGGGGCCGCCCTGAAGCGCTGGTGGCAGCGCGCCGCTACAACGCGCTGGCGCGGGAAAATGGCTTGACGCCGACCCAATTGGCGCTGGCTTTTTGCTACACCAAATGGCAGGTAGTCAGCACCATTCTCGGTGTCACCTCGGTGGCGCAACTGGATGAAAACCTGGATGTGTGGGGCACCACTTTGTCGCCCGAACTACTGACCCAGATTGACGCCATTCGCTGGGAACTGCGCGATCCGGCGCAGTAATCACCTAGCCGACACGTCATGGCCAAAAAAGATCACGTCAGCGAAACCCCTGCTACCCAACTGCTCAAAACCCACAAGGTGGCGTTCACCGAACACCCCTACGAGTACCTGGAACACGGCGGCGCCCAGCACAGTGCCGAGGTGCTGGGTTGGGACCCCTTCACGGTTGTCAAAACGCTCATCATGCAAGACCAGGACGCCAAGCCGCTGGTGGTGCTGATGCACGGTAACCGCAAGGTGTCGACCAAAAACCTGGCGCGCCAGATTTGCGCCAAGTCGGTGGCACCCTGTCTGCCAGAGGTGGCGAACCGGCACAGTGGCTATCTGGTGGGGGGCACGTCGCCTTTTGGCACGCGCAAAACCATGCCGATTTACATCGAGTCAACGATTCTTGACTTGCCCAAAATTCTTATCAATGGCGGGCGGCGCGGCTACTTGGTGGGCATTGATCCGCAGGTCTGCGTCGAGTTGCTGGGTGCTAAACCAGTGCAGTGCGCGCAGATTGAATAATTCCTGACGTCAAACCTGAAACGGGCTGGCAAAATAGCCCCTTCATGCCCCCGACCCACGCGGGCAAACGCAGGAGCCTTCTTTGCAATCACTTCAAGCTTTATTCCCCTTCGCGGCCACGCTGCTGGGCTACCTTATTGGCTCTTTGTCGTTCGCGGTGATCGTCAGCCGCGTCATGGGCCTGAACGACCCGCGCACTTTTGGCAGCAAAAACCCGGGCGCCACCAACGTCTTGCGATCCGGCAACAAGGGCGCGGCCGTTGCCACGCTGCTGCTTGATGCTGGCAAAGCCACATTGCCGGTGTTGCTGGTCAAGTGGTTCGGCAAGCCCTATGGACTTGAAGAAGGCACGATGGCGATGGTCGGTCTGGCCGCCTTTGTGGGCCATCTGTACCCGGTGTTTTTTAAATTTGTGGGCGGCAAAGGTGTTGCGACTGCCTTGGGCGTGTTGCTGGGCATCAACTGGATGTTGGGCTTGGCAACGGCGGCCACTTGGTTGATCGTGGCGTATTTCTCCCGCTTTTCTTCGCTGGCCGCGCTGGTGTCGGCGCTGTTTGTACCGGCGTATTACGTTTTTGGCGATGGCGTGGCCTGGTATTTGAACAGTGTGGTTTTATTTTCGCTGTGCATCATGTCGCTGCTACTGATTTACCGGCACGCTGAGAACATCAACCGCCTGATTAAGGGCACTGAGTCGCGGCTGGGCCAAAAGAAAGCGCCAGTGACGCCAGTTCCAGCGCACCCACATGGCCACAGCCACGGCCATAGCCACCAGACCGGTCACAAATCCAAGCACTGAATCCCCCATCATGAAAATTTGCGTCCTTGACAACGATGTAATCGACCCCGAGGTAGCGCCCACCTATACCAGCTACGGCGCCATGTTCGAGCGTCTGCTGGGTGCGGCAGGCGCGCACGACTGGTCCTTTGACCGGTTTGACACCATGCAGGGCCAGTACCCAGCGTCGTTTGACGACTACGACGCGGTGCTGCTCACCGGCAGCCGGGCCGATTCATTCTCACAAGCGCCCTGGGTGCTGGCCTTGCGGGCACAAGTCGTGTTGCTGTTGCAAGCGCGTAAAAAACTGCTGGGCATCTGTTTTGGCCACCAGTTGATTGCCTTGTGCATGGGTGCCAAAGTAGGGCGCGCGCCACAAGGCTGGGGCACCGGGCGCATGACCTACCAATGGCATAACCACCCGCTCTCGCAGCCGCAGGATCGCACTGAAATCTCCCTGCTAGCCAGCCACCAGGATCAGGTGTTAGAGCTTCCCGAAGGCGCCACCTTGTTGGCCAGCAATGCGTTTTGCCCGGTCGCCGCTTTTGTGGTTGAGCAACACGTGCTGTGTGTGCAGCCGCACCCCGAATTCGTGGAAGATTACAGCGCGTTTTTGTTGGGCAAACGCCGGGCCTTGCTGGGCGAAGCGCTGTATATCCGCAGTATTGATAGCCTCGCGCTAGGCCACGACGGGGCGCAAATGGCCCGCATGATGGTGGCCTTTGTCGAAGGCACTTAAAGCTTTTTGAACAGCGGTTGGCTAGGCCAGTGGCCGCAAAACACTGGCCAAAGTCTCGGCATCCAGCGAACGCGCGGCACCAAATCCGGCCACCTGGCGAGCGTCCGTCACATGGACCGCCACAAACATGAAGTCCCCCAACTGCGTCATTGGTTCCACTTCAGGAAACCGCGCCAGATAAGCCGCTCGCGCCGCTGCCCACGCGGTGCTGTGGCGCTCCAAAACCTCGGCGCGGCCCAAGAGCGTGACGCGGGGCAGAGCGTGCACCGGTTCGCCCGCCACCTCGGCCTGCATCACCAACAGCGACACCTGGGGCGCATCCTGCAAATTGCGCGTGTGCGCCGCCAAACCGCTGACGTGAATCACCACGCAGGCGCTGGTTGGTTCCAGTGCAAACGGCACCATCGACACAAACGGTGTGCCGTCAGCGCCCAGCGTGCCCAAGGCGGCGATGCGCTGGGTGCTTAAAAGGGTGCGCAAGTCGCGCGTCAATCGGGGTTCGTGGGGTGTGGGGGTGGGCATCAACCAAGTCTATCCCCGAATGCGGTTGGCATTCGGGGTGTAGGGTTTGAAACGCAGGCCCTTGTGAGGCCGGTCTGCGCAACGCTCGGTGGTAGTCGGTGAGTTGCAGGTAGCCGTGGGTAACAGATGGGATAAGTTTAGGGCCGGGTGCCCGGCAGGGGATTGCGAAATAGGTTCTGTATCGCCGTTATTAAAAATATAATTGCTGTAATTTTTATGTAGTTGGCACATTCTGCCGATAGTTCGAAGTATTGAGGCAAACCATGAAACTTGATCGGTACGACCAACACATTCTTGAAGTGCTGCAACAAGATGGTCGCATCAACAACCAGGACCTGGCCGACCGCATTGGTCTGTCGCCTTCGCCTTGCCTGCGCCGGGTGCGGGCGCTGGAAGAGTCGGGCCTGATCGTCGGTTACCGGGCTTTGCTGGATGCCAAAAAACTGGGTCTGACGCTGATGGCGTTGATCCACATCTCCATGGACAAGCACACGCCCGAGCGCTTTGCCAACTTTGAGACCCAGGTGAGCGTGTTGCCCGAGGTGTTGGAGTGCCTGCTGATCACCGGGCAAGATGCTGATTACCAGCTCAAAGTGATGGTGCGCGACATGGACCACTACCAGTCTTTGTTACTCAACCAACTGACCCGCATTGAGGGCGTGACCGGCGTGCATTCCAGCTTTGTGCTGCGACGGGTGGTGAGCAAGACGGCGCTGGCGGTGAGCGCGGGTTAAGCGCTGGGTTATGTGTCAAATAACCTTCTAGCCCCCGTGCTATCTGCGCAAGTAGCTATAAAAAATATAGTGACTAAGGGTGCGCCGCCGCATAGGCGCCGAGCTGCAAAATCAGGTGGTGATTCAGGCGTTCACGCACCATGGAGGCGGCCAGCGCCGACTTGATGCCAGGGCTTCCATTGGCGGTGCGGTGCAGGCGTGGCGGGTTCATCAGCATGCCGGCTTCGTTGATCACAATCGCCACGTGCGGCATGTTGGGTTTGCTGCTGCGGCGCATCACCACGGCCACTTCTTTGCTGTCCAGGCGCACATAGGTGCCGGGTGGGCACAAGCCCACGGCGCGCACCAGCGCGTGGCCGACCTCGTCATTTTTCTCGGTTGAGTTGCTGATGATGGAACGAACCGACTCGGTCGCGCTGCGGCCTTCGCGTGATTTACGGGGGCTGATCATGGCGGCGTAACGGTCCACCACACGCAAAATTCTAGACAAGCGTTTGATGGGTTCTATGCTTTGCAGATCGCCCATGTCGGTGCTTTCGTCATGGTGGTAGCGGATGGTGTCGAGCCACATTTCGTCGAGCACGCCCATATTGGCCAGCATCATGCCGCCTTTGAAGGCGTGCGCACGAATGGCGGTTTGTTGCTCGGCACTGGGTTTTTCGATTTGATCTGCCAGTTGGTCTTGCAACTTCGTCATGGCGATGTTCATGGTCAGGGCGGCATGCACCAGGCTGTTGCGCTCCTCCAAAGGCAGCTTGAGTTCGACGGCAATCAGGTGGCACAACACGGCGCAGACCAATGCGTGCGAGGCACTGTAGCCCACGGGGGAATTACTGGCCAATTGAAAAAGCAAATACAGGCCCACGTCAGTGTCGCGTTCCAGCAGCGTTTTCAGCCAGCGGTCGTACTGCCAGACGCGTTGCTCAAATTCCTGAATGCTGGCGGGGCTGCCCAGAATGATGCCCAGGCCGGACTCCAGGTCAGACCAGAGGCTGAGCAAGTCTTCGTATTCGTTTTCAGTCTTGACGGTCACACTCATGGCTCAATACCGTTTCTCGAGAACCATCTGGTCATTGGTTCGCGTCATTTGAAAGCGGCCCAGAAAACTGTTGCCCAGCAAGACATAAGACATGGCGCCCGATGAAACAATGGCGTCCACGTCGTACACCACCACATCACCAATGCGCACCGACGCCAGTTTGAGCCGCCAGCCAGGGATGACCCCATTGGCGGTGCTCATTTGAATGGCTTGCCCGGTTTTGTAGTTCAGGCCCACGCGCTCGGCATCAGCCACGCTCAGGGACACCATGGAGGCCCCGGTGTCGACGACCAATTGCACGGCCCGCCCGTTGATTTGCCCTTGTGTAAAAAAGTGGCCCCCGCTTCCGGCACTCAACACCACTTTGGTACCGCCTTCGCCCGCGTTGGAGGTGCCGCCCACGCTCGATGGCGCTTCACCGACACGCAGGTTGTGGCGCTTGCCCGCTATTTCCATCACGGCCAGGTCGCCTTGCGTTGAGATGATCTTGACGCCCTTGTAAGTCTCGCCCACGGCCACGGTTTTGGGCGCGCTGCCATCCACCATCAGAAGCGCTTTGCCGCCCAACATGCCTGACAGTGCCACCGTCTGCGCTACGGCTCCCAAGCCCAGGGCCAGCAGCGTGAACAGCAGGGCAACAGCTTTCATCAGTCGCGAAAGTTGTCGAAGGTCAGTGGGATGTCGGTCATTTCTTTCTTGATCAGGGCCATGGCGGCCTGCAGGTCATCGCGCTTGACGCCGGTGACACGCACTTTTTCTTCCTGAATGGCGCCTTGCACCTTGAGTTTGCTGTCTTTTAACAGGCGTTGAATTTTTTTGGACACTTCAGTCTCGATGCCGCTGCGCACTTTGATGATGCGTTTGACCTTGTCGCCGCCCATTTTTTGCACGTCGCCCATATCCAGAAAACGCACGTCCACATTGCGTTTGGTGAGCTTGTTGCGCAGGATGTCTTCAATCTGGGTGAGCTGGAATTCAGCGTCGCCAATGACGGTGATTTCCTTGTCCTTGAGTTCAATCGAGGCCGGTGTGCCTTTGAAGTCAAAGCGGGTGATGATTTCCTTGGTGGTGTTTTCCACCGCGTGTTTGACGTCCACCATACTGGCGTCGCAAACGGTATCAAAAGAGGGCATGGGAGTACTCACAAAATGGTCGACAATCCCGCCATGTTAGTCGAGAAAAACGTCCCCCTGCAGCCTTTTAATACCTTCCACATCGTGGCCCGGGCCCATACGCTGGTGCGCATTGCCAGTGAAGCGGATCTGCACGAGTTGCTCAGCGACCCCGAGTGGGGCCCCGAGCCGAAATTCGTGCTGGGCGGCGGCAGCAATATTGTGCTGACGGGCGATGTCAAACCGGTGGTGCTCAAAGTCGAGATCATGGGCCGACGACTGGTGTCAGAAACGGCCAAGGCGTTCATTGTGGAGTCCGGAGCCGGTGAAAACTGGCACGATTTTGTGGCCTGGACGCTGGCACAGGGCTACCCCGGTCTGGAAAACATGGCACTCATACCGGGTACGGTTGGCGCATCGCCGGTGCAAAACGTGGGCGCTTACGGCGTCGAGTTGCAAGACCGCTTCGAGTCGCTGGACGCCATGGACCTGCAAACCGGCCAGATATTTACGCTGAATGCGGCGCAATGCGCGTTTGGCTACCGTGATTCAATTTTCAAGCACAGCAGTGCCGAGGCGCTGCCGGCAGGCGGGCATCAAGCTCTGGGACTCAAAGGCCGGGCCCTGATTCTGCGCGTGCGTTTTGCCTTGCCCAAGCTCTGGAAGCCGGTGCTGGGTTATGCCGATATCGACAAAAAAATGGCCGAGCACCACTGCACGCAACCAACGGCGCAACAACTGTTTGACTGGGTGTGTGAGATTCGTCGCGCCAAGTTGCCTGACCCGCAGGTGATTGGCAACGCCGGCAGTTTCTTCAAAAACCCCACCGTGACGCTTGAACAGTGCGCCGACATCATTGCCCGCGACCCCAAGGTGGTGCATTACCGGTTGGCCGATGGCTCCATCAAGCTGGCGGCGGGCTGGTTGATTGATTCCTGCGGTTGGCGCGGCAAGTCGGTCGGCCAGGCCGGTGTCTATGAAAAGCAGGCGCTGGTGCTGGTCAACCGGGGCGGCGGTAGCGACGGCGATGGCGCCACCGGGGGCGAGGTCATGACCTTGGCCCGCGCCATTCAAACCAGCGTGTATGAGCGCTTTGGCATCCGGCTGGAACCTGAGCCGGTGGTGGTTTGAATTTTGACCTTTCGCATGCCTTTGGTTTGCAAATGTATTAAATTGGAACGATGAAAAACATTTTGATACTTGGTGGTACCGGTTTTGTTGGTGCGCATGTCTGTGAAAAACTGGTGCGCGAGGGCTGGCGCGTCACGGTATTGACCCGCAGGCGATCAAATGCCCAGCATTTGCTGCCCCTGCCGTCCACGACGGTACTTGAGGTGGATGTGCATGACGAGGCCGCGCTGACGCGTGCCCTTACCGGCCAGGATGCGGTGGTTAACCTGGTCGCCATCCTGCATGGCACCCAGGAATCGTTTGACAAAGCGCATGTGGCCTTGCCGCAAAAGCTGGCGCGCGCTTGCGTGGCGGTCGGTATCGAGCAGGTCGTACATATCAGCGCCTTGGGTGCCGATGCCTTGCAGCCCCAGTCTGCGCCTTCGATGTACCTGCGCAGCAAAGGGCAGGGCGAAGCGGTGTTGATGCAGGCGGCTATCGGTGCCGGTGCTGACCACGGTAAGCACGCCGGGTTTGAGCTGACCATACTGCGGCCCAGCGTTATCTTTGGCGCGGATGACAAGTTCATCAACCTTTTTGCCAAGCTACAAAAAATATTTCCCGTGATGCCGCTGGCCGGTGCCGATGCACGTTTTCAGCCGGTGTGGGTGGAGGATGTGGCGACGGCCGTGGTGCGCAGTCTGGCGCGGGTGGGGGCTTCAGATGCCAAAACACCGCGCATCATCGAGGTCTGTGGACCGGATGTGTTTACGTTGAAAGAGTTGGTGCAACTGTCGGCTCAACTCAGTGGTGTCTGCGAAGGGCTTGGCCGCCCGGTGATCGCGTTGCCCCGCTGGTTGGGTCAAATTCAAGCGGCGATGATGGAGCTGGCACCCGGCCAGCCCTTGATGAGCCGGGACAACCTCGACTCCATGCAGATCGACAACGTGGCCACCGGCAAACTGCCGGGGCTGTCGTCGCTGGGGATTACCCCTTCAGCGCTGCGCCCGATTGCGCAGGATTACCTGGAACAAAATCAGCCCAGTTACGGGCTGACCGGCATTCGCCTGCGCTCCCACCATTAAGCAGTTTACTTGCCGCTGTCGTTGGCCAGGTTGAGAAAGTCGCCGCCTTCGCCCAGTGACAACAGGCCCGCTTTGGCGTAGATGCCCAGTTTGGCGCGGGTGTCCACAATGTCCAGATTACGCATGGTGAGTTGACCGATGCGGTCCAGCGGCGAGAACGGCGCGTCTTCCACTTTTTCCATGCTCAGGCGCTCGGGCGCGTAGGTCAGGTTGGCCGACTCGGTGTTCAAGATGGAGTAGTCGTTGCCGCGACGCAGTTCCAGCGTCACTTCGCCGGTCACGGCGCGCGCCACCCAGCGCTGAGCGGTTTCGCGCAGCATGATGGCTTGTGGGTCAAACCAGCGGCCTTGGTACAGCAGGCGACCGAGTTTGCGGCCGTTGTCGCGGTACTGCTCAATGGTGTCTTCGTTGTGGATGCCGGTGACCAGACGCTCGTAGCAGGCAAACAGCAGCGCCAGACCGGGCGCTTCGTAAATGCCACGGCTCTTGGCCTCGATGATGCGGTTTTCGATCTGGTCGCTCATGCCCAGACCGTGGCGGCCACCAATGCGGTTGGCTTCCAGAATCAGGCTCACCAAGTCAGGAAACTCGACGCCGTTGATAACAACCGGGCGGCCTTCTTCAAATCGCACCGTCACTTCTTCGCGTTTGACTTCGACTTCATCCTTCCAGAAGGCCACGCCCATGATCGGGTTGACGATCTTCATGCCGCTGCTCAAGAACTCCAGGTCTTTGGCTTCGTGTGTGGCGCCGAGCATGTTGGAGTCGGTCGAGTAGGCTTTTTCGGCCGACATCTTGTAGCCAAAACCGTGCTGCGTCATGAACGCCGACATCTCGGAGCGGCCACCGAGTTCGTCGATAAACGCCTGATCGAGCCAGGGTTTGTAAATTTTGAGCGACGGGTTGGTCAGCAGGCCGTAGCGGTAAAAACGCTCAATGTCGTTGCCCTTGAAGGTGCTGCCATCGCCCCAGATGTTGACGTCGTCTTCCTTCATCGCCGCCACCAGCATGGTGCCGGTCACGGCACGGCCGATCGGCGTGGTGTTGAAGTAAGTCACGCCCGCCGTGGAGATGTGAAAAGCCCCACTTTGCAGCGCCGCCAGACCTTCCGCGGCCAACTGGCTGCGGCAGTCGATCAAACGGGCCAACTCAGCGCCGTATTCCATCGCCTTGCGCGGGATTTCGTCGTAATCGGTCTCGTCGGGCTGGCCCAGATTAGCGGTGTAGGCGTAGGGCAGGGCGCCTTTGAGCTTCATCCAGTGCAGGGCCGCGCTGGTGTCCAAGCCGCCCGAGAAGGCGATGCCGACTTTTTGGCCGACGGGGGTGTTTTGAAGGATGGTATTTGACATAAATGGCCTCTAGCCCCCGCCGAATAGGCGTGAGCAGCTATAAAAAACGAAGTGAAATGAGAGCGGTTTAACCGAAGTGGCAAATGTAGTGGTAGGCCTCGGTCACGCGAATGTCGAACTTGGAGTTGCCGGGGATGCTGAATTTTTCGCCAGGCGCCGATGTCACCCAAGCGTCAGAGCCTGCCAACTTGTATTCGCAAGCGCCCGCCACGCATTCCATGATCTCAGGCGCGCCGGTGTTGAACGTCAGCGTTGCGGGCAGCACGACGCCGACCGATTTTTTGGTGCCATCAGGGAAAGTGACGCCGTGGCTGACACATTTGCCGTCAAAGTAAACGCTGGCCTGGGTGGTGACGGACACGCCGTCGAGTGTGGATGTAATCATGTGGATTATTTTAATCAGGGTCTTAACTGCTTTGACGAGTCTTGGAAACCGTGCGACAAGTTCTCGAACCTGTGTGACAAGTCCTTGAACCCGTGCGGTGAGCCAGGCCCGAATGCCGGGGGCTCTCAACGCTTCGCTTTTTGAAATCGCCCCGACATCCGGGCCTGACTCGCCGCACTACCGTCGTGAATAAGCGCTAAGCGGCAAGTGATACCCGGACGGTGGCGCCGATTTCAAAAAGCGAAGCGTATGAGGCGCCAGCGTCCGGGTGTCGCTTGTCGCGTCTTCGCCGAAGCCGTGACCCCCCCACGGATATAACGCTTAAGGCAAAAAGCCCGACCACTGAGATTCGTCAAAGCCGACAGTCACGCGCCCATCGCCCCATATCACCACCGGGCGCTTGACCACACTGGGGTTGGCCAGCATCACAGTGCTGGCGCTGACGACATCCACCACGGCTTCTCGTGTGGCCTCGTCCAACTTGCGCCAAGTGGTGCCTTTGCGGTTCACCAGCTTTTCCCAGCCCACGGCGGCAATCCAGCCGGGTAGCAAGTCAGCCGGAACGCCTTGTTTCTTGAAGTCGTGAAACAAGTAATCAATTCCTTGGTCGGTCAACCAGGTGCGTGCTTTTTTCACCGTGCTGCAATTCGGAATACCAAAGACGGTGACGGCTGGGGTGGGTGTGGGGGTGTTCATGCCCTGCATCATGCCACCGGCGAAAGGTGGGCGACAATCCTCCACTGTATGGAAAACCCTATGAATACATTGTCTGACTGGCTGGCTCACTGCGAGCAACTGCACCCCAAAAACATCGACATGGGCCTGGAACGGGTTCGCGTGGTGGCACAGGCGATGGAAATTCGCTTTGGCTGCCCGGTGATTACCGTGGCTGGCACCAACGGCAAAGGCTCGACTTGCGCGATGCTGGAAGCCATTTTGTTGCAGGCGGGCTACCACACGGGCGTCTACACCTCGCCGCATCTGGTGCACTTTGAAGAGCGCTTGCGGCTCAATGGTGAAGCGGTGAGTGCTACTGAATTAGTAGCTGCTTTTGCCCGTGTTGAAAGCGCCAGAGGCTTAAATGGTGCTGAAGTCTCGCTCACTTACTTCGAGTTTTCGACCCTTGCCATTCTGGATGTGATGGCGCGCGCCAAGCTTGATGTGGTGATTCTTGAAGTCGGTTTGGGCGGGCGCCTGGACGCGGTCAACATCATCGACCCCGACTGCGCCATCATCACCAGCATCGATCTGGACCACATGGAGTTTCTGGGTACCGACCGCGAGAGCATTGGCTACGAGAAGGCCGGCATCATGCGCACCGGTCGCCCGGTGGTGGTGAGCGACCCGATGCCGCCGCAAAGCGTGCTGGACCGGGCGCTGGAAGTGGGCGCCGACCTGTGGCGCTTTGGCGTGGATTTCAATGTGTCGGGCGACAAACAGCAATGGGGCTGGGCCGGGCGCGGCCGCCGCTACAGCGGTTTGGCCTACCCGGCGTTGCGCGGCGCCAACCAGTTGGTGAACGCGGCGGGCGTGTTGGCGGCTTTGGCGGCTTTGCGTGAGCGCTTGCCTATCACGGCGCAAGCGGTGCGCAACGGGCTGGCATTTGTCGAGTTGCCCGGGCGTTTTCAAATTCTGCCGGGTGAGCCCACGCTGGTGCTGGATGTGGCACACAACCCGCATTCGGTGGCAGCGCTCACGGCCAATCTGGACGCCATGAGTTATTTCCCCACCACGCACGCCATCTTCGGCGCCATGGCCGACAAAGACCTGGCGGCCATGCTGGTCAAGATCAACCCCTTGATTGACAAATGGTATTTCACCGACCTGCCCACGCCCCGGGCCGAGTCGGGCGAGGGTTTGCTGCTGAAATGGCGCGCCCAAAACAAGCGAAAAGAGCCAACGGCGACGGCCCACCCTGATCCTCAGCATGCCTTGCAAGCCGCCATCCTTGCGGCAGACCCCACTGATAGAATCGTCGTTTTTGGGTCGTTCTACACCGTGGGCGGCATATTGAAGGACGGACTGCCCCGCCTTCAAGCCAAACACATGCCGACGACTTAACCCCCTGAAATTTGACCCCCTGAGTTTTAGCACCATGGCTTTTTTCAAGTTTCGAAAAAGTGGCGACGAAGCGTCGTCCACACCGGTACAGCCTGAGAGCGTCGAGGGCATGCGAAAGCGCGCCAAACACCGGCTGATCGGTGCTGCCGTTCTGGTGCTGGTGGGCGTGATCGGGCTTCCGATGCTGTTTGACAAGCAACCCCGCCCGATTTCGGTCGATACCCCCATCGAGATTCCCGATAAGAACAAGGCCAAGCCCTTGAGCATTCCAGCGCCGGCGGCCATCGATACGGCCAAACCTGAAGCTGTCGCTCCGGTGACGCCTGCTGCGCCGGTGGTTGAGGCTGCTGTGCCAAAATTTGAGGAAAAAGCACCTGTAGCCCCCGTGTTACCTGCGCAAGTAGCTGCTAAAAATATAGCGGCTCCAGAACCCAAAGTGATTGAGAAACCCACGGATAAACCAGTTCAGCTTGCCAAACCCGTGGTTAAAGTCGATGAAGGCGCTAAGGCGCAGGCGCTGCTGGATGGCAAGAGCCTTGACAAGAAACCTGACGCCGCTGAAGGCCGGTTTGTGGTGCAGGTGGGGGCTTTTGCCGACGCCACGCGGGCGCGTGAAGTTCGCCTGAAAGTGGAGCACGCCGGCCTGAAAACCTATACCCATGTGGCGCAGACCAAAGAGGGTTCGCGCATTCGTGTGCGGGTTGGACCTTTTGCGACTCGGGCCGAGGCCGAGAAAGCGGCTGAAAAAATCAAGAAGCTGGCCTTGCCTGCCGCCATTCTGACTTTGTAGAACGATGCCGACGCTGGACTGGATTTTTTTGGGCGTGCTGCTCGCCTCGTTCCTGCTAGGTGCCTGGCGTGGCCTGATGTACGAGTTGTTGTCTGCCGTGAGTTGGATCGCGGCCTTCATCCTGGCGCAGTGGTTTGCCCCGGACGTCGCCCCGAAGCTGCCCATGGCGGGCTCGGGCGAGGGGGTTCGTTATGCGGCTGCCTTTGCATTGGTGTTCGTCTTGTCGGTGTTTGCCGGGGGGCTGCTGGCCAAGTTGGTTCAAAAATTATTTGCTGCCGTTGGCCTGCAACCGGCCGACCGGGCCTTGGGGGCCGCCTTTGGCCTGGTGCGCGGCCTTGTTTTGTTGTTGGCGGCCTCCGTCGTCGTTGGCATGAGCCCCATGAAGTCAAGCGCATGGTGGACAGAATCCGTGGGAGCTGGCATGAGCATGGCAACACTCAAAGGGTTAAAGCCCGTGTTGCCTGAAGAGTTTGGAAGGTATTTGCCTTCATGAGATTGGAATAAATAATGTGTGGAATCGTCGGCGTTGTCAGTAACGCACCTGTTAATCAACTTATTTATGACGCCTTGCTGCTGCTGCAGCACCGGGGTCAGGATGCCGCGGGCATCGTGACCCAGCAAGAGCGCAAGTTCTTCATGCAAAAAGCCAAGGGCATGGTGCGCGATGTGTTTCGCACCCGCAACATGCGCTCATTGCCGGGCAACTCCGGGCTGGGTCAGGTGCGCTACCCGACGGCGGGCAACGCTTTTAGCGAAGAAGAGGCGCAACCGTTTTACGTCAATGCACCGTTTGGCATTGTGCTGGTGCACAACGGCAACCTGACCAACGCGCATGCGCTCAAGGCCGAACTGTTTAGCACCGATCACCGCCATATCAATACCGACAGCGACTCCGAAGTCTTGCTCAACGTGTTGGCGCATGAAATTGGCGAGACCACGCGCGGCATGCCTTTGCAACCCAGCGATGTGTTTGAAGCGGTGCGCAAAGTGCATTTGCGCATCAAGGGATCTTATGCGGTGATCGCGATGATCGCGGGCCATGGCGTGCTGGCGTTTCGTGATCCGTTTGGCATTCGCCCCCTCTGCATGGGGCGCAGTGACGATGGCACGGTGTTGCTGGCCAGCGAGTCGGTGGCGCTGGAAGGCACCTCGCACAAGTTTGACCGCGACATCGCGCCGGGAGAAGCCGTTTTCATCGACTTGCAAGGCACGGTTCATGCGCAGCAGTGCGCGGCTAACCCGGTGCTGAGCCCGTGCATTTTTGAGTTTGTGTACCTGGCCCGCCCGGATTCGGTGATGGACGGTATTTCGGTTTACCAGGCGCGTTTGAACCTGGGCGAGACGCTGGCCAAGCGGGTGATTTCGACCGTGCCACCGAATGAGATTGACGTGGTGATTCCAATCCCTGAGTCCAGCCGCCCCAGTGCTGCGCAGTTGGCCCATTTGTTGGGGTTGCCGTACCGCGAAGGGTTTGTTAAAAACCGCTACGTGGGCCGCACCTTCATCATGCCGGGGCAGTCGGTGCGCAAAAAGTCAGTGCGCCAAAAACTCAACGTGATCGCAAGTGAATTCAAGGGCCGCAACGTGTTGCTGGTCGACGACTCAATTGTGCGCGGCACCACCAGCCGCGAAATTGTGCAGATGGCGCGTGATGCCGGTGCCCGCAAGGTCTACATGGCCAGCGCGGCACCACCGGTGCGGTTTCCTAACGTCTATGGCATTGATATGCCGACGCCCGAAGAGTTGGTGGCGCACAACCGCACCGTTGATGAAATTCGTCAAATCATTGGCTGCGACGCCCTGATTTACCAGGACGTGGATGCCATGAAGAAAGCCATTGGCGCGCTGAATAAAAACATCATTGGCTTTGATGCCTCCTGTTTTGACGGCGTGTATTGCACCGGCGACATCACGGCGGCTGACATTCTTCGGTTGGGCGCGACGCGTGTGGGTGGCGACGAAGCCGCTGAAGATAACTCCCGGCTGGCATTGCCTAACCCCGCGAACTGACCATGACTGAAAAAAAATTACCTGACGATTTGCATCGCGATACGCTGGCGGTTCGCACGGCGGTAGAAAAAAGCCAGTTTGGCGAAAACTCGGAGGCGATGTACCTGACGAGCAGCTTCGTGCAGCCCAATGCCGAAACCGCTGCACGCCGCTTTGCGGGTGAAGAAGAAGGCTACACCTACTCGCGCTTTTCCAACCCCACTGTCACCAGTATGGAACTGCGGCTGGCGGCGCTGGAAGGTGCCGAGGCGTGCATTGGCACCGCGAGCGGCATGGCGGCCATCACGCTCCTGTGCATGGGCTTGCTCAAGTCGGGCGACCATATTATTTGTTCGCAAAGCGTGTTTGGTTCCACCATTCGTTTGCTGGCCGGTGAGTTCGGCAAGTTTGGGGTGCAGACCACGTTTGTGTCGCAAACCGACGTGGCCCAGTGGCAGGCGGCGGTGCAACCCAACACGCGTATGTTGTTTGCCGAGACGCCCACCAACCCACTGACCGATGTGTGCGACATTGCCGCGCTGGCGGACATTGCCCACGCCTGCGGCGCCTTGCTGGCGGTTGACAATTGCTTTTGCTCGCCCGCCTTGCAGCAACCCATCAAGTTGGGGGCCGACGTGGTGATTCATTCCGGCACCAAGTACCTCGACGGTCAGGGCCGGGTGATTGCCGGTGCGCTGTGCAGCACTAAAAAACTGGTGGATGAAAAGTTCATGCCGGTCATGCGCAGTGCCGGACTCACGCTCTCGGCTTTCAACGCCTGGGTGGTGCTCAAAGGCATGGAAACCCTGTCGATTCGCATGAAAGCGCAGAGCGACAATGCGCTGGCGCTGGCCACCTGGCTGGAGGCTCAGACGCAAGTTTCGCGGGTTTATTACCCCGGCCTGAAATCACATCCGCAGCACGCGCTGGCGATGGCGCAGCAGTCTGGCTTGGGCGGCGCCGTGGTGTCGTTTGACGTCAAGGCGGGTGAACCGGTTGCTGCGCGCAAAAACGCGTTTCATGTGATTGACAGCACGCTGGTGTGCTCCATAACCGCTAATTTGGGTGACACCAAAACCACCATCACGCACCCTGCCAGCACCTCGCATGGCCGCATCACCGAGGCGCAACGCCAGGCCGCCGGAATCGGTCAAGGCCTGATTCGCGTGGCCGTCGGACTCGAAAACATTGAAGACCTGAAGGCCGACCTCGCGCGTGGCCTGCAAGGTCTGGAAACTCTCTCATGACACAAAAAACCCGCACCCGATTCGCCCCGTCACCGACGGGTTTTATTCACCTTGGCAATATTCGTTCGGCTTTGTACCCGTGGGCGTTTGCCCGCGCGACTGGCGGCGACTTTATTTTGCGCATCGAAGATACCGATGTGGAGCGCTCATCGCAAGCAGCGGTCGATGTCATCATCGAGAGCATGACCTGGCTGGGCCTGGACTACGACGAAGGCCCGTTCTACCAAATGCAGCGCATGGACCGCTACAAAACGGTGCTGGCCGAGTTGCAGGCCGCAGGCCACGTTTACCCCTGCTACATGAGCATGGGGGAACTTGATGCTCTGCGCGAAGCCCAGATGGAAGCCAAAGAAAAACCGCGCTACGACGGCACCTGGCGTCCGGCACCGGGTAAAACGCTTCCAGCAATTCCTGATGGCGTGCAACCGGTGCTGCGCTTTTTGAATCCACAAGGCGGCTCCGTGGTGTGGGAGGACAAGGTCAAGGGTCGCATCGAGATCAGCAACGACGAGTTGGACGACCTGGTGATTGCCCGCCCTGATGGCACGCCCACCTACAACTTCTGTGTCGTAGTCGATGACCTTGATATGGCGATTACCCACGTCATTCGCGGCGATGACCACGTCAACAACACACCGCGCCAGATCAATATTTTCCTCGCCCTGGGCAAACAGCCGCCGGTGTACGCCCATCTGCCGACCGTGCTCAATGAGCAAGGCGAGAAGATGAGCAAGCGCAACGGTGCCAAGCCCGTGACGCAATTTCGGGAAGAAGGCTATTTACCCGACGCCATGGTGAACTATCTTGCTCGTCTGGGCTGGAGCCATGGCGATGACGAAATTTTTACCCGCGAACAATTTCTCGGCTGGTTCAATCTGGATCATCTGGGCCGCAGCGCTGCCCAGTTTGACGAAGCCAAATTGCGTTGGGTGAATGCCCAGCACCTCAAGGCCATGACCGATGACGCACTGGCTCCCTTGGTGGCAGCCCAACTGCAAAAACGTGGCATCGTGGCCGATGCACGTTTGCCGCGCATTTGTGGCTTGCTAAAGGACCGTTGCGATACCACGGTGATGCTGGCGGATTGGGTAACCAAGTTTTATGCTGACATAACACCCAATGCAGACGAGGTGGCTCAACACGTCACCGAGGCCGTCAAGCCCGTGCTGAGCCTGCTGGTTGAAAAACTTACCACTTGCGTTTGGGATAAGCCGTCGATTGCTGCGGCCATCAAGGAGGTTCTCGCAACCTTTAGTATCAAAATGCCACAACTTGCCATGCCAGTGCGGGTATTGGTGATGGGGACTGCCCAGACCCCTTCCTTGGATCAGGTGCTTGAGTTATGTGAAAGAGAAAAAGTGTTGGGCCGATTACGCATATCTTGAAAACCACGCTATAATTTGAGGCTTGGAAATAACAAATACTTGAAAAAGTAATTGTTGGTTTAGGGGGTATAGCTCAGCTGGGAGAGCGCTTGCATGGCATGCAAGAGGTCAGCAGTT
>NZ_JBAWYV010000047.1:0-24261 GCF_037143375.1 Rhodoferax sp. | reverse complement strand
CATGAGCATCCAAGATGAATGCGAATTCCACGAGCTGGACATCCGCACACAGATCGGAGCGATTGAGAACATGCGTGGCAAAGTCGATAGCATCAAAGAGGCTTTGCTCTCACGCAGAGACTACAACGACAAGTCGTCCAACAACGATAAGGCGCTGACCGCCACCGGTACCAAGAACGTACTGCGAGACTTCGACGTCCAGTTCAAGGCGATGCTCAACAGCTCGCGCTACGCGAACTACGCAGAGTTCATGTACGGCTTCGTGCCAGACAGTGCAACCAATGACGTCGATGACAAACCGATCACACGCAAGATGGTCGCGGTGAACGAAAGCAAGTTGCAGAAATGCAAACTGCCTGACGAAGCCATGGTCAACCTCAACGATGACTTCCTTGAATTAGAAAGCGACGTACTTTAATCAAACGAGCGACGTTCACAGCGATGTGGGCGTCGCTCACATTTGGAGCACAAACGTCGTTTTATGGGCACTTACACTCATTACTTTTTATGGCTGAAACTCTATATAGAGATTCTATTTACTACCCTTACACTATTCTCTAACTTCAATTTTAGAAGTGTAAAAGTGTAATAGTGTAAGAAGTAGATAAGAGAGCCTTGTACGAGCACTTTTGCCTTACACCATAACACTTCAAAAGTGTTGTTTTATATCCACACGTCGGCAGAAATTAAGAAGCCGATAAAAACGTCGATTTTGCTCACATATTGATAGCATTCTTACGCTTTTGCCCTTCTCCCCGCGCCCCATAACCGGCATGTGAATGCAGAAGAAAAGCACGTCTAGCGTGCAGAAGAAAACCGGCTCGAAGCCGGTGGTGGATCACTCGAGAGTGATGAGAGTTTCAGACCAAGTGTCCTTGGTGATGATGAGCACGTTCGGTGAACGCGGGTCTGTGGGGTCAGACTTGTAGCGCGACATGATTGGCCCCAGCGTCTTCATGCTGGCGTCGTTCATGTCCTGCTCGCGCTTGGTGATGTTCCCGTGATCGTTAATAGCGTGCCGACAGACTAGGTCATACGGTTGACGCTTCAACGCCATACGGGCAGGCTCCGTGAGCCTGAGTGCGCCGAGAAGGAAGTTTGATTGCATTATTTCCCCCAGGTCTGGAACGCGTACACGACGCGACAGCAGAACCTGAAGAGGATCGTGACCGGCCACATGATCACGGTGAACGCGAACAGTACCAGTCCAACGACCGCATTGAACAGCATAAACACGAGTTCAAAGACTGCGTTCATGGCTTCCTCCTGATTTGTTTGTAGCCCTCCATCTTACGCCGCGTTCGCGTTCAACCACTCCAGCAGCCCAGACTTGTTGGTGGGCACCTCGATGGTTTGGGTCTCGGGCTTGTAGCCGTCCTTCTTGAGCGCGGTGCGGGCCTTGCTGGACTCGGTCTGGCTGCCTTGGTAGCGGGTGAACAGTTTGCCGAAGTTGTCGGTGCATGTGGTTTTGTAAAGTAGCATGGGAAGGTTCTCTAAGTAAAAGCTGACATAAAAGACTGACATAGTCAGCCGAAACCCGCATGCCTAGTGGCTTTGCGGAGGGTACTTCCTCCTTCACACTGCAGGGGTCGCAAGTTCGAAACTTGCATCGCCCACCAAAATCTTCAAAGATTTCAAGCACTTAGCGGAAACGCTAGGTGCTTTTTTATTGCCTGTATGGAAATAGTACGGAAAGCAATAGGATTGGTTTTCGTACTTTGTGAGTAAATTTTTGGACTTGTTGTTAGGGAAAACAGGCGCCAAAAAAAATTGACCCATCCCAGGTCGCTGAGTTGCAAAAGCTTATTCAAGGAATTATTTCATGAGCCTTAGAAGTATTAAAAATCGCACCATGCTGGCGGCAATGACAGCAAATACCATCGTCAACGATCAGAGCTTGGATATCCGCTTGGCCACGCTGGGCAAGCTACTCATGCGGGTGCCTGAGTCGCGCCGGGACGCTGTTTATTTGGAAATCACCCAAACTCTGATTGATGCGATGGATCAGTCAATCAAATAATCAATCGCCACTTGAGTTATCTTCACATTCCATTTTGCTGAAATTAGTCATTGGAATAAACCTTCCGTTAACAATTGTCCAAGCTTTTTCTGGTTTCTTATGTCCACCAACCTGGTAAATATCTTTAAATAAACCAATAACACCAATATTGCAATTATCAGTACCCAGCAAATAGCCTTTAGGAATGTTGATTTCAATAATATCTATAAAGTAAGCTGTTTTTTTTTCTTCTTTAACAAATGCAAAAATTCCCTTGCTTTTGTTTCTCTTTTCTGGAAAAAGATAAACGACATTTGTTTTTTCTGGAAAGACAAACTTGGTGTAAACGCCGGTTGTAGCATAGCTGTTGTAATGATCAATCTTGGTGCCTAAGGTTTTGCTATATTTATTCTTGGCAGTAACCGTCTTACCCAATAGACCAGTAGATTCCTTACGATTATCAGCAATAAAAATGTCGTCTTTAATAGCCGCTTTAGGCTGAGATTCAATCTTCGCTGCTGGAGTTGCAGCCAATTTGTTATTTACAGGAGTAATTGCGTTTACTGGAGTATGAGCTGGCGCCGAGGAAATATTTGAATTTTCCTGTAAAGTTTTAGAACTTTGGTTTGTGACGCAACCCGATACAAAAATGCTGCTTAAAGCAATAAAAAAATCAACTCTCTTTTCATCTGCATATTCCTGATCGTTAATAAACATGTTTCATGTGTATATCTTATGAAAAGTTTTTAATCGGCTTCAGAGGCACCAAGAGACACAATCACCAGCATTTAATGGCCGTGAGTCTCACGCAGCGGGTGATGACTTGAAATCAAAAACTCATTGCGTTTATAAATCCGCTCAAGTAGACGAATTCTTTGTATTTTGGCGAACTTAACCTTATTGTTAGTAGAGGGCCAAGGCATACTCTGAGTCTGTCACTGCCGCGTTTGCCGCAGGATTATTCGCCTCGTTCTACCGCTTGTTTATGCCTCATTTTTTACAGCAGTTCATTCGTCATTACCTGTTGGCGGTGCAGTTCTTCACCCGAATCCCGGTCACGGGGCGTCTGGCCGATTGGGTCGGTTACAGCCCAGCCATGCTGCGTGCTAGTGCCGCGCATTTTCCGGGCGTCGGCTGGTTGGTCGGCGGTTTGGTCAGTGCTTTTTCGGCCCTGTTGCTGCTTGGATTGCCCGATGGCGGCTACAGCCCGCTGGTGGTGGCGGCGCTGGGCACGGCTTTGGGGGTGCTGATCACCGGCGCTTTTCACGAAGACGGCCTGGCCGATGTGGCCGATGGCTTGGGCGGTAGCTTGGACCGCGAACGCGCACTGATCATCATGAAAGACTCGCGCGTAGGGGCTTTTGGTGCCATCGCCGTGGTGCTTGCGCTGCTGACCAAGGTGTCTTTGCTGGCCTTGCTGGGGTCGGTCAGCAGTTTGCTGATGTGTTTGGCGCTGTTTTGGGCGCATGTGGTGTCACGCACTTGGCCCTTGCTGCTGATTCGCTTCATGCCGCATGTGGGCGATGCGGCGGGCTCCAAATCAAAACCGCTGGCAGATCAAATCGCCGCTGGCAGCCTGGGTGTCGCATTTATATGGTGTTTTATGGCACTAGCCCTTGCTGTGTATGCACAAGTAGCTATGAATATCATAGCTGTTGATGACGACTTGCTGCCCTTGTTGAAGGCACTGGCGGGTGCGCTGGGGGCCTCGGCGCTGGCTTTTGGGGTGATGTGGCGCTGGTTCTGGACACGCCTTCAAGGTTTTACGGGCGACTGTCTGGGGACAACTCAACAGGTCTGTGAGATCGCGTTTTACCTCGGGCTGGCCCTTAGCCTATGAAGCTCTGGCTGGCGCGCCATGCGCAACCCCTGATCGAACACGGCATTTGTTACGGCCGTACCGATGTGCCATCCGACACCTTGACGACGCTGGCAGCGGCCCAGGCCTTGTCAGGGTGCTTGCCCTTGGGACTTCAAATCGTCACGTCGCCGCTACAAAGATGTGAGCAGCTCGCGCAGTGCCTACGGGGGCTGCGGCCTGATTTGGCTTATAAAACTGATGCGCGTCTGGCCGAGATGGATTTCGGTTGCTGGGAAGGCCAGCGCTGGGATGCCATTGATCAAGCCGACTATGACCGCTGGACGGCAGACTTTGGTGCTTACCGTTTTGGTGGCGTTGAGAGTGTTCATGAATTCATGCAGCGCGTGGCCCGCGTTTGGGACGAAACGCAACTGGCCGGGCGCGACACGGTCTGGATCACCCATGCTGGCGTAATTCGCGCGGCCAGTTTGTTGGTCAAAGGGGTGCGCCAAGTTTACGATGCGGCGCAGTGGCCGATTGCGGCACCGGCGTTCGGCGAAAACTGTGAAATGACGCTCTGATTCGACCTTGCCGGGGTCGTCTCAGGCCGTCTCGGTCCGGTTGCGACCGTTGGCCTTGGCCCGGTACAAGGCAGCATCCGCCCGCGCCAGTAGGGAGTCCACGGTATCTTTCTCATGGAGGTAAGTGGTGACGCCAATGCTCACGGTGCAGTTCGGGCCTTGGGTCACTTGGGCACAGCCTTCGCGAATGCGTTCGGCGACCAACATCGCATCTTCCAGGGCGGTGTCGGGGAGCATCACGATGAATTCTTCACCCCCAAAGCGACCCAGTTGGTCGGGCAGTCGTAGCAAATTCTTGGCCTGGGTAACAAAGTTGACGAGTACCCGGTCGCCAACTTGGTGGCCATGGTTATCGTTGATCCGCTTGAAATGGTCCAGGTCCATGAGCATCAAGGCCATGTTGCGGCCATACCGGCGGCAACGCTCCAGCTCTTTTTCACACCCCTCGTTCATGGACCTGCGCGTCAAGGTGTTGGTGAGCGAGTCATGCGAGGCCAGGTGTTCCAGTTCAGAGTGCAGACGCTCCGAGGCCAACAACACGGTACTGATCGAGAACAACAAAATACAAAACACAAAACTGCCAACATAGATCAATTGAACCGGCGACTTGTCGAAAATATCCTGTCCGACTGGCCAGAAGAAAGCGGTCACCAGGCGGACGACTTGTATCAATGCCATGACCAACAACACGGCCAGTGTCAGGATACGGGCAAAAGTTTGGGCGCCTTGTTTGAACACCAAATGCGCGTGACAACTAAACAGGTAGGCGGCCAGCACATTGGACAAAGCCAGGCGAATGCGAAAACTGGGTTCGACAAAAGTGAACCATGCCTGAGCCAGCATCATGGCCGCGATGAGCAGCAACCAAGGGCGAATTTGGGGTGTGACACCAAAGAATCGCTGGCTGCCCACATAAATCAGATAAAGCGCCGATGCAAGCATCAGGCGGGTTAAAAAGATGGTGAAAAAGATCGGAAGTTGCCCGTAGGCTGTCGCCAGCAAGGTGCCAAAAAATGCAATCAGCAGGCCGGCAGACCATTCCCCGAGTCCTTTGATGGAACTAGGGTAATTGCGCTTGAGAGAGTACAAAACCAGTGACATCAAGCCGCACATGATGCCGCTTAACAGAATGATGGTTCCGGGGTCAAGGGATCTCATGATTCGGGATGGAAACTAGACATAGGTCAATTATTGCATTGCAATATAACAATGCTGTCGCCGCAAGCACCGAAAAATATCGGTCAAACAGGTGACTTGGTTTTATCTTTGAAGTCGCAAAACGCACTTACGCCGCATTGCCAACACAGCGGTTTACGCGCCTGGCAGATGTAGCGGCCATGCAATATCAACCAGTGGTGCGCATCTACCAGGTACTCGGGCGGTATGCGCTTGAGCAGTTTGAGTTCAACCGCCAGCGGGGTTTTTCCGGGCGCCAACCCCGTGCGGTTGCCGAGCCGGAAAAGGTGGGTGTCCACCGCCATGGTGGCCTCGCCAAACGCCACATTCAGCACGACATTGGCTGTTTTGCGGCCGACGCCGGGCAGGGCTTCCAGTGCTTCACGCGTTCTCGGTACCACGCTGGCGTGCTGTTCCACCAATATCTGGCAGGTTTGCATCAGGTGCTTGGCTTTGGAGTGGTACAGGCCAATGGTCTTGATATAGCTCTCTAGCCATTCCAGGCCCAAATCCAGGATTTTTTGCGGCGTGTTGGCCACCACGAAGAGTCGGCGTGTGGCCTTGTTGACACCCACATCGGTGGCCTGGGCTGACAGCAGCACGGCGGCCAGCAACTCAAACACCGAGCTGTATTCAAGCTCTGTTTGGGGATGCGGATTGGCCGCTTGCAAGGTGGCGAAAAAAGAAACAATGGCAGCGGGTTTCATGCGATGGCCAGGTCCACAAAAGACTCAGCGGGTGGAAAATCATCGCGCATCCATTGCACATCGACCTGAAAGGAGTCCATCACCTCTTGCGGCAAGGCGTCGATCATGTCCGGGCCGCTGTAAGGCATGTCGGCCAGCAAACTGGCCAGATGCACGACCGAACCTAACCGGGAAAAAGCCTGCTCGGTGAGTGGATCAGATGAGCGTTGCAACGCCTGCACGATTTGCATCGGAAAATTCCAGCGGCGGGCTAGTTCGGCGGTAATTTGACCTTCGGTAAACCCCGTCAGCCGCGTTTCACGCTCCCACCGGACGCCGGGCTGGTGCGGCAGTTTTTCGATTTCCCGGAGCAACTCTGGGTCGGCCTGGCCGATCAGCAACTCGCCCAGGCGCAGCATCATGCCGGTGAGCCAGGCTTGCTGGGCATCCATGCCCAATTTGCTGGCCAGCCATTGGGCGTAACCGGCACAGGCCATGTTGCTTTGCCAGAACGCGGTGCGGTTGAGGCCGGGCAGGGTCGGGAGGGCCGCACTGATGCAGGTGCACAACGACAGCGAGCGAACTTGCGCCATTCCTACCATCGCGATTGCTTCGTCGAGTGTGCCAACGCCGCGCGGCAAGCCAAAGTGGGCGCTGTTGGCCAGTCGCAGCAGTTGGGCGCTCAGAACAGGGTCTTGGGCAATGATGTTGCGCACCTCCATCACCGAGGCGTTGTCATCATTAAGTGTTCTGATCAGCGCATGCGCCACCTCGGGCATGACGGGCAATTGGATGGACTCAAAAAACGAGTCAAGGCTGTGCATGGATTCCCCTGTAAACGAGGCGCCAAGTTTAATCGGTGACAATTTGCGATCTTTTGAAAGCCCAACCCATGCAATTTGCCGACCGCCTGAAAAATGTAGAAACCTCAGCCATCCGCGAACTCTTCAAACTTCTCGGCAAGCCCGGCATCATCAGTTTTGCCGGTGGTTTTCCGGATCCAGCGCTGTTTGATGTGGACGGTATCCGTGAATCCAGCAACGCTGTGCTGACCAACAACCCCGGCCCGGTGCTGCAATACGGTGCCACCGAAGGCTTCCAGCCCCTGCGCGAAGGCATCAGCGCATTCATGGCCCACAAGGGCGCTACGGTGTCGCCCGAGGGCTTGATCGTCACCACCGGCAGCCAGCAGGCACTGGATTTGATCGGCAAGACCATGATCTCACCCGGTGACAAAGTCATTGTGGAAGCGCCCACTTTTTTGGCCACCATCCAGTGCTTTCGCTTGTACGGTGCCCAACTGATTGGGGCGCCGATAGATGCCGATGGCGTCGATGTCGACAAGCTGGAGCAACTCATCGACGAGCACAAGCCCAAACTGGTCTACCTGATCCCCACCTTTGGCAACCCCAGCGGCGCCACGCTCAGCTTGGAGCGGCGCAAGCGTATTCTGGAAATCGCCGTGCGCACCCAGACTTTGATTGTGGAAGACGACCCTTATGGCGAGTTGTACTTTGACCAAGCGCCACCACCGAGTCTGCTGGCCTTGAGTGATGAGGTGCCCGGTAGCCGCGACTGGCTGGCGCATTGCGGCAGTTTCAGCAAAATTTTGAGCCCTGGCCTGCGCGTGGGCTGGTTGATTGCGCCGCCCGCCTTGCTGGCCAACGCCACCATGTGCAAGCAGTTCAGCGATGCCCACACCAGCAACCTGACGCAGGCGATTTGCGCCCACTACCTGACGCTGAATCGGCTGGAGGGCGCCTTGGCCGTCGTGCGCAAGACCTATGCCGACCGGGCTCGTGTGATGGCCGAGTCGCTGCGCCGCGAATTGGGCAGCGCCATTGCGTTCACCCAACCCCAGGGCGGTATGTTTTTCTGGGCTAATTTGACGGGTGCCGAAGGCCAGCCATGCCACGCGCCCGAGTTCGCCAAACGCGCCATTGACAAGGGTGTGGCCTTTGTGCCGGGGGCCCCATTTTTCGCCCATGACCCTGATTTGTCGACCTTTCGCTTGAGCTTTGCGACAGCGGATGTGGCCAAAATCGAAGAAGGCATCGGTCGGCTTGGACAAGCTTTGTAAGCAAATGCGTTGAAGGCTTTAAGGAAGCAGGGCGATAACGGACAATATTCAGATGGACCAAAAATGACGATCAACGCAGGAATGACTTACATCAAGACAGAAAAAGGCCGTGCCGAAATCACCGAGCGCAGTGATGCCTTGAGTGGTTTGCAAAGACGCGTTCTGATCATGGTGGATGGCTCGCGCACCGTCAACGATCTGGGTGCTTTTGTGCGTGTGGGTGAGTTAGACGGGGTGCTGGCGCATTTGCAGGCATTTGGCTTCATCGAGTCGACCGACCACATTACCCCTCTGATGGCGCCTGCCGCTCCCGGCTTTGCCCAGGCGACTGCTGCTGAACCTCCCCGTCCTGCCACCAGCCCCGAAGAATTTCAAAAAGTCCGCCAGCAAGCCTCAGACTTTGTGCAAGAGCGTTTGGGTAGTTCGGGAGCCCCGATTTGTGAGGCCATTGACCGCTGTAATAACCCAGCCGAGTTGCGTAAATTACTCCGGGGCGTGGAGATATTTATTGGCCAGCGCCTGAGCGCCGAAACCACCCAGGCTTTTGCCCGCCACTTTGGTGCCTTGCTGCTTTAAGTGTTGCATCAAGTAGCTGCGCCATGTCAATTCACCCGTGGCAAATTCAGTAAAACTCTTGTGCATGACAACCTGGGCATCGCGTTGAGCCAGAGCCAGACTGGTGGACCCTAAAAATGACAATATTAAATTTGACGCCGCGCGATCTTCGCGTAGTGATTGCACCCGATTCGCTCGGGTTCGTGGAGACCTCCGAGTTGCTGCACCTGCCGCTGCCCTGGATCGGACAGACACGGGCACAGACGGCTGCGCGTTTTGGTCTCGGCATGGGGCAAGCCGACTACAACCTGTTTGTGCTGGGCGAGGTAGGCAGTGGCCGCTCATCGCTGTTGCAGCAGGTGATGAACGAAGTGGCCGCCACCCGAGCCGTGCCGCCTGATCTGTGCTACCTGCACAACTTCAATGCGCCGGAAAAACCACGGGCGCTTCGTCTGCCCACCGGTCAGGGGCGTTGGTTGCGCCAGTGCATGGTGCAGTTATGCAAAACACTGCAAAAAGAAATTCCACAGCGTCTGGAGGGAGCCGATTTCAAGGCTGACAGTGCCCATATCGAAAAAACTTACAAGGACGAAGAATCCAAGGCGTTTGCTGAACTCGATGCCTTTGCCGAAGCGCGAAATTTCACCCTTTACCGGGAAAACGGACGTCTGGTTTTTACCTTGCTGGGCGATAAAGGCCACGCGCTGACAGAAGCACAGGCGCGCTCTTTGCCCAAAGAACGTCGCAACCAGATTGACCAAGCCGAGCAAGAGTTGCGCACCAAAATCACGCGTTTTCTGGACCAGACCCGGCCGCTCAACCGGGTCATGACCGAGGGCTTAGTGGCCTTGCGGCGCCAGTATGTCAAGCCACTTCTGACGCAAGAGTTGCAAACCATTCGTGACGGCATCACGCAGCCGTTCAAGGACGCCGCTCAACTCGGTGCCTATTTTGATGAGCTGATGCGCGATGTGCTCGACAACTTGGGTTTGTTCATTGCGGTGGATGAAGATGACGACCTCCGCCTCGAAGAGTTGGCCGAGTTAATGACGCGCTACCGGGTGAACCTTCTGGTGGACAACGAAGGTTTGACAGGCGCGCCCGTGATCATCGAGAACAACCCCTCGTTTCGCTCGCTCTTTGGCAGCATTGAATATCAGGCGCAGGAAGATGCGCTGTTGACCGACTTCTCACGTATCCGCGCCGGTAGCCTGCTCAAAGCGCATGGCGGCTTTTTGATGCTGCACCTGCGTGACTTGCTGACTGACGAGTTGGCGTGGGAAAAGCTGCGCCGTTTTTCACGCAGCGGTCGCTTGCAGATTGAAGAGCCGGGCCCTTTGTTGTCCCCGATGGCCGCGGTGTCGCTGGAGCCGGAAGCGGTCGATGTCGATGTCAAAATTGTGTTGATTGGCTCGACCGAACAGTATTACGAATTGCAGGAAACCGACCCCGAGTTTGCGCGGCGCTTTCGGGTCAAGGTGGACTTTGCCGAGAGCTTCACCAGCAGCGCCGAGACTTACGCCGCCTCGGCAGTTTTTGTCGCCCATGCCTGCCACAAACTGGGTTTGCCGCATTTTTCTGCCTCGGCCGTCGTGCGTTTGCTGGAGGACTCGCACCGCGAGGTCGATGACCAGTTGCGCCAGAGCGCCATCTTTGCGCACACTGAAGGTTTGGTGATGGAGAGTGCCCAGGTTTGCCAGTCGCGTGCGGGCACCTTGGTGGAGGCGGCCGATGTGGAGCAGGCCTTGCAAGCGCGCCGCCAGCGTCATGACTACCCGGACCAGCGCTTGCAGGAGTCCATCACCGACGGTGATCGCCTGATGACCTTGCATGGCGAAAAGACGGGCCAGCTCAATGGCCTGACCCAGATCGATTTGGGTGATTACCGTTTTGGATTTCCGGTGCGGGTTACGGCGCGTACCTATGCTGGGGATGAAGGCTTGCTTAATATCGAGCGTGAGGTCGAAATGTCCGGCCCCATTCATGACAAGGGTGTACTCATTTTGCACAGCTACCTGTCGGCCTTGTTTGCGCACATGGCACCGCTGGCGCTCAATGCGTCGATAGTTTTCGAGCAGGAATACCACGGCGTCGAGGGTGATTCGGCGTCGTGTGCCGAGTTGTATGTGGTGCTGTCGTCGCTCTCTGGCTTGCCTCTCAAACAAGGCATTGCGGTGACGGGGGCTGTCAACCAGCATGGTGAAGTGTTGCCGGTGGGTGGCATCAACGAAAAGATCGAAGGTTATTTCCGGATTTGCGAAACCGCCGGGCTGGATGGGCACCAGGGCGTGCTGATCCCGGCGCGCAATACGCGTCACCTGATGCTGGACCGCGCGGTGGTGGATGCTGTGACGCGGGGAGATTTTCATATTTACACCGCTGAACACGTGAGCGAAGGCATTGCCTTGTTGACCAGCACCGAGTCAGGCATGGAGGGGTTTAAGCGCGCCGGTGCCTTGTCATTGCCGCCCGGTGGTTACGCTCCCAATAGTGTGCTCGGTCTGGCCCAGAAAACCTTGAAAGCCTATCGACGAGCTTGCCAACTGGCGGATCATCCCAAAGTTGGCAGTAAACATCCCCGTTGAGTCAATGAAACGCAAAACAAGACAGTCGGTAGTAAGCTTGCCGTAGGTGAGTCCGTTAATGCTCGGTCAGCTTTCCCGTGATTGAGACAATAAACGAATATGGTTACAAAAACTTTAATTATTGGCGGTGGTATCGGTGGTTTGGCCGCGGCGCTGGCCTGCTCCCGCGAGGGCACCGAGGTTGAGTTGTTTGAGCGCTCGGCTGAGTTTTCTGAGGTCGGGGCGGGCGTGCAACTCGGCCCCAACGTGGTGAAAATTCTTCATAGCTGGGGTCTGAAAAATGCCTTGGCAGGCGTGGCCTCTTTTCCTGAACGACTGCAAGTTCGCCACGCATTGACGGGCTCCGAGTTGGGTGTGTTACGGCTTGGGTCAATGGCGGTTGAGCGCTACGGCTCACCTTATGCCACGATTCACCGTGCAGATCTCCAAGGGTTGCTGCTTGCCGCCGTCCAGCAGCAAACGTCGGCCGTGTTGAATCTCAGCAGCTCGGTGACTGAGCTGGAGCAGCATGCAGAAGGTGTGTCCTTGCAAACGACGCAAGGTCGCAGGGTATCCGGTGACATGCTGGTGGGGGCTGATGGACTGTGGAGCCAGGTGCGGCGCCAGTTGTTGGGAGATATCCCGCCTTTTGCCACGGGCCATCTGGCCTACCGGGCGATGGTGCCGCAGCACAGTTTGCCCGAGCATTTGCGCTCCCAGCAGATCACCGCCTGGCTAGGGCCCCGGATGCATGTGGTGCAGTACCCCGTGCGCCGTGGTTTGTGGCTCAACGTGGTGGCCATCGTGCATGGCCGTACCCAGGGCGATCCCCAGAATTGGGACCACAGCGCCAACGCGGCTGATTTACAAGGCTATATGTCTCAGACCTGCACGCCGCTGCGGGAACTGATTCAGGCTATTGACCACTGGCGTTTGTGGGGCCTGAACATTCGCCCGCCGATGCAAAGTGCCACTGAGCAGGCGCAGGGCCGGATCGCCTTGTTGGGCGATGCTGCACACCCGATGCTTCCGTATTTGGCACAAGGTGCGGGAATGGCGATTGAAGATGCCCGATGTCTGGGCTTGGCGGTGGGACACAGCGGTCTGGACGTTCCCGCCGCTTTGAAGTACTACGCTGAAAGCCGCTGGCAGCGCAATGCGCGGGTGCAGGCCGGTGCCATTCGCAACGGCAAGGTTTTTCACGCCACCGGGCTGGTGAGTTGGGGTCGCGACGCCGCGATGAAGCTGATGGGAGAGCGTCTGCTCGACCTGCCGTGGTTGTACCGAGGCACCAGATAGTTGCAAATTGCTATTAAATTTGTAGCTACTCGCGCAGTATATACGGGGGCTAGAAGCCTATTTTGTATAAATTTCTAAGATTGCTTGGCGTGCTCAGGTCACGCTGTGTTTCTGGTTGAACTCAGGCCGCTGCCATTCGCCACTCTCCAGCACTTGTTTTAAATGTTCGACGGCGTGCCACACGTCCTCAAAGCCCACATAGAGCGGCGTGAAACCAAAGCGCAGGATGTCTTTGTGCTTATTGCCATCACCGGCTCGAAAGTCGCCAATCACGCCGCGCGCAATCAGCGCTTGCACAATGGCAAAGGCACCCGAGCTCTCACCGGTTTGTTTTGCATGTTCTCGCGTCAGGCACACCTGAGAGCCCCGCTGGTCGTGCGCCTTCGGTGTGGCCAGTCCCAGCCCATGACCGCGGCAACGCTGCTCGACCAGTTCAATGAACAAGTCTGTGAGTGCCAGCGACTTGGTACGCAGTGCGGCCATACCGCCCAAGGCCTGCGCGGCGGAAAAAACATCCAGCCCGCATTCCAGTGCGGCCATGCTCAAAATGGGTTGCGTGCCACACAGGTAGCGGCCAATGCCGGGAGCAGGGCGGTAGTTCGGCGTAAATTCAAACGGGGTGGCGTGGCCCCACCAACCAGCCAGCGGTTGCCAGAAGCGTTCGGTGTGAAGTGGGTTGACCCAGACGAACGCCGGAGCGCCGGGGCCGCCATTGAGGTATTTGTAACCGCAGCCAATGGCGAAGTCGGCCCCCGCAGCTTTCAGCGCGACCGGCACGGCACCGGCGCTGTGGGCCAGGTCCCACACCGTCAGCGTGCCTTGCTGATGGGCCAGCGCTGTGAGGGCTGCCATGTCGTGCATGGCGCCGGTACGGTAGTTCACATGGGTCAGCATCAGCACGGCCACCTGGTCGGTCAGACTGGCGGCGATGGCTTCGGGTTCGACCAACTGCAAGTGGTAACCCCGTTCTTGGCAAAGCGCCTCGGCGATGTAGAGATCGGTGGGAAAGTTGCTGCGCTCGCTGACGATTGTTTTTCGTTGAGGCACATCTTGTGCAGCGATATTTAGTGCGGCGCTGAGCACTTTGTACAAGTTGATGGAGGTGCTGTCGGTGGCCACCACTTCACCGGCATCGGCACCAATCAGGGCTGCAATTTTGTCGCCTAGGCGCTGCGGCAGGCTGAACCAGCCGGCACTGTTCCAGGAGCGGATCAAGCCCTGGCCCCATTCCTGGGTCACCACTTCGGCCACACGCGCCGCTGCGGTTTTGGGTAATACACCGAGCGAATTACCGTCCAGGTAAATCACGCCTTCAGGCAGGCTGAAGTGGGTTCGCAACGAACGCAGCGGGTCTTGCGCGTCAAGTTGCTGGCAATCAAAAAGCGTTTTCATGACCCAAGCCGCCTTGCGTTGATCAGAGTCGACCGAGCAGTAAAAACTCCATCAATGCCTTCTGAGCGTGCAGACGGTTTTCGGCTTCGTCCCAGACCACCGACTGGGGTCCGTCAATGACATCGGCTTGCACTTCTTCACCCCGGTGGGCTGGCAGGCAGTGCATAAAGAGTGCATCAGGCTTGGCCGCACGCATCATGTCGGCATCGACGCACCAGTCGGCAAAGGCGACTTTACGGGTTTCGTTTTCGGCTTCAAAACCCATGCTGGTCCAGACATCGGTGGTGACCAGATCAGCCCCAGCGCATGCGGCCATCGGGTCGTTGAACACCTGATAGCTGTCATTGGAGCGCAGTCCGGCAATGGACTGGTCTACTTCATAGCCACCGGGCGTACTCACATGCACTTTGAAACCCAAAATTTCACTGGCCTGAAGCCAAGTGTTGGCCATGTTGTTGCCGTCACCGACCCAAGCCACCGTTTTGCCTTCTATCGAGCCTCGGTGTTCGATGTAAGTGAAGATGTCGGCCAAAATCTGGCAGGGGTGAAATTCATTGGTCAGGCCGTTGATGACTGGCACACGGGAGTGCTCTGCAAATTTCTCAATCTTGGTGTGCTCGTAGGTGCGGATCATGACCAGATCGACCATGCGGCTGATGACCTTGGCGCTGTCCTCAATCGGTTCCGCACGGCCCAACTGACTGTCGCCGGTGGTCAGGTGCACCACGCTGCCGCCCATCTGGTACATGCCCGCCTCAAAGCTCACCCGCGTGCGGGTCGACGCTTTCTCGAAAATCATGGCCAGCGTGCGATCCGCCAGGGGCTGGTGCTTTTCGTAGGCCTTGAACTTCTTTTTGATCAGCGCCGCGCGCTCAAACAGGTAGGCGTAGTCGCTGGCATTGAGGTCGCTGAATTGCAGGTAATGTTTCATGGCGGGTTCTCGGCAAAGGCAGGGAAGAATCTTGTTATTTCAGGCAGGATCGCGCAGCAGTTGCTTGATCAAGGGGCACAAAATGCGGACCACTTCATCGGCTTCGGCAGTGGTCATGATCAGCGGCGGCACCATGCGAATCACGGTGTCGGCGGTCACACTGATGAGCAAACCGTTGTCAGCACATTGTTGAACCAGCGCGCCACATGGTTTGGCCAAGTCTATGCCCAGCATCAAGCCCATGCCGCGAATCTCCTTGACCGCTTTAGTCGCCATTTCGGGTGCAAGGAATTTTGCCAGTTCTGCAGCGAGATGTGCCCCGACGTTGGCGGCATTCTCCAGCAAGCCTTCTTCTTCCATGATGCGAATGGTTTCGACCCCGGCACGCATGGCCAATGGGTTGCCGCCAAAGGTGGTGCCATGGTTACCCGGTTGAAAAATATGGGCCGCTTTGGGCCCTGCCACCACCGCACCGACCGGCACGCCCGAGCCCAGCCCCTTGGCCAGCGGCATCACGTCCGGCACAATGCCGGCCCACTGGTGGGCAAACCATTTGCCGGTGCGACCCATGCCGCATTGCACTTCGTCAATCATCAGCAGCCAGTCGCGCTCGTCACACAACTGGCGAACCGCTCTGAGGTAGTCCATGTGCATCGGGTTGACGCCGCCTTCGCCCTGGATGGCTTCAAAAAACACGGCCACCACATTCGGGTTGCCTTGGGTGGCTTGTTTCAGGCTCTCAATGTCGTTGACCGGCACGCGGATGAATCCTTCGACCAGCGGTCCAAACCCGACCTGGATCTTGGGGTTGCCGGTGGCGCTCAGCGTGGCAATCGAGCGACCATGAAAGGCTTTCTCGTAAACCACGATCTCGGGGCGCTCGATGCCTTTGTCATGGCCAAACTTGCGTGCCAACTTCAAGGCCGCTTCATTGGCTTCCAGTCCGGTGGAGCAGAAAAACACATTGGTCATGCCCGATAACTCAACCAGTTTTTTAGCCAGTACTTCCTGGTTGGGCACATGGTAATAATTGCAACTGTGGATGATTTTGGCAATCTGATCTTGCAAGGCCGGCACCAGTTTGGGGTGGTTGTGCCCTAAGGTGTTGACCGCAATGCCGCCTAGCGCGTCCAGATACGACTTGCCATTGATATCCCACACTCGGCAACCCTGACCGTGCGACATGGCGATCGGCAGGCGCCCGTAGGTATTCATCACATGGGGCGAAGCGGCTTCAATGAAAGTAGAAGCAGCAGTTTCAGTCGCGGGCAGGGCGGCGTTCATGGGTGTCTAACTCCAGGGTTCAATCAGTTAAGGATAAAACTGGCTTATAAAACGAAAAGCGGCCCAACTAGAGTGGGCCGTTGAACGGTGATTCTAGGCGTATCGTGGCCCTGAAATTCTGACAATTTCAAGTCACAATCTAACAATGTAATTTTCAGTCAGAGTCTTGTATAAGACATAAGATAGAATGAATTTTTGTGCGCTGCAACATCCCGATGGCGCCTACTGATTGGCCTCTACCCGATGCTTTCTACTCCTGCCAAAGAAGTCTATATTTTGGGTGTCACCCTCACAGGTCGCCAATTTCGTCCAAGTGACTGGTCTGAGCGCCTAGCCGGCGTGATGAGTCAATTTCGCCCTGGTGGCCCCCAGCCAGGTAGTCATCTGGGTTACTCGCCCTGGTGCATTCCCACTTCCGTTAACGGCGTCAGGTGTGTAATTGTTCACCCCGATTTGATCGAGTACGACCGCATGGCCTGGGACTTTTGCATGAACTTTGCCAAAGACAACGATCTGCAGGTCTCAAAGGGTGCCCCTGAACCCAAAACCAACTGAAATTACTTTTGTTCTCGCCGCGTCAATTTACGACCCCCACAAAAAAGCCGTCTTGCGACGGCTTTTTTGCTTTTGCTGACAGCGCACCCGTTACAAACGGCGGATTAACTTTTTAAAAAGTTAATCCGTGCGATTTGCCTGAAATCAGGCGGCTACTGCGGCCAGGGCTTTCACCTTGGTCGAGAGGCGGCTCTTGTCGCGAGCTGCCTTGTTCTTGTGGAAGATGCCTTTGTCAGCCACGGTGTCAACCACGGCTTGCATTTTGGCAAACAACTCGGTCGCTTTGACCTTGTCGCCAGCAAGAACCGCTTTTTCTACGTTCTTGACCGCAGTGCGGTACTTGGAACGCAGGGAAGTGTTTGCTGCATTGATTTTGACGTCCTGACGGACGCGCTTACGGCCCGACGCAAGGCGTGGGTTCTTTTTCTTGGGTTTGGTAGATGCCATATTAAATATTCCTTGGGTCTGTGGATGTTGTCAGCAAAGCCTTCGATTCTATCAGGAGAGCTTGCCATTTTTTCTTATATCTGGCTTTTATCTGTTTACTTCGTGACAGTGCGTTATTTTCATGAAATATCACCTTCGATTGATCCAGAATGAAAGGGGTGTATGGGTTTTTAAATCTCTGCTCTTTGAAAGATCATGATTTCCGTTTTTGATCCTCTTCATTTAGGTTCTGTTGCGCTGGATATCATGACCTGCGGGCGGACTTCGTTTGAATCGCGGCAAAAAAGCCGGTTGGATATTTTGCTTTCCACTGCGGTCAGAGACTCACCGTTTTACCGCGAGCGTATGTCTGGTGATTCATCCATTCACCCACTTCTAAGCGATTTCCCGATCGTGTCACGCTCTGAGCTGATGGCACAGTTTGACGACTGGGTGACCGATCCGCTACTTAAACTTGACCAGCTTCGCGCTTTTACGTCTGATCCTCAAAAGATAGGGATGCCCTATCTGGGGAAATATTTGGTGTGGGAGAGTTCTGGTACCAGCAATGAACCCGGCATTTTTGTACAGGACGCCCAGTCGTTGGCTGTTTATGACGCACTGGAAGCACTGCGGCGCAACGCACCCAGACCCTATCAGCGGTGGTTTGATCCCCTGATGTTGTCCGAGCGCATTGCTTTTGTCGGGGCCATCAGCGGTCATTTTTCAAGCATCGTGACGATGCGACGCCTGCGTCAAGTCAACCCCCTCATGGCGCAACGACTGCGCTGCTTCTCTATATTGCAATCCCCTGCAGCACTGCTCGAAGAACTCAATGCCTATGCACCCACTGTGATTGCGACCTATCCGACCGTGGCGGCGTTGCTTGCTGATGAATTCAGTCTTGGATCACTGAAATTCAAGCCCGCGGAAATTTGGACTGGCGGTGAAACATTAACCGATACGGTACGCAGGCACGTTGAACAGACCTTGGGTTGTGACGTTCGCAACAACTATGGTGCTTCTGAGTTCATGTTGATCGGTTGGGAATGCAGTCACGGGAAAATGCATGCCAATGCTGACTGGCTTATTCTGGAGCCGATTGATGAACGAGGCAATCCGGTGCCACCCGGGCAGCCCTCGAACTCCACGTTACTGACCAATCTTGCAAATCATGTACAGCCGCTGATTCGGTATGACTTGGGCGATCAAGTCAGGGTATTATCGGAATGCTGTGCTTGCGGCTCTTTGCTGCCCATCATTGAGGTGCAGGGACGGCGCGATGATTCACTGGTGATGCGGGGTTGCAATGGACAAGCAGTCACATTGCTGCCGCTGGCACTGACGACCGTTCTTGAGGATGATGCAGCCGTTTTTTGTTTTCAACTCCTTCAACACGATGAATCCACGCTCGTTCTGCGGTTGGAGGCGCGCGGCCAAGATGGAAAATTAATGGCACAACGCTGCCAAAAGGCCTTGGATAACTTTTCAGTGACGCAAGGTTTGCCGCTGATTCGTCTGATCGTGAAGCTGGGGCAAACCTTGTCGAAGGGACGCAGTGGAAAAGCAAAAAAAATAGTCGCTCTGAATAAGTCTGAGCAGCACTGAAGCTTTTGGCTCAGCAGGTAGTCGCTTCATGAATCATTGACAAGGCATCTGCAATGCTTGTCGCCATGCTGACGGCATTGCTTGAATGAAAAATGCAGTCGGTACTCCAGACTTTACCCACGCCAGCATCGCGCATCAGTTGCAATGCATTGCCTGCAAAAAGAGCATGTGTCACGGCAACATCGACGGATGTCGCACCGGCGGCCAATAGCAATCGCGTTGCCTGCGCGATTGTGTGGCCCGTGCTGACGACATCGTCAAGCAAAACGACTTGGCGACCTTTCATTGAAATATCTGGTAAATCAACCGCCACCGATTGATCGCCATGTCGAACCTTGTGGCAAACGGCATGGTCAAAGCCATGTCGTTGCGCTGCCATGGCGACCCATTGGGCTGATTCTTCATCCGGCCCCACCAGCAATGGATTCTGCAGGTTAGCCGCAATTAAATCAGACAGCAAAGGGGCTCCGCTGAGTACGATCGCATGGGTAACGGGCACCGCTTCTTGCAGCGTGGCAACCCGATGCAAATGAGGGTCAACGGTGATCACGGCGTCAAACAAACCCGCCAGGAATTTTCCGACAACCCGTTGGCTGACAACTTCCCCCAGATTAAAAGCGATGTCCTGACGCATGTACGCAAGATAGGGCGCCACCAGCGTGAGATGTTGAGCGCCTAATTGACGGGCCGTTTGAGCGATGAATAACAACTCAACCAATTTTTCATTGGGATCGTTGAGCGTGCGCAGGATGACAAGCTGCTCAGGCAACTGTTCCGGTAAACGTAGTTTGATTTCGCCATCCGGGAATCGGTGGCGTTCAATTTTTGCCAGAGTAAGGTTACCCGCCTTGGCGATGCGAAGGGCACTGTCTTGCTCATCTTCAAAATACAGCAAGAGGGGTTTGACGTCACTTTTTATCTTCATCAGAATTCCACAAAAACATGAGGAACTTCATCAGCGCGCCCGAGGGTGTAACCGGTTGATTTGCCGCTGGCCTGGCGGGCAAAGATCTGGTCACTCTGAAACCCGGCATGTACCCGGTACATCACATCGCCCATAGAAACAACGTCCCCCAGCTTTCGAAATAGGTCCACCCCCGCACCAATCACTTTGGGGGCGCCAGCCAGTCGGGCTATGCGCGCAATCTGCAGGTTGTCGATAGCTGTTACCACGCCTGCATCAGTGGCCAAGACGTCAAAAGTTAATGAGCCGAGTTGGGGGTTGTTGTGATCGAACAGTTTTTGGCCCTGTGCTGCAAGAATGGCGTTCATCTTGCTCAGCGCACGGCCGGAGTCGAGAATATCCCGCGCGATGCCAAAACCATCGCCTCCTCGAACATCGGGGTTGCATTCAATCAGCCGACCTGCCAGTCGAAGAGATTTTTGCCGCAAGTCATTGGGTGCGCGCGGGTCATTTTCCAAAACGCGCATCACATCGCGTGCCTCGAGTACCGGGCCAATGCCGTTGCCGATAGGCTGTCGTCCATCGGTGATGACAACATCCAATGACAAGTGGATTCGTCCCGCAACGTACTCAAACAATCGGCGCAGGCGTTGCGCCTCAGGCATCGACCTCACTTTGGCGGTGGGTCCAATGGGGATGTCGAGCACCAGATGAGTAGAGCCCGCGGCAATTTTTTTGGAGAGGATGGAGGCCACCATTTGCCCCGCCGAGTCAATGGCCAAGGGGCGCTCGACCGAAATCAGGACATCGTCCGCCGGGGATAAATTCGCTGTTCCGCCCCATGCCAGACAAGCCCGGTGATCGCGGACGATGTCGGCCAACTGCTCAAATGGCAGTTCCACGTTGGCCAGAACTTCCATGGTGTCAGCCGTGCCAGCTGGCGAAGTGATCGCGCGGGATGACGTCTTGGGGCAAAGCAGACCGTGGGCAGCCACGATCGGCACCACCAACATGGAGGTCCGGTTACCGGGGATGCCGCCGATGCAGTGTTTGTCGACCACCAAAGGATCGTGCCAGTCGAGCTTGCGGCCACTGGCTACCATGGCCTCGGTCAGAAAGTAAACCTCTTCGCGGTCGAGTTCATCCCGTTGGGTGGCCACGACAAAGGCTGTTAACTCGATTTTGGAATAGCGTAATTCGGCTATATCACGAATGATGTTTCGATAATCATCCCGGTTCAAGCGCTCACCGGAAATTTTTCGGTGCAGCGCGTCAATCGATTCCGGCGGCTCAGCCTGGGACACCGAGGCGGTGTGGCCATCGCTCACATTGAGTTGCAGGAAGGCGTCTTCAGACAGCCCCAACTCATGGCAACCCACCAATGCCTCGTCGTCCACCACATTGACCGTGGCCAGAATGCGTCGTCCATTGGCCCGAACTTCGACTTTGGAGAGTGCCTGGAACCCTTCTGCCCGGTAAACCGCGCAGTCCCGGTGCAGGTAGGCCACGTTTTCGCGGTAAGTATCAATAGCCACCCGGCGCAGTGCCAGATTGGAGTCGGGTATTTGAATAGCTTGATCGGCGTTTGTGGCAGGCCGCTCTTCAGGGTTATTGCTCATGCCAATAGCCTACACCTGTTCTAAGTCTTGGGTCTAGCCATAAATCCCAATAAGCAGGGTGAACAGGCCAAAAAAAGGCTTCACGAGGAAGCCTTTTTGTTCTCAGAGGTACGAGCCGTACCTCTCAGGAGTCAAGCGTTTAGACGCGCTTTTTGTATTCGCCGGTGCGGGTGTCGATTTCGACCTTGTCGCCTTGGGCCACAAAAATTGGCACGCCGATGTCAAAACCGGTGGCGATCTTGGCGGGCTTAAGTACCTTGCCAGAGGTGTCGCCTTTGACAGCGGGCTCAGTCCAAGTGATTTCGCGCACAACGCTGGTGGGCAGTTCGACCGAAATGGCTTTTTCGTCGTAGAACACAACTTCGAGTTCCATGCCGTCTTCGAGGTAGTTGAGCGCGTCGCCCATGTTTTCTGCTTCGACTTCGTACTGGTTGAACTCTTCGTCCATGCAGATGTACATGGGTTCAGCAAAGTAAGAGTAAGTGCAATCTTTCTTGTCCAGAACGACTTGGTCCATCTTGTCGTCGGCCTTGAACACGACTTCGGTACCGAAGTTTGCGATCAGGCTTTTGAGCTTCATGCGCACTGTGGCGGAGTTGCGGCCACCGCGGCTGTATTCAGCCTTGAGGACGACCATAGGGTCTTTGCCGTGCATGATGACGTTGCCGGCGCGAATTTCTTGAGCGGTTTTCATAGCGATAGTGTGAAGGTTGGCCGCTTATCCAGCGGTGAGAGCGACTTGGACCAGACAGATATCTGGTTAGATTTCGCAAAGCCTTGAATTTTAGTGGTTTTTTAAAGCGAATTGAAGGAGTTGGCTGACCAAGTCATCTTGCTGCAACAGAAGGGCCCGGGCTTCGCTCACGGTTTGTTGCCAGGCTTCAAGTTGAATCGGGGGCAAATCTATTGGCTTAGGGCCATGGATTTCGGGCATGCCGTTCCAGACATGATGAAAGGTTCGCAGCGAAGGCGGCGCCTTCAGCCAGTCGAGAAAAGCGTCAAGCTTGTCGTGATGGGCGTTGTCCTGTTGCGGATAAATGTGCCATACAAATGGTTTATTCGCCCAGATGGCGCGCACCAACGAGTCCTCGCCCCGGACAAAGTTCAGGTCGCAGCTCCACAGTAGATGGTCGAAATCACGCTGCGTCAGCGCAGGTAAATATGAAAATGATAGCTGCTCACTACCGTTCCATAAGGGCTGGAGGTCATTTTTATGCTCAATACAAGCCTTGACGGCGGCCGCGGCCCGACCGGAGGTGACTAGCAGCCGGGTGGGGCGAAGGTCCGTGGCCAGTTGGTCCAGTAGCTCACCCAACGCCGTGGGTTCGTAGCAAAACAGGGACATCAGGCGCTCGCCTTGAAATTCAACACCCATTTGCTGTAACCAGGCGGTCCGGTCAAACCGTAACTGCCGCTCAGCCAGATCCGGTTCACGCAGCAAACCGCCGGTTGCAGCAGTGAATCCTGGGTAGAAAAAATGTTTCGTCAATCCCGCGCCAGGGCCGCTCATGACCGGGGAGGGCAGGCCGTGGCTGCGTTCAACAAATTTTTCAGCGCTCAGGTATTCCAGGTTAATCCATAAGCCTTTTAGGCCTCTAGCCCCCGTTCTACTTGCGTAAGCAGCTATGAATTCAGGAGCTATTTCGCAACCGAAGGCTTCGACCAGAAAATCGCCCACCACCAAATTCTCCATCTGAAGTGGCGCCGTCCAACGCCGGACCTCGATCTGGGGCGCGCCCTGAGGGCACATCCAGTCCAATGCGCTGGCATCATCCACCCACAAACGCACCCGCTCACCCCGCTGGGCCAAGCCTTGCGCCAGCCGCCAGCACACGCCAATGTCGCCGTAGTTGTCGACGACCCGGCAAAAGATGTCCCAAAGGTTTCCTGTTTTCACCCCGGGATTGTCCACAATACGCACCTATGCCTGTTTTGCCTGAATCCAATCCGAAAGAGTCGCCCTTGACTGCGACTTCCGATGCGTCCGCCATTCCGCCAAAACACCCCGAGCAATTGCTCAGCGATGTGGCGAGCCTGCCACCGCTACCCGGCGTCTATCGCTACTTTGATGCTGAGGGTGCGGTGCTTTATGTCGGCAAGGCCATCAACCTGAAAAAGCGGGTGTCGAGCTATTTTCAGAAAAACCATGGCGGCACGCGTATCGGCCACATGGTGAGCAAAATCGTGCGTTTAGAGACCACGGTGGTGCGCTCCGAAGCCGAAGCGCTGCTGTTGGAAAACAACCTCATCAAGACGCTCAACCCCAAGTACAACATTCTGTTTCGGGATGACAAGAGTTACCCGTATTTGAAGATGACGGGGGTGCCTGCTGGCGCAGCGCCGGATTCAAATGCCAGTTCAAGTTTTGCCAGGGTGTCTTATTACCGGGGTGCGGTTGAAAAAAAGCACCATTATTTCGGCCCCTACCCAAGCGCCTGGGCGGTTAAAGAAGCTATTTTGCTGATGCAGAAGGTGTTTCGTCTACGCACCTGTGAAGACCCGGTGTTCAATAACCGCACCCGTCCCTGCTTGCTGTACCAGATCAAGCGCTGTTCGGCGCCGTGTGTCGGGCACATTTCGGCGACCGACTATGCGCAGGACGTGGCGAATGCCGAGCGGTTTTTGCGTGGCGATGCACGCCAGGTGATGGACGCGCTGGAGGCCCGCATGATGGCGCACGCTGATCGGCTGGAGTTTGAACAGGCGGCTGAGTTGCGCAACCAGGTGGCGGCCTTGTCGAATGTGCTGCATCAGCAGTCGGTGGACAACGTGTCGGACCGCGACGTGGATATTTTGGCGGT
>NZ_JBAWYV010000046.1:0-24676 GCF_037143375.1 Rhodoferax sp. | reverse complement strand
ACCAGCCAGACGTGAAAACCGGCGCGGCGCATCAGGGCGGCCTCGACAAAGTCGTGCGACATGATGCTGCCCGACATACCCCCCGTGCCGGCAATGCGCGCCAGGGCGCAGTGCTGCATGAAGGGTTCAATCCGGATGATGGCGTTGTGGCCCCAGTAGTGCGACTCGCCCATTTGCCAGAACTGCATACCCAGCGTGAACAGGCGGCCGGTCACGCGCGACGCAAATTGTTGGGCCCGGGCGTGCAAGGTGACGTGACCAATGGCCTGGGTGGCGGTCTGGATGATGCCGGCCTTGGGGTTGGCTTCCATCAGCTTGACCATGGACACCAGGCAGTCGCCACTCATGACGCTGTCGGCGTCCAGCACCACCATGTAGCGGTAGTCCTTGCCCCAGCGGCGGCAAAAGTCGGCCACGTTGCCGGCCTTGCGGTCCGAGCGGCGCTTGCGCAGGCGGTAATAAACCTCGAGTTGTGGCTGCCCCGTCGAACTGGCGAGTTGGGCGCGCAGGTCTTCCCAGGCGGCGCGTTCGGCTTTCTGGATGGCCGGGTCGTTGCTGTCCGACAGCACAAACACATCAAAGGCGCGCACATGCGAAGTTAGCGCAATCGATTCACAGGTGGCGCGCAGGCCGGCAAACACGGTGCGCACCTCTTCATTGCAAATCGGCATGATGATGGCGGTGCGGGTCGTTGCATCCAGCGTATGGTGCTGAACCTTTTTACTGGAGAGGCTGTGGGCGTCGCCGCGCAGCATCACGTAAAACCCCATCATCGCTGTCATGAAACCCGTCACCACCCAGGCTGACAACAAGGCAAATAAAGTGGCCTGGCCGTATTGCAGCCAGGCGTTCTCGTAGTCGGGCTGCATATCGGTAAACAGACGTGTGGCCAGTGCCGTGCTGATCACGGTCAGCAGGATAAAAACAGCCCGGCGGCGTTGGGCGGCATGCTGCCACGGCGCCAGTTTTTCCGGGATGACCCGCGTGATCGGTGCCACGGCTTGAGCCCGTCCCGTCAGCCAGCGAGCGCGCGAAAGTGCTGCGCCGGTCAGGCTGTTCCAGAACCCTTGCCAGGGTCGTGGCGCCATGCTGCCGCGATTGATCGGGGGGGCAGTGACCGCGTTGGGATGACGTTCTTCGCGCAGGGTGCTGCGCGGCTTGCCGGGGGTCAGGGTGTGATCAGGTTGGTCCATGTTTCGCTCAGTGTTTGCTGCTGGTATTGGAGAAAGGCGCGCAGCTCTACGGGCTGCGTCGGGTTGAGTGTTTGCACGCGCAAGGTCATGCGCCAGGTGCCCGTGGCGGGGTTCTTGTAGGCAAGGCTTTCGACCACGCGGGCGTTGCTGCTGGCCGTAGCAATGGCTTGCACGGCGGCGTCATCGGGCAAGGAGTCGAGCGCCGGGCCCGCGAAATCAATCACGAACTGGATGGGCGGGGTGAGCGCTTCTTGTGCGGTTTTGACATAGCCCCGCCCGCGACGCGATTGCGTGACCCAGCCGTTCGGGGGCAGTTGCTGGTGCTTGCCTTGCCAAGCAATCTGGTATGCGAAATCGATGGATTCACCTGGGGCCGGCATTTTGGCGGGCACCCAGTAAGCGGCAACGTTGTCGTTGGTTTCGTCGGGTGTGGAAAATTGCAGCAATTCCACCCGGCCCGCACCCCAGTCGCCCAGCGGGGTGACCCAGGCGCTGGGCCGGAGTTCGTAGCGCGCTTCGGTGTCCTCAAAGCTGCTGAAGGCGCGGTCACGCTGCATCAGTCCAAAGCCTTTGAGGCGAGTCATGCTGAACGAGGTCACGAGCGTCGAAGACGGGTTTTGCAGCGGGCGCCAGAGCCATTCCCCGTCGCCGGTGGCGATCATCAGGCCATCAGAGTCATGCACCTCTGGGCGAAAGTCGCCGGAGCGGGGTTGGTTTTCACCAAAGAAAAACATGCTCGACAAGGGCGTCAGACCCAGCGTGGTCACGGGTTTGTCGGTCAAGCGCATGAATAAGCGTGTGTGGACTTCAGTGACCGTTTGTTCTCCCGGTGTGATGTCGAAGCGATAGGCGCCGGTCAGTCGCGGGGAGTCCATCAGCGCATAAACAGTGAGCAGACTCGCATTGGCTGCGGGCTTTTCCAGCCAGAACTCGGTAAAGCGGGGGAACTCTTCGGGTGTGCCGCCAGTGATGTCGACGGCCAAGCCGCGGGCCGACAGGCCGTAGCGCTGGCCAGTGCCCAGGGCCCGGAAATAACTGGCGCCTGCAAAGACGATCAACTCGTCTTTGTGGCTGGCTGAGTTCAGGTTGAACAGGGCCTTGAGTCCACCGTGACCGAGGTCGCCAAAAAGCTGAGGGGCCAGTTGGTTCTGGCCAAAGTTGAAGTCGGCCGGGTTGTAGGCAATCGGCTTGTCGCCTTCAGGGGTGATCTCATGAAGGCGCACTGCATCTTCGGTTTTTCTGACGTGGAAAAACTGAAGTTCAAACGGTGCTTGCTCCGCGTGCCACAAGGCGTGGTCTGCTTTGAAGCGGATGTCTCGGTAACCGTCGTAATCCAGTTGGGACAGTTCCTTCGGTATCTCGGTCAACGTCGGCATGAAGGACGTCTGAGCCCGCTGTTTGGCGAGTACGGCCACCTCGTCAAGGCCCCAGGCTTGAGCCTGACCGCACAGCAATGTCCCTAAAACAGTAGCCACCAGCGCGATCGTTCTGGCACAGAAGCAGCTTTTGCGGCGTCTGAAAATGGTGTGGCTAAGGGCTGGCATTCCTTACCTAGTGCAAACCCTATGCCAGCCTGAAAAAACCTATGTAAATCAACGGTTTGAAGGTCTCTGGAAATCAAAAATCAGGAAATCCAACTGAAATGCGGACCGCAACGCTGATTTTTGTCGCCAAACCACGACAGCAACCTGTCTGGTCTGTAGAAATCCCTTTGAAATCAAGGGTTCAGGGCTGTCGCTAAAGAGCGACTCAACTCAAGGCGTCGGCTTCGGGTGTGGCGCTGTTGTCGGTCTTGAAACGTCCAGGTGTCAACTCGTGCTTTTGCAGCAGTCGATAAAACTCGGTCCGGTTGCGGTCGGCCAAGCGGGCGCTATCGGCCACATTGCCGTCGGTGAGTTTGAGCAGTCCCACCAGGTAGTCGCGCTCAAAACGCAGCCGGGCTTCGGCCAAGGTCAGCACCTGCACGCTGGGCGAGCGCAGGGCGCGTTCCACCAGCGCCAGTGGCACCAAGGGCGTGGCAGACAGTGCGCAGACTTGTTCTACGACGTTGTAAAGTTGGCGCACATTGCCCGGCCAGGCCGCAGTGGTCAAGGCTTTGAGGGCTTCCGGCGCGAAGCCGCTCAAGCGTTTTTTGTACTTGGCCGCCAGTTTGACCAAGAAATGGTTCGCCAGCAGGGGAATGTCTTCGCGCCGCTCCGACAAGGTCGGCAACATCAAGGTGACGACGTTGAGGCGGTAATAGAGGTCGGCCCGGAACTGGCCCTCGGTCATCGCCTGCTCCAGATCACAGTGGGTGGCCGAGATGATGCGCACGTCCACCGGAATCGATTGGCTTGACCCCACGGGTCGCACCACCCGCTCTTGCAAGACACGCAACAGCTTGACTTGCAGCGCCGCAGGCATGTCGCCGATTTCATCGAGCAGCAGCGTGCCCCCATCGGCAGCCTGAAAAAGCCCAACATGGTTCGCCACGGCATCGGTGAAGGCGCCCTTGACGTGACCAAACAGTTCCGACTCCAGCAAGGCCTCGGGGATGGCGCCGCAATTTACGGCAATAAAAGGTTTACTGGCGCGAGCCCCGGCCTGGTGAATCGCCTGGGCCAGCAGTTCCTTGCCAGTGCCGCTTTCGCCGCGCAGCAGCACGCTGGCGTCCGACTGGGCCACCATCTGCGCTTCGGCCAGCACTTCAGCCATGCGATTGGAGCGACTGATGATCTGGTCTTGCCAGGCGTGCGAACTCCCTTTTTTGACCGAGTGGGCGGGCGCGCTCAGTGCGAGGGCTTGTGCAATTTTGTCGAGCAGGCTCTTTCCGTCATACGGTTTCGTCAGGTAGGAGAACACGCCGCGCTCGGTCGCTTGCACCGCATCGGGAATCGTGCCGTGGGCCGTCAGCAAAATCACCGGTAAAGAGGGGTGCTGGGCCCGAATGTCGTCAAACAGTGCCAGACCGTCCCGGCCGGGCAGGCGCACATCACTGAGGACCAGTTGGGGCCGCTCGATATGGAGTTGGGTCATGGCCGCCTCGGCCGAGGTGACGGCGCTCACGCGGTAGCCGGCGGCGGTGAGCCGGATGGTCAGCAAGCGCAGCATGTCGGCATCGTCGTCCACCACCAGCAGGTGCGCGCCGTTTCCGGGCGGCGTTGTAGACGCTGGTGTGGCAGGCAGGTTCGTGCTCATGGCATTGGCGCGGCGGTTCCGCGGGTCTTGGGGGGCGATGATTTATCTGCAGATGAGCGGTTTGTGAGGCTGCGTTCTATCGCCTTGAGTGCGTTCAGGCGTTCCTGAGTCTGGTCCAGCTTGTGTTGCACCTCGTGGGTTTGCTGGGTTTGTTTTTCGAGAAGTTCTTCCAGTCGTCGTCGGTCGACATCTTGCGACTGCAACAAACGGGCCAGGGGGTGCAGCGCTTGGGCTTGCGCGCCGGTGTCAAGCAGCACGCGGGCCAGCAGTTCTTGCGCGCGAATCAGCTCCGGCAATTGCGCGAACTGGCGCAACACCAGCGACAGTTTCAACTGTTCGGCGGCCCCGGCACCATTGCCAAGCCGGCTGACTTCCTGATTTAATTCAGCCGCTGGCATTCCTCGGACCTGTTGGGCGTAGGCCAGCATGCTGACAACGGCCTCGGTGACAAAAGGCGTGTTCAACCGGATGATCTCGATCGGTTGGACCACAGGGGCATTGGCGCAGTCCGCAGCAAGCGCTTCCATGGGGTTTGCACTCATCGCAGGCGTTGGTGCGTGATTCTGGGTCGTGCCACAGCCTGCCAGAATGGCCGCCGCGCAGCCCGCAATAACGCCAATTCGCACCCGAAAAATGGCTCGACAAATGAAAGACTCAGGATTTGAAAACATGGGGGATCTCAATTCTGAAGTGGGCCCCGAGGGGGTCTGACAGCAACTCTATACGCCCGCCATGCGCGGCTACATATTCGTGCACGATAGACAAGCCAATGCCACTGCCCCGCACGACGTCGGTCGGCTGGCGCTCACCTCGGTAAAACGGTTCGAAAATTCGATTGCGGTCCGCGCTTGCCACGCCAATGCCCTGGTCGCCAATGTCGATGCGGACCAATCCGTCCTCTTGGCTGAGGGTCAGGGTGATGATCCCGTTTCGGGGCGAGTAGCGGATGGCGTTGGAGAGCAAGTTGGCCAGGACGGTGCCGATTTTCTCGGGGTCAATTTCTACCCGGATCGGTTCGCCCTTGACGGTCACGGTCAGCTCGCGCGCACGCCACTGCAGATGCTGGTCGTCCACCTGGGCTTGGACCAGTGCGAGTAAATCGGTTTTTTGCCGGTGCAATTGGCGGGCCTCAAAGGCCGCGGCATTGAAGCGCAGCAGGTCTTCAATCTGGCTTTGCAAAACGCCCGTATTGTGTTTGAGGATGTGCGCGATTTCGCGTTGATCCGGGTTGAGCGCGCCTGCCACGCCATCTTCCAGCAGTGAAACCCCTTCGCGCAGCGAGGCCAGCGGGGTCTTGAGTTCATGGGAAACATGGCGCAAAAAACGCGATTTATCGGCGTCAAGCTCCACCAGCCTCAAGCGCAACCAGTTCAGCCGGTGCCCCACCAGCGCCAAGTCGGCCGGTCCCTGAATGGTGATCACCTGATCGAGCCGGTTTTCACCCAGACCCACGATGGCTTGCTCCAGTCGGTTCAGCGGCCGCGTGAACCCCATGCCAAAGAGCAGCGCCATTGCCACGGCCAGGGCAATCGCCCCGATGACTTGCTGCGCCAGATGCCGCTGGCTGTCGTCAAGCCGGGTTTCGAGTAATTTATTGCGCTTTTGTATGGTTTGCTGCACCTGCCCCGCAATTGTCGAGGTGATGTGCTCCAGTTCGCGAAACTCTTGCGCCAGTTGGCGCTCCCGGTCCAGCGCGGTGTCGGGTGAGCCAGTCAGCAGGCCGTTAATGGATTGCAGTTGTGCGCGCCATTGCTGCATGCTGCTGCTCGGCAGGCCTTCAGTAACCAAGTTGCTCACGATTTGCGTGGCCTCGTTGGCGGCGTCAGAAAAACGTCCGCGCAGCACGCGGTCGTCTAGCACCACTGACTGGCGGGCGCTGCGTTCCATCGTCACGCTGCGCTCGCCCAAAGACTGGGCCAGTCGGCTCAACTCCAGAGCTTGGGCGGCCCCGTCGCGACTTTGCAGGGTGAGGTCTTCAAGGGCATACAGAGCCCGCACAGAGGCCGCACCCAGCAAGGCGGCAATCAACAGGAAGGCCAGAACCAGCAGTTGCCGAAATGAAAATCGTTGGAGAAATTTCAATGGGGACCGCTGGACGATGCCAGCACTTCGCCGCGCAAGGAGTAGCTGCGCGTCTCGGTGATTTTGACATCCACCAGTTGTCCGATCAGGTCGGCCTGCCCGACGAAATTGACGGCGCGGTTGCACTCGGTGCGACCCATCAGCTCGCTGGCATCGCGTTTGGACGGGCCTTCCACCAGCAGGCGCTGCACCGTGTTCAGTCGGCTTTCCGAGATGCTTTTGATGCTGCCGTTGATGACCGATTGCAGGTGTTGCAGACGGCGCAGCTTGACTTCATGCGGCGTGTCGTCAGGCAGATTGGCCGCCGGTGTGCCGGGGCGCGGGCTGAAGATAAAGCTGAACGAGTTGTCAAAGCCGACATCGTCGATCAGCTTCATCATCTTGCCGAAATCGTCTTCGGTCTCGCCGGGGAAGCCGACGATAAAGTCGCTGCTCATCGCCATGTCGGGCCGGATGGCGCGCAGTTTGCGCACGGTTGATTTGTATTCCATCGCGGTGTAGCCGCGTTTCATGGCCATCAGGATTCGGTCTGAGCCGTGTTGCACCGGCAAGTGCAGGTGGCTCACCAGCTTCGGGATTTTGTCGTAGGCGGCAATCAACGAGGGGGTGAACTCGTTGGGGTGGCTGGTCATGTAGCGGATGCGCTCGATGCCGGGAATGTCAGCCACGTACTCCAGCAGGGTGGCAAAGTCGGCCATCTCGGGGGTGAGTGATTGCGCATCACCGATCATGCGGGCCCGGTAGGCGTTGACGTTTTGCCCCAGCAGCGTGACTTCTTTCACGCCCTGATCAGCCAGACCCGCCACTTCGACCAGCACATCTTCAAACGGCCTTGAAACTTCTTCGCCCCGGGTGTAAGGCACCACGCAATAGCTGCAGTACTTGGAGCAGCCTTCCATGATGCTCACGAAGGCCGTGGCGCCCTCCACCCGCGCCGGTGGCAGGTGGTCAAACTTTTCGATTTCAGGAAAACTGATGTCGACTTGCGAGCGGTTATTCAGCGAACGCTCGGCCAGCATCTGCGGCAGGCGGTGCAGGGTTTGCGGGCCAAACACCACGTCCACATACGGCGCCCGCTCAATGATGGCGGCGCCTTCCTGGCTCGCCACGCAGCCGCCGACGCCAATCAGCACGCCCTTTTTCTTCAGGTGTTTGACGCGGCCCAGGTCAGAAAACACTTTCTCCTGGGCCTTCTCGCGCACCGAGCAGGTGTTGAACAAAATCAGGTCGGCTTCGTTCACGTTGTCGGTGGGTTCGTAGCCCTCGGCGGCTTTCAGGACGTCGGCCATCTTGCCCGAGTCGTACTCGTTCATCTGGCAGCCGAAGGTTTTGATAAAGACTTTTTTGGACATGGGGGAACTCAAATTTAATGCTATTTAAATAATAGCTACTTGCGCAGGTAATACGGGGGCTAGAGCCTATTTTGGTATAAATAACAGGGCAGCAGGTGCTGCGCAAAGAAGGCGCTGAGCCAGGCGGTGTCAGCGCTCGGAATACCTGGGCAGTTGGTTGAACGGGGTTTTCCCGTCATCGGTTTTGCGTTGGCTGGCATCAGACTCAAAAACGATATTGGTGACGGTCTCCATGCCGGCACGTTTTTCCAGCGCTTCTTCGGGGGTCAAAATCCACACTTCATGGACCATTCCTTGTACGTCACGCTTGTAGTTGACCAGCACAGCACTGCCAACCAGCGCCGCCGACATCACCATCATGTTGGTCGGGCCCTTGATGCGCGCGCCGGGCGACAGTCGCTCCGGTTTGCCATTGATCAGCAACTCCGGTGGCGCCGTTACCACCAGCATGCCGCGTTGGGCGGTCGGGGGAAATTGGCGAGGCGCCGTTTGCGCCGCCGCTGGTGCGAAGGATGCGCTGCTGGTCCAGAGAAGGACAACGGCCAGGGTCATCAAAAAACGAAAAAAGGGCAGGGGAATGCAGCGGTTCATGGTATTGGTCCAGAGGCTGTGGGTTAGGCAGGAGGCTTAAAAAAATGATTATAGATCAGTCACTTACGCTCAGTTGAGCAACGATACCTTGCGCCATAAGGGGTGAACAGGGCAGGTTGACGAGTGAGACGGCCCCTTGCCTATTGACTTGCTTGGGATCGTTCTTGTTTAGGCGAACTTTAGTCCGGGAAGGCCTGTTGGTATCAACTTATTAAGGGTCGATATAGCCAAAGATGGCGAGGTTATTGCTGACGTGAATGAATACTATTGCACAGTCGATAAAACAGACTTTCATTCTTGTTACCCTTGGCGCATGAATTCAATTCCCCCAAACTACGCTTCCAGTTCCTCATCAGGTGCTAAACCTCGTATCAACCTGGCACTACAAGGTGGCGGCTCACACGGAGCCTTCACCTGGGGCGTGCTGGATGCCCTGCTTGAAGATGGGCGTATCGATCTCGAAGGCATCAGCGGAACCAGCGCCGGCGGAATGAACGCGGTGGCTCTGGCCCAAGGATTTGCCAAAGCCAGCGACAAAGTGAATGGGGACCCGCGCGAGGAAGCGCGTGAAGCCTTGACCCATTTCTGGAACGGTATTGTTCACATGGGCGCCCTGTCCGAAGTACAGCGGGCACCATTTGACATGTTGTTTGGTCGGGATGCCACCGACACATCCCCCACCGCGGTGTTGGCCAATGCCATGACCAATTTCTGGTCCAGCGCGGTGTCGCCCTACCAAAGCAACCCGTTTGACATCAACCCCTTGCGCCAGTTTCTGGAGCAGCAGATCGATTTCGAGGCGTTGGCCCGACTCAAGACACTCAAGGTGTTTGTGGTGGCCACGCGCGTTTCAACCGGTAAGGCCGAGGTGTTTTCGGGCAAACGCCTGACCGCTGATGCCGTCATGGCCTCGGCTTGTTTGCCTTTGGCGTTTCGTGCCGTCGAGATTGAGGGGGATCACTTTTGGGACGGCGGTTACTCTGGCAACCCGGCCATGCACCCTTTGATTTATGACTGCAAAAGTCGAGATATTTTGCTGGTGCAAATCACGCCTATCAAGCGCGATAAATTGCCAACCAATAGCGCTCAAATCATGGACCGTATCAATGAAGTGACCTTCAACGCAGGCTTGATTGCCGAGATGCGCGCGATTGATTTCGTCAAGAGATTGCTGGCAGAGGGAAAGCTGGATCCTGCGCATTACAAAGACGTTTTAATGCACCGCATCGACGGCGGCGAGGCGCTTGAGGCGTTCTCTGCCTCTACAAAAATTTCTACGAATGCCAGCATGATTTATTCATTGCGCGATTTGGGCCAAGCCAATGCGCGCGTCTGGCTAAGCCAGCATTTCGATAACTTGGGTGTGCGGTGTTCCGTTGATATCAGGCGAGATTACCTGGACGATTTGCGCGTCCCTGTGTGACTTGACTAGACTTGAGTGCAATGAGGCCATGCGTTGGCCTCATTGCATTTTGAAGGTTAACGGTTGCTGATGCGCATGGGCGACATGCGACTACTGCTTGCCACTTGAACCCCTTCGAGTTTGAAGATGCTGACAACCTGCTCCAGGTGGCCCGCTTGATCTTGCAGTGACTGCGCGGCCGCGGCAGCTTCTTCCACCAGGGCAGAATTTTGCTGCGTCACGCTGTTCATTTCGGTGATCGCGTTGTTAACCCGCTCAATTCCTGCGGTCTGTTCGACGCTTGCGGCAGCAATGTCGCCCATGATGTCCGTGACATGGCGAATGCTGTCCACAATTTCAGTCATGGTGCTGCCCGCCTGGTGGACCAGGGTGCTGCCGGCGCTGACTTTGTCGACCGAGTCGCCAATCAGTGTTTTGATCTCTTTGGCAGCAGCAGCTGAACGCCCGGCCAAGCTGCGAACTTCGGCCGCCACAACCGCAAAACCACGCCCTTGCTCGCCAGCGCGAGCTGCTTCAACCGCCGCATTCAAGGCCAGAATGTTGGTCTGGAAGGCGATGCCATCGATCACGCTGATGATGTCAACGATCTTTTTAGAAGAGGCATTGATAGAGTCCATGGTTTCAACCACTTGAGAGACCACGGCACCCCCTTTGATGGCGACCTCAGAGGCCGACATGGCAAGCAGGTTGGCGCGGCGAGCGTTGTCAGTGTTTTGGTTCACCGTGTCTGTGAGTTCCTGCATGGAAGCGGCAGTTTTCTCAAGCGTGCCGGCTTGCAGTTCGGTGCGTTCGGACAGGTCCAGATTGCCGCGAGCAATCTCACTGGAGGCGTTGAAAATAGTCTCTGTGCCTTCCCGTACCTGGCCGACGATTCTCACCAAGCTGTGGTTCATGTCTTTCAGGGCTTGCTGAAGCGAGCCCATTTCGTTGTTGGCGTTCACCGTGATTTGTTGTGTCAGGTCGCCCGCTGCAATGTCACGCGCAACTTCTACGCCACGTTCAAGGGGTAATGTGATTACTTTGCGAATGAATGGATAGATCAGCATCAGCACCGGGATGCAAGTGATGAGGGCCGCTAATATTGATTTCAAGCGCTGATCAGCCAGGTTGGCGTTGACCTGGTCCAGCGATACTTTCATGCTCACGACCCCCAGCACGGTGTTTTCCGCCACCTGATGGCACAAGGTGCAATCTTTGCCAAGAGAGTTCTTCATGGCCAATGCAGGTCGCACTGTTCGCAAGTATTCGCCCTTGCCATCAGACTCCACCTGGATGACTTCCTTGCCACTTGAAAGCACCTGTTTTTCAAGCTCATCCGGGTTGCCGTCGTCTTTGGCAGTGCCAGCGCCAAACGCCTTGATGACACTTTCGCCACGCAGGACGCGGACATCGCGAATTGTGCCAAGCTGCTTGACCTGGTCCAGGAATACATCTCGCTGAGCCACTGTACCTGTCACCATCATGCCGGTGAGCCCTGCCATGGTGGCGTTGTGCATGCTGAGCGAGAAATCACCCGCCTGTTTGAGTGCGGCTTCGCGGTAAACGAACCCCTGCCAGACAATCACGCCGGTCCACACAATAAGTAGCGCCACCCCAATAGTGACCAAGAGTTGGACCCAAATTTTGAATTTAGTGACGCGCAAAATATTTCCTTGCTGAAACGGGTAGAAAAGCCAACCATTCCCGTCAAAGGATAGTAGCCCAAGCGGCAAAAATCAGGGGGTATTTTGTCACCATTATTGACCCAAGTCACGCGATTTGGCGAGCAGATGGCCAAGGCATCAGACCGCTAAAAACAGAACCGGCCGACCCGAATCGGTCAATCCAGAAAACAAAAAACCCGCAAGAGCATGAACTGTTGCGGGTTTTGAAATTTTTTGGGATAGGTGCCATTGATAATCAGGCTGCAATCCTTGTGTAATAAAGGTTCTGAGAATATTTTTTTAAAAAATACCGTTATAAGTACCTTCAATTCTTTTTGTGTCCCCTATCGTTGAATTTTTGACACGGAAACGCTGCGTTGCTTAAAAATTAAGCACATTCAATGTTTTGAAACCGCAAAAACTCTCGAAACACGCGCTCTACGATGCCCGTACGTAGAGGGAAGCTGTGGGAGCCCCCCCGGTGCCTGCTGGCAGGGTGGGTAGGGGTATGTGCCCTGCAACGATTATTTTCCAGTCACGGGCTGGTATTGACTGTGCGGGGGGTACCATAGATTCCAACAGGGAGGATCAATGATCAATAGAGTTGTCATCACAGCTTGTCTGGTGATGTGCATCACACATGCCTTGGCAATAACCAAGTGCATTTCCAAAGACGGGAAAATCAGTTTTCAAGAAACCACGTGTGCGGAAACTGATAAGGCGTTAATTGTTATGCCCTCAATGCAGCCAACGCAACCAAATAGGGCAGATGTTCAAGCGCAACAAAAGCGCAATGCTGATGCCAAGAATCGAATTGCTATTCGTGAAGCTATTAACGAACGACGACCGATTATCGGAATGACATACGCAGAGTTAGAACAATCAATTGGATTACCGCAAAGCATCAATTCAACTACATCCGCGAGTGGCGCAACCCAGCAACGAGTTTATTATTTTGATTCTGTGACTTGGTATGTTTATATGAGCAATGGTGCTGTAACGTCCTTTCAAAACGCGATTGGCGGGTTAGGACGGAAAACAAGTACTGTTCCGTGTCCATCGGCGCACGAAATAAGAAGTGTCGAAACATCCGCAAGCAGCATCACCCTTACCGACGAGCAGCGACGTAAATATGCACAACAGTTGTCTGAAATGCGTTCTTGCGGTAAGTAGATGAATAAGGGGCAGTCGTGTTCGGTCCTAAGAAGTTAGGGTTCGTAGACATGAAACGCTGTTCAAGAGAAAGCAAAGGAAGATTTACGAATCTTCACTACAGGGGGAAATATGAAAAAGAAACAACGCGGTATTACCGTATTCCACATACTGGCCGTGCTTTTGATTTTAAGCATTAGTGCTTATTACTATTCTGCGAACAAGCGACAACGAAGTAAAGAACACGCACTGACAGTTATTGAGGAAAATAAAAAATCTGAAGCACTAGTAAAAATAGAAACTGAAAACGCAGCTTTAAAGGTGCGTCAAGAGGATGGAAAAAAAATTGACCAATATGCAAAATCGCTTAAAGCGACAGACGATCTTTATCAGAGGTGGCACGATGGGGTAAAGCTTGCCTTATCTGTAAGTCGAATTGCATTAGCACAACCCGTTGCTGCGCTTCAATCAATCAAAACTGATGCAGCCAACCTAGAAGCTCCACCATGTCTCGATATCGCTAAAAAAGCGCTTATCAGCGGTATGGATTTAAGCATTGAAGGTTTTTTAGGATTTATGAAAAATGAAGCCGGGATTGGTGACAGAACTGCACAAATCTTCTTTGCTCCAGCCCGTGTGGAATTTGATCGATTTGAAGATTTGAGAAAGGCGTGCCCTCAACAATAACAAGCATATGGTGGGGCTTCATGCAGGTGGTCTTAATCACAGTTAAGCCTGCATCAAGGTTTGTTGACTCTGGGTTTGTACTTTTGCGATATTTCGGGCAGGGGTATAGGTTATGGCGATACCTCTGCCCGATACCGGACAGGACAGACACACCCTAAAGGGTTGTGTCCTGTCTGTCTGGGTGTATCCCGGACATTTGTATCGATTTGTCCGGATTGTCCAGATCACTTCACCCAAGCAAAACCGTCTGATAATCCGACTAAATTTCGCTCTAACAGCACGTCCACTGCCCGATTGAACGCTTTCAACTTGCCCGTTTGTGATGTTTCCTTTTTTGTAATTCCGGCTTGGTAACAAGCGGTTCGTAAGTCACCGTGAGGCACTACGTTCGAACCGTCAGTAAGTGAACCATTAGCATTCTTGACCTTCTCTGGTGGCGGCTTACCTTGCGTTTCTATTAGCTTTTTGAGCGTTTCCAACACCACGGTTACAGGGTATTTGAGGTCTCCCAATGTCCGTGTTACCGGCGAGTTATCAGACACCACGACACAGGACGTAATCACATCATTGTTATCGTCAAGACCAACAGTTACGACTTCTAATTTGAATGGCGTTGACTCGCCATCTAAACCTTCTTTCACTTTGTCTGACGCCCATGACCGTTTGTCGCCGTTACGTACTACTGACAGTGATGCGTCAAGCGCACCGAGCAAGCTACTGTGACCGCGCATCCCTTGTGCCTCATTCTTTCCTGTGTGATGCACCACAATTACTAGGCCATTTATTGCGACCATTAATTGTTTGGCACCCTCAAGAATTTCACCCATGTCCTTACTAGCGTTTTCGTCAGATGTTGGGGCCGCACGTCTTAGAGTGTCCAGGAATACAACAGCACCGTGAGGCACCACATGTGCGAGATCGGCAATGTCCTGTGCGGTGGTCAGGTTGAAAGGCTGCATGACCATGTTGAACCCGGCAGGCAGGTCGCGCCCATTCTTTGTCTCCCATGCCCCGGCCCGTTGCTTGAAACCCGCTTCGCCCTCAAGTGCCACGTAAACCACTTGCGCGGCCTCTACACGGTGCCCAAACCATTCCATGCCCTCCACAATGGCACAGGCAAGATCAATGCATAGAAACGACTTTCCAGCCTTGCTGGGGCCGTAGATAGACGCCAGCCCCACGGCAGGCAGTACGTCACGCACGCGCCACACCATAGGCGGCAGGTTGCGTAGGTCAGTGCCCGTCAGCAGTTTGTACCGGTTGTTGTTCGTTACTACACGACCTTTCGCAGGATTGAGCCATCCAAGTTCTGTCGCTTTACTGAATATTGCACCCCTGCCTGTTTTTGTACCTTTCAATTGCCCCCACTTTTTCAGTACATCAGCTTCGTTTACGAAACCGCCACAGGCATGGGAATAAGCAAGAAACAGTGCTCGTAATTCAGGTTCACGGCCATTGCGTGATTCAGCTTTAAGTGCCTGTCCTACATTTGTCCAATCATGATAGCTAACGCCGTGCCCTGTTCCTGCCAAGTACATTGTTGCGCTGCTCAAAACAGCCATTTCAACGTCATCCATTACCGGCAGGGGCATATCAATGCCATCACTATTACTGACTAACGCTGATTTTCCTCGAATTTTTTCAGCCAATTCCGCGAACTCTCGCAACTGTGCAAGTGGCTCATTTTTTAGCGTGCGACCTGTCAGTGTCAGATACCGCCCTGACGAATAGAGTTCTGTATTGACGCCATTCTCTACCCCAGCAGTGCCAATGATCTGTGGGCCATAACCCAAGGCCCGTAACCCCGTACCTGAGGGTGATATTTCAATGTAGGTTGAGCCCGATTTCTCTAGAATTTCCATTGCGTCAGGTGTTGGCTGTCCATCAATTACGCAGTGGTCCAAGTCGATGCCAACAATGCCGTTTCCATTAAGAACGAAACCAATTCCCGAATAGTTGCCATACAGATATTCAATTTCAATCTGTTCATACGTCCCCCACGTGCTGGCATTGGTCACATTTGCCCTGCACCCATTTGGGCTGTATGGAACCTTTCCGGGCTTCTTTCCGGGGCTAGGTTCATATTTCCACGCTACCCATTGATTTAATTCCTTCAGTTCGTTTGGCATTTCATCAAAATTAGGCGATACGTTAGGCACCGTAGTAAAATTATGGTTGATGGACTTAGGTAAGCCTTCTAGTGTGTCGAGCACTTTGGGGCTTTTTTCATGGGCTGTCATTTTGTTGCCCCCGATTCCACGTTAAAGCAAGTTCCATGCGGTAGCTGAAACAGCATGTCTAAGAACGCGCACATATCAGGCTCGATTGCTCTAGCTTTACAGTTTTCGACGCACCGTTGTTGCAGCCTTTCTATTGGTTCTCCTAACAAAGAAACAAGGTCTGGCAGGTAGTCACGAATTGCATATTTCATTGCTCTTGATTCAACAGCTTTGCGAAACCCTACAGAATTGCCCATTCGGTGCGTACACGGTTTGCATAACTTAGCAGTCAGCACAATTGGTCGTGGTGGTGGTGTGGTTGGGGCCAACCGGCTATATATGGTTTCAATTTCCTGTTCACAGCCAACGCATTTATAGCCACTCATGATTGCACCCCGCTCATCCACTCACGAACGTCACCGACCCGCCACGCTGTAACGCGCTCAGATAATTTAACGGGTTTGGGAAAGCTACCGTCTTTGACCTTGCGCCAAAGCGTTGCGGCAGAGAAAGGCAATGGGGCCGCTGGTGTTGCGGGTGATTGAACTAGCTGCGACTGACGTGCGAATGCACTTTTTGGCAGGGTATCGAAATTAAATCTGGGCATGATAACTCCTTGTGTTGGAGCCTCGCCGCAGTCCTATGCCAGAACTGCCAGTCCTTGCGGACTGTCACCCCATCTGCGGGGCTATCACTTCACGTTTTTCCCCCAACGAATTGGGCTGTTGTCACCTGTTATGGATAACATTACAGTTTTCCATCCAATACCTTACCGGAGTGCATGATTGCACATAGAGGCCGCAAGGAGCATTGAATCGTGGGATGGAGGGCCAAGCCCCACATCACGTTATGAACGCAGAGCATGCTCTGCATCATGGTGATAGTGTACGGCACGAAGTGGTCATTTGTGAGATGAAATGTCTCACTATGTCTTTCATTGTGAGTAGGGGCTTTGCGCCTTCCTCCAAGGTGCCTATGGCTTGGGCTAAATTTTGTGTCACATTTGCCATTGAGGTGCTTCCCGGCGTTTAAGCTGTTTTGAACTGAATCACGTCCGCACCTATGCGCAGCTTGTCGAGATAGTCGGCCCATGCTTGCATCATCTTTGCCCGTTCTGCCAGAAACTGCGTTCTGTCATAAGCACCTCCTAGGGCTTCGTCACTGCCATGAGCTAACTGCCGTTCTATCACTTCTTTGTCATAGTGCAGAGACTCTCTGATTAGTGTTCGTGCTGACGCCCTAAATCCGTGGGGCACATGATCGGTATAGCCCATGCTGCGCAGTGCCTGTCGTGCGGTGTTCTCGCTGATTGAACGGCCTTCACCTCGTTCTCCGGGAAACACCTTAACACCATGCCCGGTCAGTGGGTGAAGGTCGCGCAGTACAGCAACGGCTTGTTTGGATAGTGGGATTGTGTGGGCGTCGCCGTGGGCTTTGCGTTCAAGCACGCCCTTCATTCGGGATGGCGGGACGACCCATACACCAGCGTCTAGGTCAATCTCTGCCCACTCCATGCCCTGAATCTCGTTTGGGCGTTGAAAGGTGAGGGCGTGAATAAGGACTGCCGCACGCGTGATGTTGCTGCCGGAATAGGCGTAAATGTCGCGCAGCATTTGAGCAAATCGTTTTGGCTCAGTGATTGCTGGGTGGTGCCCCTTGACAGTCGTTTTGAGTGCCACGCCCACGTCAGCCGCTGGGTTGCGGATTGCCCTGCCGGTTGCAATGGCGTATCTGAAAACGGTACTCATGATGGATTTAACCCTGTGGGTGGTATCAATCGCACCACGGCTTTCAATCCTTTTCAGCGTGGTCAGTACCTCGGGAGCTTCAATGTCGGTCAAGGGTCGCGCACCTAGCCACGGAAATATATTTTTTTCCATGCGTTCCATGGTCGTATCGGCGTGGACAGTTGACCAGCCGCTAACCTTGGTTTCATGCCACTCAAGGGCGATTGCCTTGAACGTGTTCCCGTTCGTTGCAAGCTTCGCCGTCTTTTCGGACTTCTTTGCAGCGTTGGGGTCAATGCCGTCTGCTAGCAACTCATGGGCTTTGTCACGCCGTTGCCTTGCCTTTGCTAGTGATACAGCAGGGTACACACCCATCGCAAACGTATTGCGACCCTCTCCAAATGTGTAATCCATACGCCAGTATTTGCCAGCGGCTTTTATCAGCAGGTACATTCCACCAGCATCGGTGTGCTTGTCGCCAGCGGGTTTTCCAGTGTGTTTTGTGTTTTTGACGAATGTATCGGTCAGTGCCATCGCTCACCCTTGATAACGGTACTTTTCCCCTTGAATCTGGAAATTTTTATAAGTACCGTTGTAGATACCGTTGAATTAACGGTATGTCATGCTACCCCGTGAAATTACTTGAGGCAACAAAAAACCCGCTCTCCAGTGAAGAAGGCGGGTTATGAGGTCTTGTGAGACTGTCTTAAATGATCGGGTGGTGGTGATAGGTGGATTTGAACCACCGACATCAGCATTATGAATGCTGCGCTCTAACCAACTGAGCTATATCACCAACAGGGGCAAATTATAGCCAGTTAAAACGCGCGTTCATCTGTGGTTTATAGGTTTTTGAAATTTGCTTTGCGCTTGTTCACAAAAGCATCCATGCCTTCTTTTTGATCTGCTGTGGCAAACAAGGCGTGGAACAGGCGGCGTTCAAAATGAATGCCATCGTTCAGCGAGCCTTCAAAGGCCTGGTTGACGGATTCTTTCGTGGCCATGGTGGCTATTTGGGAATAGTCGCTGATCATCAGGGCGGCTCCCAGCGCTTCCTCCATCAACTTCTCCAGTGGCACCACGCGGCTGACCAGGCCAGCACGCTCGGCCTCGGTGGCGTCCATCATGCGGCCGGTCAGTGCCATGTCCATGGCTTTGGCTTTGCCTACGGCGCGCGGCAATCGTTGTGTGCCACCGGCGCCGGGGATGATCCCCAGCTTGATTTCAGGTTGACCAAAGCGGGCATTCTCAGCCGCGATTATGAAGTCGCACATCATCGCAAGTTCACAGCCGCCACCCAGGGCAAAGCCGCTGACGGCGGCAATGACGGGCTTGCGGATGGAACGGATTTTTTCCCAGTTACGGGTAATGAAGTCACCTTTGTAGGCGTCGGCAAAGCTCAGGGTGGCCATGGCGCCAATGTCGGCGCCGGCTGCAAAAGCTTTCTCGCTGCCGGTAATGATCATGCAGCCAATACTGGGGTCAGCATCAAAAGCTTGCAGTGCGGCACCCATTTCGTCCATCAGTTGGTCATTGAGGGCGTTGAGTTGCTTGGGCCGATTCAAGGTGACGATGCCCACTTTTTCGGCTTCGGTGCGTACGGTGATCATTTCAAAATTCATGGGTTTCTCCGGGAAGGGGCTAAAAAGTAACTATACATAAATGACGGGGCATGCTTCAGTTCAGGGGGTGGCGAGCCATAGGCCCACCAGATTGTTGTCGCGCACCGTTAGTCGCCAGGTGTTCATGGTCTTTGGGAACGTGAGCGGAAGGGTCATGAGTCGCTTATCGCGGGCCACGAGCGCGCCGACTTGGGTGGCCGTTCCTGCATACAGCAGCAAATCATCTAATTTGGAGAGTCGCCAACGAGTGCAAGATTTGCCTCTGCCGACTTCAAGACCCAGCCATTCGTCCCCGGCGGCGAATCCAGCGTGTTCAGCGGCGCCACCGCGCAACACTGTTTTGAGGTGGATGCTTGATGTCTCCGTCACTCGCAGCCCCAAGCGCTGGGCGATCTGGGCGGGTTCTTCGAGCACGGTCAGGCCTTGCGCCTCCAGCAAAGGCTTGAGCGGCAGGTCGGCCGTGCTGTGCACCCAGTGCGATATTTCTTTTGCAAACGACCGCCCAGCGAGTTCGGCCAGCACGCTGGTCAGGTCCGCTTCGGTCATCGGCCCGCCTTGGCAGCGCAGCCAGAGGGCACGCATCACCGCGTCGAGCGTGGTCTTTCCCTCTTGGCGAAGCGTCAGATCCAGACACAAGGCGACCAGGGCGCCTTTGGTGTAGTAGCTGACCGTGGCGTTGGGTGTGTTTTCATCCTGGCGGTAGTACTTGACCCAGGCATCAAAGCTGGCTTGGGCGACGGTCTGCACCTCGCGACCCGGGGTCTGCAGCACCTGATTGATGGTTTTGGTGAGCAGTTTCAGGTAGGTGGCATCGTCAATCAGTCCGGCCCGGCGCAGCAGCAGATCGTCGTAGTAGCTGGTAAAGCCCTCAAAAAACCACAGCAATGAAGTGTGGTTTTCCTGGGTGTAGTCATACCGGGCGAACTCCGCAGGGCGCAGTCGCTTGACATTCCAGGTGTGGAAATACTCATGGCTGATGAGGCCCAGCAAGGTGGTGTAACCCTCGGATGACTTGGGTTTGACGGTGGCTGGTTGGCTGGCGCTGGGCTTGAGCGCCGGGTTGTCCAGTCGCGGTAAATCTTTGCGGTTGCAAATGAGCGCCGTCGAGTTGCGGTGCTCCAGTCCGCCATAGCCGTCGTCCACGGCGTTGAGCATGAAGAGGTAAGAGGCATGAGGCGCTTTGTTTTTGGCGCGAGCACTCGTTTTGGCACCATGCCAGAAGCGAATCTCGGTTTCGCAAATCGCCTGGGTGTCGGCCATCAACCGCGCACCGTCAAAACTGGGGGGCGCGCCAGCCACGACAAACCGGTGGGGGACGCCGCATGCCACAAATGTGCCAGACCAAAACTTGCCCATTTCTACCGGGCAATCGACCAGTTCGTCATAACAGCCGGCCAGGTAGGTGCCGAAGCCGTTTTTGGAGATTTTCTGCGGCGGCAATCCGGTGGCGACTTGCCAGCCCGGCAAAGTCTTGCCGGCCACCAGGGTCAGTGCATGGGGGGTGTCTTCCTGGCCCTCAACCTGCAAAAAAAGACTGGTGCCATTGAAGAAGCCACGGTGGGTATCGAGCCAGGCCGTGCGCACCGAGTTGTCAAAGGCGTAAATTTCGTAGGTCAGCACCAGCGGCTGGTCGGGGATGCACAGGGCTTGCCAGCTGCATTTGTCAAGTTGGTTCAATTCAACTTTTTTGACGCCTTGACGGGCTTGCAGTCGCTGCAAACTCTTGGAAAACTCTCGCACCAGGTAGCTGCCCGGAATCCACACCGGCAAACTCACCCGTTGCAACGCTGCCGGTTTCGCAATGGTCAGCGTGACTGAAAAAAGATGCGCATGCAGGCTGTGTACCTGCACTTTGTAGGCGACAGCAGCGGTGGCCATCAGTTTTTGGCGGCGGTCAGGCGTTTCTCGACTTCATCCGCGCCAACCGCACCCGGCACGCGTGAGCCATCGACGAAGACCAGGGTGGGCGTCCCTGTGATCTTGTACTTGCGCCCGAGCTCAACGTTGCGTTCGATGGCCGTCGCGTCACAGCTTGCCGTTTTAGGCATCTGGTCCCGAACCATCCAGTCTTGCCAGGCTTTGGTTTTGTCTTTGGCGCACCAGATGTTCTTGGACTTGTCGGTGGAGTCGGCACTCAGGATGGGGTAGAGGAACATGTGAATCGTCACGTTGTTCACTTTTTGCAGATCACGTTCAAACTTTTTGCAGTAGCCGCAATTGGGGTCTTCAAAGACCGCCAGCTTGCGCTTGCCATCACCACGCACGATGGTGAAGGCGTCCTTCAAGGGCAGCGAGTCAAAGTTGATAGCGGTTAACTTGTCCACCCGTTCTTCGGTCAGGTTGCGACGCTGTTTGGTGTCAATCAGGTTGCCCTGCACCAGATAGTTGCCCTTGGCATCGGTGTAATAAATTTCTGAACCGTTGACGCGAATTTCAAAAAGACCGGGCATCGGGCTCTCGGTCACTTCATCAATTTTTTGCAGTTGAGGAATGCGCTCCCCCAGGTTCTTGCGAATGGTGGCCTCCTGCGCGCTGGCACTCAAGCAGGCCAGAAGACTGGCGGCAATCACCGTGGTGTTCAAAATTTTCATCAACATTCCATTCATTATTTAAAACCCATGGCCTGCCGCGCGACCCATTGTTTGACCAGGCCGCTGCGCTCAAACCCTCGCATGCCCCAGTTGCGCACCGTTGCCCAAGGTGCGCCATCCTGTGCAAACAACTGTTGCAAGCCATCCATCGTGGCGCCCATTGTGGCGACTTCTGCCTTGCGCGAGCGCTCGTAGCGTCGCAGCAACTTTTCGTCCCCAACGGGGCGCCAGTACTCGCGCTCGTGCAAAACTTTCGCGAGTGCCGCCACATCACCTAAACCCAAGTTCAGCCCCTGTCCGGCGAGTGGGTGCACGTTGTGCGCCGCATCACCCGCCAAGGCCCATGCCTTGCCGTCCTGGGTGCCCGACCAGCGATCCGCTTGTGCTTTTTGCAACGGCCAAGCGCCGCGTTCGCTGATGAGTGTGAGCTTACCTAAGCAGCCTTCACTGGCCTCAGCCAATTGCTGGCAGAACTCAACCGGGCTAGCCTCCATCAATGACGCCACCCGGTCATGTTGTACTGACCAAACCACAGCCACAGAGTTCCCTTGGGGCCCATCCAAGGGTAAAAAAGCCAGAATTTCGTCTTGCGTAAACCACTGACGTGCAGTTTGGGCATGAGGTGTTTCGCACAATACCCGCGCCGCGATGGCGCTTTGGGGGTAACGGGCCACTTCGAAATCAATGCCGAACTCAGCCCGGGTGCGGCTGGCTTTGCCTTCGCAGATGACGGTGAGTGTGGCGGACTGGGGGGCTTCCAGTACTTCGATCTGGGGCTGGTAACGCACCGCTTCGGCCAACTGAGCCTCTAAAACCGGAACGTCCACAATCCAGGTCAGGCCGGGCACTTCCAGTTCGGTGGCGCTAAAGTTGACTTCGCCGCCGTCATCGCCCCTGACCTGCATGTGCAGCACTTCGGTGGCGTGTTCGGCGTCGGGCCAGCAGCGCAGTGAGCCCAGCAGGGCTTTGGATGTGGCGTTCAAGGCATAGGCCCGCACATCGCCCGAGCTGGGTGCCGGGCTCTTTGCAGCGGCGCCAGACGAGGAAACCAAGCCTACACGGAGGCGGTCCCGAGCTAGTAAAAGAGCCAGTGTGCGGCCCACAATGCCGTCGCCGCGTATGCAAATATCAAGGGGTTGAGTCATGCCCGGAATTGTAGGAGGCATCTAAAGCCCTCGTTCGGCGCTGACACACGGAAAAAAATTAGTTTCAGGTTTTGATTTATGTGTTGAACCTGCGTTTTGTCAATTGATTCTTGCCGCGTGAGAGTTCAATATTTGTTTCCCGTTGCATTGGCATTGGTTTGCAAATGACGGTTCAAAAATTTACACCACATGGATAAATAAAATGAACTCGGATGACAACACCATTAGATACGCAATCACAGAGTCGCAACTGAATGAAGCGGTAGAGTTGCTCACAACTTCGTTGCGTCACATCCCCTCTTTTTCCAGTCAATTGCGGGCTGATATGCGAGACACCATTTCAGAATTAAAAAGTCTTTCAAAAGAGCCCTCTTTGGAAATCAGCGGTTAAACCTTGGCAAGTAAAACTACACGCGCCTGAAAAGGCGGGTACAAGAGCCGCATCACCCCGTTGTAACTAAAGCTGCGAATATATGCAGCTGAAACACCTTTAAACAGTTGGCAATTGAAAAATTCGAGCGTTCGGGCATTCGGGCATTCGCCGATACTGCACCCAATCTGTTTATCAAGGAGTTATATGGATTTCCTGGGTGTGTTTGAAAAGTATTGGCCCATCATGGCCCTGGGACTTTGGTTTGCCTACAAGTGGTGGAATTCAAAAAGAGTCGTCGCTATGCTGCCGGAACTTAAGAAAAATGGCGCACTATTTATCGACGTTAGATCGGCTGGGGAATTTGCAAATGGCAACGCACCTGGGACCATAAATATCCCCCTTCAGGAGTTGGGAAACAGACTGGCAGAAATACCCAAGTCTTCCCCGGTTGTTCTCTGCTGTGCCAGCGGGACAAGAAGTGGCATGGCAAAACTATTGCTAATGAAGAATGGTTACCAGAATGTTCACAACATCGGAACTTGGAGTAAGTTTTTGGCCTGATCTTCTTTGGCAAGATCCTGACTTTTAAGTCTGGCTTTTTCAGTTCTCGGGGAGCGTTTTTTGTCAACATCGCATGACGGACAGGGCCACTCCCGATTGATCAACATACGGTCGCGCAGGATGCGTCCGTCCCTTGCTTTAGTTTTAAGCAGCAAGGATTCGCTGATCAGTACAATCGGTATCAGTTTCCCCTAGGCAAAACGAGGACAAATTCCTCAGCAATTCGACGTGTTTTCACTCGGTTTTGTTTTTTGCTGTCCGGTCTTGCATGGTGCGGATCAGGCACTTCGACGATGCCCACATGGGGCGCGATGTGCAAAAGGGGTTGATTTCTAAGGATAAATTTCATGAAATGTGGCATCGTTGGTCTTCCAAACGTCGGTAAATCGACCCTGTTTAACGCCCTGACCAAGGCAGGCATTGCGGCTGAAAACTACCCCTTTTGCACTATTGAGCCCAATGTGGGCATCGTCGAAGTGCCCGACGCGCGCCTTGATGCGCTGTCCCTGATCGTGAACCCGCAAAAGGTGCAGCGCGCGATTGTGGAGTTTGTGGACATCGCTGGTTTGGTGGCAGGTGCCAGCACCGGCGAGGGTTTGGGCAACAAGTTTTTGGCACACATTCGCGAAACCGACGCCACCATTAACGTGGTGCGCTGCTTTGAAGACGACAACGTGATTCACGTCGCCGGCAAGGTCGACCCGATCTCTGACATCGAAGTGATTCAGACTGAGCTGTGTCTGGCCGACTTGACGGCTGTTGAAAAAGCCCTTCACCGCGTCACCAAGACCGCGCGTTCGGGCGACAAGGAGTCCATCAAGCTGGTCGCTATCCTGGAAAAATGCCAGGCTGCGCTGAACGAAGCCAAGCCGGTCCGCACGCTCGACTTCAGCAAAGAAGAGTTACCACTGCTCACCCAGTTTTTCCTGATCACCGCCAAACCCGCCATGTTTGTGGCCAATGTGGCCGAAGATGGCTTCGAGAACAACCCGTTCCTGGACCGCCTGACCGCCTACGCCAAGGCGCAAAACGCGCCGGTGGTGGCGATTTGCGCCAAGATGGAAGCCGAAATGGCCGATATGGAAGAGGAAGACAAGAAGATGTTCCTCGCTGAAATCGGTCAAAGCGAGCCGGGTCT
>NZ_JBAWYV010000045.1:0-24805 GCF_037143375.1 Rhodoferax sp. | reverse complement strand
AAGTTCTTGACGCTGAGCCTCCTTGCGAGCAGCCTCTTGTCTTGCAGACTCTTGTCTTGCAGACTCTTGTTGTGCTTCAGCTTGTCGGGATGCTTCCTGTCTAGCGGCTTCTTTTCTGGCAGCCTCAAGGCTGGCAGCCGCCTGCCGCGATGCTTCTTGCTGCAAAGCTTCGCGGCGACTTGCTTCCTTGCTGGCAATCTCCTGCTTCAATGCATTCTGGCGAGCAAGCTCTTGGCGTTGTGCCTCGTTACGAGCAGCCTCTTGTCTTGCTGCTTCTTGTTGCGCCGCAGCTTGTTTGCTAGCTTCCTGTTTGAGTGCTTCTTTTCTGGCTGCATCCATTTGAGCTGCAGCCTGTAATGCAGCTTCTTGCTGTAACGCTTCGCGCCGGATGGCTTCCTTTTTCGCAATTTCTTGCTTTAACGCTTCTTGTTTTTCGAGTTCTTGACGTCGAGCTTCTTTGCGAAGTGCGTCTTGTCGTGTGGCTTCTTGACGTACCAATTCCTGCTGCACTGCTTCTTGACGGGCAAGTTCTTGCCGTTGTGCTTCTTTACGAAGCGATTCCTGTTTTGCCGCTTCAACGCGAAGGGTTTCAGTTCGCGCTGCCGCTAGCCGAGTCGCTTCTTGCTGCAGGGCTTCTTGGTGGGCGAGCTCTTGTTTGAGTGTTTCTTTCCGAGCCGTCTCCTGCCGGATTGCTTCTTGCTGGGCGGCTTCAAGTTGCAATGCCGCAAGTCGATTATTTTCTACTTTAGCCGCATCGATCTTCAAAGCTTCCGCACGGGCAAGTTCTAATTGCTGAGCTTCTTTGCGGGCAGTTTCCAGCCGCGCAGCTTCAACTTTTAAATTTTCACGTTGTTGTGCTTCTTGCTTTTCGGTCTCAGATGGCAAGAGGGCTACGGGGGCACTGGCCGCCAGCATCGGCGCTACTGTGAATTCAGGCTCCTTGACCGGATCGGTCACCGCTATGACGGGTGGTGTTGCGGTAGGAGCAGGGGTTGCGGTTTCAGGTGGTGCCTCAACAGGTAATTCAACTGGTTTGAGCGAGGCCTGTTTGGCCGGGCGAACTTTTGGTACTTTGGGTTTAACGGGAACAGCAACTGCCGGCGTCGGTGCCGGCAATACCTCGATGGGCTGCGGGGCAATGAGCGCGACTTTAAATGCCTGGGCGCTGAAATTGGCTGCAGCATTTTTCTGTGCTGCATTAGTTTCAGCAGTTTGCTTTTCTTTTGGGCTGTCTGACTCCAGCGGGGGGGGCGGTGGAACAGGATTTGAAGCCGAAACTTCACCTGGGAGGGGTGTTAAAACTGCAGAAATGGAGGAAGACTCCTCTCGTTTTGAATCTGCCCCTAAAAGACCCTTGAAAATATCGAGTTCTGGCAGTTCAAACTGAAGCGTGAGAATTGAGCCATGTATCAAAAGGGAGATGATCAGTGCATGTTCAAGGCGTAAATTTATGCGCACAAACCACCACCCAAGCTAGCGATAAATACGGTTATTTTCATCAATGTGTTCATGGGCTGTAATGGCTATTTTTGACTTTGGGTCGCAACGTCACTTCGTGAGTCGCATCGATTTATGTTCGAGAGAACATCAATAGTTCACTAAAACACAGATCATTGCTTGAAATCAAACTTTAGTGTTTCAGAACGTATCAATACATCATGAGATGCATCAAGGTTATGTTACCTGTACCTGTTTGGCACTTGATTAATCAAGTGAATTAGCGTTATTTGCATTGAAACAAGCGGTATGTACGCTGCCAATCAAAAAAAATTTGAATTTTAGCGGAAGCTTTGTTGACGACGGGGCTTGTGTAGAGCGCAAGTCTCGTTCTAGCCATCTGAGATAATTCGACATTATTTATTTCTTAGTTTGAGGTGTTACGATTTTTACCAAGGGCAATCTCAAACCAGTACTTGAAGCGCGTGGATTGGCTTGTCGTCGAGGTTCCGAGTGGCTGTTTGACGACTTGTCGTTTGAGATTTTCCCGGGTCAGATTGTTTGGCTTCAAGGTCAAAATGGTCGAGGCAAGACCAGTTTGCTTCGTTTGATTGTTGGTTTGGCTGCGCCGGATCGTGGCACGCTCAAGTGGGGCGGAAGCGCTACGCAGGAGTCGACAGTTGAACAAGGGAAACTTGTTTATATTGGCCACACCAATGGGTTGAAGGATGATTTGACTGTCACCGAGTCACTCAAATTTTTAGCGCGCCTCCATGGTCGCGACAGTTCAGATGAGTCGGTTTTGAATGCGCTTGAGATGCTTCAAATGTCTCATCGAAAGAACGCTCTGGTGCGAACGTTGTCTCAGGGCCAGCGACGTCGCGTTGCATTGGCCCGGCTTGCATTGGAGCGTAATCCCAGTATTTGGGTGCTTGATGAGCCCTTTGATGCATTGGATGCACAAGGTATCAGCGTTGTAAATCGTTTGTTGGTCGAGCATGTTCAGCGCGGTGGTTGTGTGTTTTTGACAAGCCATTTGCATTTAAGTCTTGACGGCTCTCAGTACCGGACGCTTGATTTTCAAAAGGGCATGGTTTCATGATGAGCAGTGGTTTTATGGCGCTGGCAGCCCGCGATTTCCGTTTGGCGTGGCGTCGGCCTGTCGATATATGGCTGCCCGTGGTCTTCTTTGGTGTTGCGGCGAGCCTTTTCCCCTTGGGCGTTGGGCCGGAATTACAAACATTGCGCCAGATTGGCGGCGGCGTGGTTTGGGTTTGTGCACTTTTGTCGACTATGCTGGCGCTCAACACCTTGTATGTGAGTGACTACAGCGATGGGTCACTGGATCAAATGCTGCTCTCGGGTCACTCCATGGTGATGCTGGCGGCTGCCAAAGCCTTGGTGCATTGGTTGTTGACCGGGTTGCCATTGGTCGTGGTGGGTCCTTTGCTGGGTTTGTTGTTCGACATGAGTTCGACGGCGATCGTTACTTTGACTTTGACGCTCTTGTTGGGTACGCCAGTTTTGAGTTTGTTGGGCAGCGTCGGGGCGGCGTTAACACTGGGCTTGCGCAGCGGTGGCGCCCTTATTTTGTTAATTGTTTTACCTTTGTGCATACCTGTACTTATATTTGGCGCGGGTGCTGTTTCCTCTGTAGAAATAGGGGTTTTTCCAAGTGGGCACCTGTCCGTACTGGGTGCTTTACTATTGCTGACTTTGGTCGGTGCGCCTCCCGCTGCTGCTGCAGCTCTGAGAATTTCCGTGGCCTGAACGTGCCCTTATTCAGCAATAAACTTCTATGACAAGTCATTTACGGTTATTTACATTTGCCGCACCATCGCGGTTTTATGCGCTCACGGGGTATTTGATTCCGTGGCTATATGCGTTGGCGGTGTTGACGGGTCTGGCCGGCATTTACTATGGTTTTTTCGTGGCACCTACCGATGCCACCCAGGGTGACTCGTATCGAATCATCTTTATTCACGTGCCGACCGCCTGGATGTCGATGATTCTCTACCTCGCCATGGCGGGTTGGGCGGCTATTGGGTGGGCTTTCAATGCACGGATGGCTTCGATGCTGGCCAGGGCGTTGGCGCCCACCGGGGCACTGTTCACGGTGCTGGCACTCTGGACCGGGGCGCTTTGGGGTAAGCCGACTTGGGGTGCCTGGTGGGTTTGGGATGCACGGTTAACGTCTGAGTTGATCTTGTTGTTTCTCTACCTGGGTTACATCGCGTTGGTTGAGTCCATTGATGACACCCGCCGTGCTGACCATGCAGGAGCACTTCTGGCGCTGGTCGGCGCTGTGAATGTGCCTGTCATTTATTTTTCGGTGAAGTGGTGGAATACCCTGCACCAAGGGGCATCGATCAGCATGACGGCAGCTCCCAAAATGGCCAGCACGATGCTCACCTCCATGCTGCTGATGACCGTGGCTTGTTGGGCTTATGCCTTTGCTGTGGTGTTTGTCCGAACCCGCGCCATTGTCATTGAGCGTGAACGAGACACAGATTGGGTCAAAGCGTTAGCGCAAAAATCTTCGGAGGCGGTTGTATGAGTTGGAATAGCTGGGGTGAGTTTTGGGCCATGGGTGGCTATGGTCTCTATGTGTGGGGTTCGTATGGACTTTGCGCCCTTGTTTTTTTGTTGGAACCAATCCTTGCAAAAAGTCGTCATAACCGAGCCATCAGGCAAATCCGCGATGCTGGTTAATTGGAGTTATTTATGAAACCTCGTTATAAACGCTTGGCTATCGCAGCCGGGGTCCTGTCAGTGGTGGGCGTGGCAGCTGCCCTGGTTCTCAATGCTTTTCAAAGCAATCTGGTGTTTTTCTACACGCCGACCCAGGTTGAGGCCAAAGAGGCACCGGCCAATCGCACCTTCCGTTTGGGTGGTTTGGTGGTGGCTGGTAGCGTCAAGCGCGAAGGTGTCAACGTCAGCTTTATGGTGACTGATACGGCTAAAAACGTGCCTGTGAAATTTGAAGGCATCCTGCCTGACCTGTTCAAGGAGGGCAAGGGCGTTGTCGCTCAGGGTCAGTTAAAAGATGGTGTCTTCCAGGCGAAAGAAGTGCTGGCCAAGCACGACGAAAATTACATGCCTCCCGAGGCGGCTGAAGCGCTTAAAAAAGCGGGCCAGGCCAATGAAAAAATTGCTGCAACCGTTGTGATGGAGAAACGTTAATGATTCCTGAAATTGGTCATTTTATGCTGTGGCTAGCCCTCGGTGTGGCGCTGGTGTTGGGTACCATGCCTTTGGTCGGCGCCCAGCGCGGAAAAGCCGAGTGGATGTTGCTGGCGAGACCCGCCGCTTATGCCTTGTTCGTGCTTGTCATTATTGCCTTTGGCTGTCTTGTCACTTCTTTTGTCAAGCATGACTTTTCGGTGCTCTATGTTGCGTCAAACTCAAACACAGACCTGCCGTTTCAGTACCTCATTGCGGGCGTTTGGGGTGGACACGAGGGCTCCCTTCTGTTGTGGGTGGTGATGTTGTGTGTCTGGATGGTGGCGGTGGCCCGTTTCAGTCAGCATTTGCCATTGCCCGTGTTGGCGCGCATTCTTGCCGTCATGGGTTGGATCGCGGTGGGCTTTTTGCTCTTCATGCTGTTGACATCCAATCCGTTTGACCGTCTGTTTCCCGTTCCCGCGAACGGCCGAGATCTGAACCCTTTGTTGCAAGACATGGGCATGGTGACGCACCCGCCACTCTTGTACATGGGCTATGTGGGTTTCTCGGTGGCCTTTGCATTTGCTATTGCAGCTTTGATCGGCGGCAATCTGGATGCTACATGGGCGCGTTGGACGCGCCCTTGGACCACCGTGGCTTGGCTCTTCCTGACCATCGGTATTGCTTTGGGCAGTTCATGGGCCTACTACGAATTGGGCTGGGGCGGTTGGTGGTTCTGGGACCCGGTTGAAAATGCTTCGTTCATGCCTTGGTTGGTGGGAACAGCGCTGATTCATTCGCTGGCAGTGACCGAAAAACGCGGCGGTTTCAAGTCATGGACGGTGCTGTTGGCCATCTTGGCGTTCTCTTTGTCTTTGCTGGGTACTTTCCTGGTGCGTTCCGGCGTGTTGTCGTCGGTCCACGCGTTCGCCACTGACCCACGTCGGGGTCTTTTCATTCTTGTGTTTCTCACCGTTGTGGTGGGTACTTCCTTGACGCTTTACGCTTGGCGTGCGCCCAAAGTGGGATTGGGATCAAGATTTGCCATCTTCTCCAAAGAAGCCGCCTTGCTGGGTAACAACGTCATGCTGGTCGTGGCAGCCGCCGCTGTCCTGCTGGGAACGCTTTATCCGTTGCTGCTGGATGCGCTGGGCATGGGGAAAATTTCAGTAGGGCCCCCTTACTTTGACACCGTCTTCATGCCGCTCATGGCACCCGCCGTGTTCCTGATGGGCATTGGCCCCTTGGCACGCTGGAAAGAAGCCAACGTGCCTGAAATTGCGCGTCGACTGTCATGGGCGGCAGGCGTGTCTATCATTGCCTCGCTGGCTACCGGCTTTATCGCTGGCAAGATTTCATGGGTCACGAGTTGTGGGTTGGTGATGGCGTACTGGATAGTCGGCTCTGTGGCCACTGATGTTTGGGGTCGGGTTCGCCCTGCTGCCGGTGGCAGTTGGAGTGACGTGCCTCGCCGGTTCAAACTTCTGCCTCGTGCCTTGGTCGGTATGATGCTGGCGCACTTGGGTGTGGCTGCGTTTTGTTTCGGTGTGACCATGGTTAAAACCTATGAAGTTGAGCGTGATGTCAAGATGGCCATTGGTGATAGCACCACGGTTAACGGCTTTACCTTTACCTTTAGAGGGACCAAAGATGTAGATGGGCCCAACTATTCAGCCGTCAGGGGTCTGGTTGATGTGACCCGCGATGGCAAGCCCGTGACGGTGATGGAGCCCGAAAAACGTGTTTACCGCGTTCAACAAAACCCGATGACAGAAGCTGCCATCAGCCCAGGACTCACGCGTGACTTGTATGTTTCTCTGGGCGAGCCAGAGGGTGACGGATGGATTGTCCGCGTCTACGTCAAGCCTTTTATTGATTGGATTTGGGGTGGTTGCCTGTTAATGGCCCTCGGTGGATTGTTGGCGGTGACGGACCGTCGCTATCGGCAAAAGCAACGCAGTGAACAGCCTGATCTGGGCGCTGCAGCAGGTGCAAAAGCATGAGATACCTGAAGTTTTTAATACCCTTGGGTATCTTTTTGGGATTGGTTGTTTTCCTGGCGGCGGGTCTGAAGCTTGACCCCCGGGAAGTGCCGTCGCCTTTGATCAACAAGCCTGCCCCGCCTTTCGCGTTGACGCGACTGGACAATCCGGCGCAAATTATTCGCAGAGACGATTTGCTCGGTAAAGTCTGGATGCTGAATGTGTGGGCTTCCTGGTGCGTTGCTTGCCGACAGGAGCACCCCTTGCTGGTGGAGTTTTCGAAGCTCAAAGTGCTGCCGATCTATGGCCTGAACTACAAAGATACCCGTGTCGAGGGCATGCAGACGGTGTCTCGCTTTGGCGACCCCTACGATGCATCGTTGTTTGACAATGATGGACGTATCGGCATTGATTACGGTGTCTATGGCGTCCCTGAAACCTTCATTGTGGACAAACAGGGTGTGATTCGTTTCAAACACACGGGTCCATTGACCCCTGAAGTGATTCGTTCGACCATCGAACCCTTGGTGAGGAAACTCAATGGTTAAGTTATTTCTGGCTTTTTGCCTGTCGTTTATTTTCATGTTGGGTCACGCCAAAGAAGCCCCCCTGGCTTCAGCCGACCCTGTCGTTGATGCGCGTATGGTGCGCATAACCTCGGAGCTGCGTTGCCTGGTTTGTCAAAATCAGACGATTGCTGACTCGCATGCCGATTTGGCAGTCGACCTTCGCAAGCAGGTGTTTGAGCAGATCAAGGATGGCAAGAGCGATCAGCAAATTATTGATTACATGACCGCTCGGTATGGCGACTTTGTGCTTTACCGTCCGCCTCTCAAGACCTCAACGGCTATTTTGTGGTTTGGCCCCGGCTTGTTGCTGGTTGCCAGTTTGATCGTTTTGTTTCTGGTTTTGCGTCGGCGCAGCCGCTTGCCTCCAGAAGCCTTCGAGCCGGATGAGCTTGATATTCCAGCCTCAGATTTCCCGAACAAATAAACCTATTGGTTTAGTTGCCTCTTCGATTACTTGATTTTGACTTTATGAATACATCCGTTGCCCCCGCCGCTCTTGACGTTGTGGATGTCAAACGACAACTGCAAAAACTTCAGGAGTTGCTTGACGCTGGCTCACTGTCTCAGGAGTCTTATCAAGAAGGCAAGGCTCAACTTGAGCGGCGCATTCTGGATGCGGTGCTCAACGGCGTACCACCCGCAGCTTCGGTGACGGTTCCTAATCAGCCGGCCGCTGCGGCACCATCACCCCCACCGGTTGCCAAGCTCTCCGGTCGGTTATTGGCCATCGTGGCAGGTGCCGTGGTGGTCGTGGCCGCAGGTGGTTACGCCCTGATGGGCAACTCCACGTTTGGACCTGCAGAGGGCGGAGGGGGTGCTGAAAACGGTGCTGCAGCCGAGGCGGGTGGGGCACAGCCGCATGCCACCAGCAACGAACAAATCAGTGCCATGATTGAAAAACTGGCTGCACGCCTGAAAGAAAACCCCGCAGACGCGACCGGTTGGGCCATGCTGGCGCGTTCTTACAGTGTGCTGGGTCGCAGCAACGAAGCGGTAGACTCCTATGCCAAGGCGGCAGAACTCTCTAAAGACGATGCCGGGCTGTTGGTCGACTATGCGGATGCGCTGGCGGTTAAAAACAACCGTGTTCTGGCGGGCGAGCCGATGAAGCTGATTGAGCGGGCCATGAAGTTAGACCCTCGCAACGTCAAGGCTCTGGCACTGGCGGGAACCTTTGCCTTTGACCAAAAAGATTATTCGACTGCCGTCAAATATTGGACGCAAGTGGTTGAGTTTGGCGGGCCTGACAATATGTTTGCGCAACAAATTCAATCCGGTCTGGATCAAGCCCGTCAATTGGCCGGCATGCCACCGGTAGTTCAACCCACCGGTTCTCGTCTGGCGCAATTGGCCAAGGACGCAAGCCCTGAAGCCGCCGCAGTTGTGCCCGCTACCAATGGCAGCGTCAGTGGCACGGTCACCCTGGCCTCTGCTTTGGCGCGTGACGCCAAGCCGGACGACACGGTGTTTATTTTTGCGCGGGCTGCAGAAGGCTCTCGCATGCCCTTGGCCATTATTCGCAAGCAGGTCAAAGATTTACCCATTCAATTCACGCTGGACGACAGCATGGCCATGACACCGGCGGCCAACTTGTCCAAAGCGGGACGTGTCTTTGTGGGCGCCAGAGTCAGCAAGACGGGCAATGCCATACCAGCCAAAGGCGATCTTTCTGGTTTGAGTGCCTTGGTGGCCGTGGGCACCAAAGGCGTGGCGATTGAAATCAAGGACGTTGTCAAACAATAAGTTGATGGCGCCCATGCGCCTTGACTTGCTCGTTTAAATCAATCTCATGAACTATCTGTATCTTTACGGCGCTGTGATTGTTGCCATCATGGTGTTTTACATCAGGCGGCAACAGCGTATCAGCAGCAAGGGTACTGCCGTACTGAATGAAGCCATTGAAAGTGGCATGGTAGAGCCGCCCTCATTGCATCCGGTGGTCGATTTGATCCGCTGCATGGGGTCGGGTTCGTGTGCCAGAGCCTGCCCCGAGAATGCCTTGGCGGTGGTCAATGGCAAGGCGGTGTTGGTCAATGCAGCGCACTGCATTGGTCACGGCGCCTGTATGTCCGCTTGCCCGGTCGAGGCCATCAAGCTGGTCTTTGGTACCGAGAAACGGGGCATTGATATTCCCAATATCAGCCCTGGCTTTGAGACCAACGTGTCGGGCATCTATATTGCCGGTGAGTTGGGTGGTATGGGCCTGATCCGCAAGGCAGCAGAGCAGGGGCGCCAGGCGATTGAATCCATTCGCAAGAAAACCGGCGGTCAAGCCGACTTCGATGTGGTCATCGTGGGCTGTGGGCCCGCTGGAATCTCAGCCGGGTTGTCATCGATTCAGCACAAACTGCGCTACAAAATACTGGAACAAGAAGACTCGCTAGGCGGTGCGGTTTACCACTACCCAAGGCAAAAAATCGCCATGACCGCGCCGGTCGAACTGGCCATCATTGGTCAAGTGAAATTCGACGAAGTTTCCAAAGAAACCTTGCTGCAGTTTTGGTTGGACGTGGTTAAAAAGACCGGTTTGGCCATCTCATTTCGCGAGCGCATGGAGTCGATTGAAAAAGCCGGAGATCACTTCGTCGTCACCACGAATACCTCAAGTTACACCACGCGCACCGTGCTGCTTTCGATGGGTCGTCGCGGCACACCACGCAAACTTGAAGTCCCGGGAGAAGAGTTTCCCAAGGTGATGTACCGGCTGGCGGACCCGGCCCAGTTTGAGGGGCAGGCCGTTTTGGTCGTGGGCGGTGGCGACAGCGCCTTGGAGGCGGCGATTGCCTTGTCGGAGCAAAAGGACACGGATGTCATCCTGTCTTACCGGAGTTCGTCTTTTTCCCGCGTCAAGCAGAAGAACCGGATGATGCTTGAACAGCAGCAAAAAGCTGGGCGGTTGCGGGTCATGTTGAACTCCAAAGTCAACAGTATCCATGAGCATGAGGTCGAGATTAACTTCGAGGGTGCTTCCAAGATGTACCCCAATGAAGCCATCATTGTTTGTGCCGGTGGCTTGCTGCCGACACCTTTGCTGCAAAAAATCGGCATTCAGTTTGATACCAAATTTGGCCGTGAGTGACGGGCATTGCCCGTCATTGAACGCCTGGTTTTAACCTTGTGCAGCAGGCCGATGCGGGTCGCTGCACCATTCGCTCCAGCTTCCCGCGTACAAGGCCGTGCGACCCAAGTCGGCGATTTCCATGGCGATCAGGTTGGGTACGGCGCTCACGCCGCTGCCGCAGTGATGCACCACCGTCGCGGGGTCGCGTCCGGCCAGTAAAGTGTCAAATTCGGACCGAAGTTCTGCGGCTGATTTGAACTTGCCATCCGCCCCCAAATTCAGGTTGAACGGCCGATTGAGAGCCCCGGGAATATGGCCTGCCACCGGGTCCAAGGGTTCGACTTCGCCTCGGTAACGGGGTGCACCGCGGGCATCAATCAGGGTTTGAGTCGGGCGCCCCAGTTCTTTTGCTATTGTATTAGTAGCTACTAGCGCATGATCGACGGGGGCTAGAGTGTATTTTGATGCATAAGATGACTTGGAGACGCTTTCGGAAAGTCCTTGCTCAATCTCGCCCCCGCTGGCCTGCCAGGCTTGCATGCCACCGTCCAGCACGGCCACTGCCTCATGGCCGGTCCACTTCAGCATCCACCACAGGCGTCCACAGTAGTTGACGCCTTGCCGGTCGTACACCACGGCTTGCATGTTATTGCGAAAGCCAATCTGGGTAAGCCAGGCAGCAAACGTTTCGAGCGAGGGCAGGGGGTGGCGGCCACCGGAGGCTGCATCGGTGGCTGTTTTTGCAGCGCTTAAATGCCGGCCCAGGTCCGCTCGCACCGCACCGGGGATGTGAGCCTCCTGGTATTGCTGGTCACCCGCACCAGCTTGCATCAGCTCGAAACTACAGTCAAAAACCATGTGAGCTTGTTCACTTTTTTGCAGGTCAGCGAGTTGTTGCGCAGAGATCAGGGTGGTGTACATCAGAGGATTTCCTTGGGTGACAGGGATTCAATGTTCTTCAGCGGGGGTGTTGGGCAGTGCTCGGGTGCGCAAAACAGTGGCCACCAGCCCGCTTGCCACGATCAGACTTATACCAGCCCAACCCAGAAGGGGGATTTGATCGCCAAACAGCACCAGACTGTAAATGGCGGCAAACACAATGCCGGAGTACTGCAAGTTAGCCACCAGCAAGGTGGAGCCCCGGCTGTAGGCGCGCGTCATGCACCACTGGCCAAGCGAAGCCAGCACACCGATGGGCACCAGCCAGGCTGTGGCTTGCCAGCTCGCAGTCGACCAGGCTGTCAGGCCGGTAAAGGCAACGCCCACACTGCCTACCACGGCAGTCCCGATGGAGAAATAAAACACAGTGCGGCCTTCCGGCTCGCCTACTTTGCCCAGTGCCGTCACCTGCATATACGCCAGCGCGGCACCCATGCCCGAGAGCAAGCCAATCAGGCCTGCGAACAACTGGTTCTGGTCAAGGGTGGGTCGCAGCATCATGACCACGCCGGCAAACCCCGCCATCACCGTGGCCATCAACGGGCCTTGGCGCTCAGCCTTGCCGTACATTACGGCGCCGCCCACAATAAAGGCCGCCACCCAGACGCCGCTCATGTAGTTGAGCGTCATGGCCGTGGCCAATGGCAAGTGGGCAATGGCATAAAACCAGGAGCCCAGCGACAGGACGCCAATGATGCTGCGCCAGGCGTGCATCAGTGGCACCGGGGTTTTAAGGGGTGTGCCGCGTGCCCGCATCACCAGCGTCATAAAAATCACGCTGACGACGCCCCGGTAAAAGACCAGCTCGAAGGTGCTGAAACTGCCCGAGGCGACCTTGATCCCCAACGCCATGGTGGCAAAAAAGAACGCACCCAGCACCATCCAAAGCGCTTGCATGGCCGTTAGCGCTGAATTTGGCGCCGGTACCAGTCGTGGAAGTGCCGCATGCCATCTTCCATCGGGCTTTGGTAGGGGCCGACTTCGTTGTCACCGCGCATCAACAAGGCTTTGCGCCCAGCGTCCATGCGTTCACCGATTTCGTCGTCTTCGATGCAGGTTTCCATGTAGGCGGCTTGCTGGGCTTCAACGAACTCACGCTCGAAGGCCTGAATTTCTTCCGGGTAATAGAACTCGACCATGTTCATGGTCTTGTTCACGCCCATCGGGTGCAAGGTGGAAACGGTCAGCACATGCGGATACCACTCGACCATGATGTGCGGGTAGTAGGTGAGCCAGATGGCACCGTATTTGGTGGGCTCACCTTTGCGGTAGGCGCGCAGCGCATCTTGCCAGCGCTGGTACACCGGGCTGCCGGCGGGGCCCGGTTTGGCCGTACCTACGGTTTGCACCGAGTAGTTTTCCTTGAATTCCCAGCGTAAATCGTCACAGGTGACGGTGCTGCCCAAGCCGGGGTGGAAGGGGCCGACGTGGTAATCCTCCAGATAAACCTCGATGAAGGTCTTCCAGTTGTAGTTGCACTCGTGCATTTCGACCTTGTCGAGTACAAAACCCGAAAAGTCGAGGTCAGCGCGGGGCCCCATGTCAGCCAGATCGGCCTGGATGTCGCGGCCGTTGTCCTCAAACAGCAGGCCATTCCACTCACGCAGCTTGTAGTTGTTGAGGTTCAGGCAGGGGTCGTGGTCAAAGTGCGGCGCGCCCAACAGGGTTCCGGCGGGTTCTGGCCCGCTGCCACTGTAGGTCCAGCGGTGCAATGGACACACGATGTTGCCAGCGGCCACGCCCTGATGTGTCGTGTTGACCGAGCCGCGGCCTTTCAACATGATCGCCTGGCGGTGGCGGCACACATTTGAGATCAGTTCGATGCCAGTGGGCGTGTGCACCAAGGCTCGACCTTCAGCTTCCTGCGCCAGGGTGGCGTAATCGCCCACGTTGGGCACGCTCAAGCGGTGCCCCACATAGCGCGGGCCGCTCAGAAAAATATTCTGCATTTCGCGCTGGTAAAGCGCTTCGTCAAAATAACTTGAAACGGGTAGCTGGGTGATGCCATTTTGAGTGGCGTCGGAGGCCTGTCCCTCGATGAGGGTGGCAGGCTTAAGCAGATTTTCTGGAAGATTTGTTTTGTACAGTTTTTGCACAACTCGGTCCTTAAAGGATACAAAAAACCCCTCAAAGAGGGGCTTGAAGGGCAGTTACCTCGAGAGCTGCCGGGGCTTGATTGTACCTGTCACCGTTCATTTGTAAGGATTTTGAGGGTTGGAAGTTAATGCCCCTATGTTTTGAGGATGCTCACGTCATATATCAGCCCCAGCGCCTAAAATCACTCCTTTTAGACCCACGGAATTTCCTGCCCTATGGCTTCTGCCCCCAAACCTACTTCAGTTGCGCCGGTCAGTTTTGAGGCGGCCCAAGAGGAGCTTGAACAACTGGTTTCCCGGCTTGAATCGGGTGATATGCCACTGGAACAATTGCTGACGCAGTACCAGCGTGGTGCCGAATTGCTCAAATATTGCCGTGATCGGCTGGAAGCGGTCGAAGGTCAAATCAAGGTGCTGGATCAGGGCACGCTCAAAACCTGGACCCCCGATTGAAAACTGACACCACCTTTAACCTGAGCGCCTGGAGCGCCGAGCACCTTGACCACGTTGAGCGTGCACTTGAACGTTGGGTAACGGCTGATGCGCCCGTAGGTGTGGACCATGGCGCTCCGGCCGCCTTGGTAGAGGCCATGCGCTACGCCGTGCTGGATGGGGGCAAACGACTCCGCCCGCTGTTGGTCATGGCGGCTTCTGAGGCTGTGAATACCGATAGTTCGGCGCCGACTTCAGATGCCGCCCTGCGCGCGGCCTGCGCGGTAGAGTTGATCCACGCCTATTCACTGGTACATGACGACATGCCGTGCATGGACAACGACGTGCTGCGTCGTGGTAAGCCCACGGTTCATGTGCAATTCGGCGAAGCCAGTGCCTTGCTGGCCGGTGATGCTTTGCAGGCCCTGGCGTTTGAGTTGCTGACACCTGATGACGAAAAAATGCCGGCCACCCAACAAGCGTGCCTGTGCCAACTGCTGGCACGCGCTGCCGGAAGTGGCGGGATGGCCGGGGGGCAGGCGATTGACCTCGCCAGTGTGGGTGTGGCCCTCAATGAGAGCCAGTTGCGCGAGATGCACCGCCTTAAAACCGGTGCCTTGTTGCAAGCCAGCGTCATGATGGGCGCTGCCTGTGGTGATGCTTCGGGGGTGGCGCTAGCCGCACTCAAGCAGTATGGCGCCGCCATAGGCCTGGCGTTTCAGGTAGTAGACGACATTCTGGACGTGACCGCCGACTCGGCCACGCTGGGCAAGACGGCAGGCAAAGATGCTGACCAAGACAAACCAACGTATGTGTCCTTGCTGGGGCTGGAACGTTCGGCGGCCTTTGCCCAGGAGTTGCTGGCGCAGGCCTTGCAAGCTTTGTCGCAAAGTGGTTTGCGCAACACCCAGGCCTTGCAGGGTTTGGCCAATATGGTGGTCAACCGCCTGTGTTGAAACGAACGTGTGTTGCAACACGGGTCCATTCATAAAAATATAGGGAAATAAGCCTTTAGCCTTTATTGAATAAGCGCTGATAGCTATAAAAAACATAGCATATGTCAAATAATTCGTACCCGCTGCTGAAAACCATCAACGACCCCGCCGATCTGCGGTTGTTGCCTCATGCACAGTTGCACGCACTGGCTGCCGAGTTGCGGGCCTATGTGCTCAGTAGTGTCTCTAAAACCGGCGGCCACCTCAGTTCCAACCTGGGCACGGTAGAACTGACCGTGGCCTTGCACTATGTTTTCAATACCCCGCATGACCGCGTGGTGTGGGACGTGGGCCACCAGACCTATCCGCACAAAATTCTGACCGGTCGGCGTGATCGCATGGAGTCGTTGCGCCAGTTCAGTGGCTTGAGCGGTTTTCCACAGCGTGCTGAAAGCGATTACGACGCTTTTGGCACCGCACATTCCAGCACCTCGATCTCCGCGGCTTTGGGCATGGCGATGGCCGCCAAAATCAAGGGCGAAGAGCGCCACGCGATTGCCATCATTGGCGACGGCGCGCTCACCGCCGGCATGGCGTTTGAGGCGCTGAACAACGCGGGCGTGGCCGATTGCAACCTGCTGGTCATCCTGAACGACAACGACATGAGCATCAGCCCGCCGGTGGGCGCGCTGAACCGCTACCTGGCCAAACTCATGAGCGGGCAGTTTTACGCCGCTGCCAAAAATGCCGGCAAAACCGTGCTCAAAGGCGCGCCGCCTTTGTTCGAATTGGCCAAGCGCATTGAAGAAACCGCCAAAGGCATGGTGGTGCCCGCGACCCTGTTCGAGAAGTTCGGTTTCAACTACATCGGCCCGATCGACGGCCATGACCTCGACTCGCTGATCCCCACGCTGGAAAACATCAAGCACCTCAAGGGACCGCAGTTTTTGCATGTAGTCACCAAAAAAGGGCAGGGTTACAAGCTGGCTGAAGCTGACCCGGTGGCCTACCACGGCCCCGGCAAGTTCGACCCCGCCGTGGGTTTGCAACACCCCACCACGCCACCCAAACAAACCTTTACCCATGTGTTTGGCCAGTGGCTGTGCGATATGGCCGCCGTTGACACTCGTTTAGTCGGCATTACACCCGCCATGCGTGAGGGCTCTGGCATGGTGGAGTTTGAAAAGCATTTCCCGACGCGCTACTTTGATGTGGGCATTGCTGAGCAGCATGCGGTGACGTTTGCCGCCGGTCTGGCGTGCGAGGGCTTGAAACCCGTGGTGGCGATCTACTCGACCTTTTTGCAGCGCGCCTACGACCAGGTGATTCACGATGTAGCGATTCAAAACCTGCCGGTGGTGTTTGCGCTGGACCGCGCCGGTTTGGTGGGTGCCGATGGCGCGACCCATGCCGGAGCCTACGACATTCCCTTCATGCGCTGCATTCCCAACATCAGCATCGCCTGCCCGGCCGACGAAAACGAATGCCGGCAGTTGCTCTCTACCGCGTTTGAACAGGATCACCCGGTGGCCGTTCGCTACCCGCGTGGTGCTGGTGCTGGCGTACCGGTGCAAGCGGGATTGGAGTCACTGCCGTTTGGCAAAGGCGAAGTCAAGCGCGAAGGCAAAGGCATTGCCATTCTGGCTTTTGGCACGCTGCTGTACCCGGCGCTGCAAGCCGCCCAGGCTTTGAATGCCACGGTGGTCAACATGCGCTGGGCCAAGCCGCTTGATGTCGAATTGCTGCTCAAGGTGGCTGCCACACACGACGCTTTGGTGACAGTGGAAGAGGGCGCCCTCATGGGCGGCGCTGGCAGCGCCGTGCTCGAGGCGCTGCACGCCGCCGGCGTGCTCAAACCGGTGCTGCAATTGGGCTTGCGAGACGAGTTTATCGAGCACGGTGACCCCGCCAAATTACTGACCCTGCAGGGTCTGGATGCCGAGGGTATCCAGGCGTCAGTCACCCACCGTTTTGGGAGTTTGGTTGAACCCGGTCGACCTACGCTCAAAGCGGTGGCCTGACGTTAATCAGTCAGGTTTTCAAGGGAAAACCCCCTCGCTAACGCTCGTGCTAGTTTCTACAATGAACGAGTGAAGCCAACCGCTGATTTGCTGATGCGCAAGGCTAGTTATTCAACTTACAACTCTTAAGGAGTGAATCCCCATGGATCGTCGTTCGATCATTAAAAACGCTGGCATTGCCGGCGTTTTGGCTGCAGGCGTTGCGCCTGCCGTACATGCCCAAGCCGCCCTGCGCTGGCGAATGGCTTCCAGTTTCCCCAAGTCCCTCGATACCATTTTTGGGGCCGCAGAAACCATCGCTAAAAAAGTGAGCGAAATGAGCGGTGGCAAGTTCACCATATCAACCCATGCCGCCGGTGAATTGATGCCTGCTTTAGGCGTGGTAGATGGCGTGCAGAGCGGCACCGTGGAGTGCGGTCACACCTGCGCTTATTACTACTTTGGTAAAGATGAAACCTTTGCCATCGGTACTGGTTTGCCTTTCGGCCTCAACAGCCGCCAGATGACGGCCTGGATGTTTGAAGGCAACGGCGGCAAGCTGATGCGCGAGTTCTATGCCAAGTACAACATCGTGAACTTCCCGGCTGGCAATACCGGTGCTCAGATGGGTGGCTGGTATCGCAAAGAGATCAAGAGCGCCAAAGACATCAAGGGCCTGAAGTTTCGCGTCGGTGGTTTTGCCGGCAAAGTGATCGAGCGCATGGGTGGCGTACCTCAAAACATTCCAGGCGGCGAGATTTACCAGGCGCTTGAAAAAGGCACGATTGATGCCGCCGAGTGGATTGGCCCCTACGATGACCAAAAACTGGGCTTCAACAAAGTGGCCCCGTTTTACTACTACCCCGGTTGGTGGGAGGGCGGTCCTCAAGTTGACTTGTTTGTCAACAACAAGGCCTATGAGTCACTCTCGGCTGAAAATAAAGCTATCCTCTCTGCGGCCACCACCTGTGCGCACGTTGAAATGCAGGCCAAGTACGACGCCAAGAACCCGTTGGCGCTGAAACAGTTGGTGGGTGCCAAAACCAAAGTGATGCCTTTCCCGAAAGACGTGCTGGACGTTGCATTCAAGGAATCCATGGCGCTGTACGAAGAGTTGCGCGGCAAGAACGCCAACTGGAAAAAGGTCTACGACGATATGTCGGCCTTCCGCAGAGACCAAAACCTGTGGTTCCGCTTCACCGAAGCCAAGTTTGACAGCTTCATGCAGGCGCAGAAACTGTAAGCCATTTCGCTGCACATGAAAAAGCCCCGCTGGTCGGGGCTTTTTTAATGGAGGTTAGTGAAGCTTACCGGGCCGGTGCCGCTTTTTTTACTTTCATCTGCCGATTTTCCACATGTTTCAACGCCAAATAAGTCACGGCACCAATCAGGGCGGCTCCCACTATAAAGCCGCCGTAAGCCATAGGCCACGGAATTCCCTGCGTCATCATTGAAAACTCGGACATGCCGCCGACGCCCGCCAAAATATTGATTGGCATGAACACCACACCGAACACCGTGAGTTGATTGATTCGCTTGTTCTGGTTGATGTTGATGAAACCGATGGTCGCATCCATCAGGAAGTTGATCTTGTCAAACAGGAATGAGGTGTGGCTGTTCAGGGATTCAATGTTGCGCAAAATCTGCTTGGCATCCTCGAACTGGTTGGCCGTCAAAATCTTGCAGCGCATCAGGAAGTTGATGGCCCGTTGCGTGTCAAGAATGTTGCCCCGAATCCGGCCATTCAGGTCTTCTTCCTCGGCAATGTCACCCAGGATGGCGGCGGCTTCTTTGTCGCTGATGGCTTCGCTCAGCACCTGCCGGCCTACAACGCCCAGGGTGGCGTAAATATCTTCCAGAGAGTCCGCTGAATACTCCACATCGGCGCCATACAGGTCCAGCAACAAGTCGATGCAATCCGAGGCGTAGCCCGGCTGCGTTCGCGCCCGGCGGCGTTGCAACCGGAACACCGGCAAATCTTCGTTGCGCATCGAAAAAAGGATGCCTTGGTGCACGATGAAAACCACCGGCACGCTGCGGGAGTCGCCCTCGCGGTCCAGCAAGAAATTGGAATGCAGGTGGATTTCGCCGTTCTCTTCAATGTGAAAACGCGAACTCACTTCCAGGTCGGTCACATCCCCGGGGTCGGGCAGCGTCAGGCCAAAATGGGCGCCAACGTAGGCGCGCTCGGCTTTGCTGGCGTTCAACAGGTCAATCCAGATCGGTTGCACGCCTTCCAGGTTTTTGCGGCTTTCAATCGGGATTTGCTGCAAGCGGCCATCGACCAGTTGAAACGCATTCATCTGGCTTTCGTCAAAGGCGGGTTCCCGGCTGCCCACCAGTTGCTCTCGGCGGGAGTCAGAGACTTCCCACAGCACATCGTTTTCGCGGTTTTCAGGTATCTGCTTCCATAGCAGTTGGGCGTCCTCAATCGGCAGCGCCTCCAGGATGCTGCCGATTTCGTCGGTCGGCAGTTGGGTCATCAGGTTATGCAGTTCGGCCAGGTGTTGGCGTTGCAACAGGGTTTCCACAATGTCCTGACGAGGCATATTTTGTCCGTGGACCATGCCTTCAACCAGTTTCTGCTTGGCCAGCATTTCTGATACTTTTTCTAAGGACATACGGAGGACTCTGGTTATTTGTACGTGATTCGGGTGCGAGTTTACCCGGGGTGGACGAAAAAAAGCCCCGAAACAGGGTCGGGGCTCAAGCGCAGACGAGGGTTTACTTTTTATCTTTGTCCATCGCGTCCTGCATGGCCTTCATCGGGTCGTTGGCGTCTGGTTTTTCTGTGCCCGCTGGGGTCGCTTCAAGCGCTTCTGGCGCTGAGGCCGCTTCCATGGGCGCTTCGGCCTGCACTTCAAGCACCACTTTGTCCAGGTCGATGATTTCTTTCTTGTCAAGACCGCTGGAGACGATGCCGGGGAACGCAATGATCAGGCCGACCATGATGACCTGGATGATCACGTAAGGCACGGCGCCCCAGTAAATCTGCATGGTGGTGACCGGTGCAATCAGCTTTTTGGTGAGCTTGTCGGTGTATTCCCGGCTGGGCGCCACGCTGCGCAGGAAGAACAGCGCAAAGCCAAACGGCGGGTGCATGAACGAGGTCTGCATGTTCACGCCCAACAGAACGCCAAACCAGATCAGGTCGATGCCCATTTTTTCGGCCACCGGCGCCAACAAAGGCACGACGATGAACGCCAGTTCAAAGAAGTCCAGAAAGAACGCCAAAAAGAAAATCAGCAGATTGGTCACGATCAGGAAGCCAACCTGGCCCCCCGGCACCGAGCCCAACAGATGCTCAACCCATTTGCCACCATCAACGCCCTGGAACACCAGGCTGAACACGGTCGAGCCGACCAGAATAAACACCACAAAACTGGAGAGCTTGGCAGTCGACGTGAGTGCTTGTTTTAACAGCGCCAGGTTCAAGCGGCCCCGGCTCATCGCCATGAGAAAGGCGCCCATGGCGCCCATGGCGCCGCCTTCGGTCGGTGTCGCCACGCCCAGGAAAATGGTGCCCAGCACCAGAAAGATCAGGAGCAGCGGGGGAATCAGCACAAACGTCACGCGCTCGGCCATGTTCGAGAGCAGGCCCATGCGCGTCACCTTGTTGACCAGCGCCAACACAAAGGCCAGCATCACTCCGGCGCACAAAGCCACCACAATGGTTTCGTCGGTGGCGACGGTCAGCACTTCTTCGCCCTTGAAAAAGCTGGTGACCTGCGCGTAATGTTGACCAAAGTACACCGCGACGGCCACCGTGACGATCGTCAAAATACCCAGTGAGCGCAAGCCGCTGGTTCCGTCGTTTTCTCGAATGGTGCGGGCTTCGGGTGGCAAGGCGGGCACCCAGGTCGGGCGAATAAAGGTCAGTAAAACGATGTACGCCAGGTACAGACCCGTCAGCGCAAAGCCGGGAATGAATGCGCCTTTGTACATCTCACCCACGCTGCGACCCAGCTGGTCCGCCAGAATAATCAGCACCAGCGAGGGCGGAATAATCTGTGCCAGCGTGCCCGAAGCGGCAATCACCCCAGAGGCTACGCGGCGGTCATAGCCGTAGCGCAGCATGATGGGCAAGGAGATCAGGCCCATCGAAATCACAGAGGCCGCCACCACCCCGGTTGTGGCAGCCAGCAGGGCGCCCACCAGCACCACTGCGATGGCCAGACCACCGCGCAAGGGGCCAAACAACTGGCCAATGGTGTCAAGTAAATCCTCGGCCATGCCGCTGCGCTCCAGAATCAAGCCCATGAGGGTGAAAAACGGAATCGCCAGCAGCGTGTCGTTTTGCATGATGCCGAACAGGCGCAGCGGCAGTGCCTGCAGCAGAGATTCAGGCAGGATGCCCAGTTCAATGCCGACAAAGCCAAAAAACAGGCCGCAAGCACCCAGACTGAAGGCCACCGGAAAACCCATCAGCAGGAAAACAATGAGCCCACCAAACATGATGGGGGCCAGGTTGTTGATAACAAATTGCATGTGTGTCTCCTGAATCAGGCCGCGTGGGCTTTGGCCGCTTTTTCTTCAGCGAGTTTTTGAATCGCCTCGGCCAGCTCTTCTTCGGGCGTTTTTTCGATTTTTTTGTGGGTGGGGTCTTCAATCAAGCCTTGCAAAAACGCCAAACGCTTGATCAATTCGGACCAGCCTTGCAGCAGCAACAAGCTAAACCCCAGAGGGATCATGGCGTACACCGGCCAGCGGATCAAGCCGCCCGCATTCGAGGACACTTCGCCCGATTGGTAGCCTTTGAGGAAGAAGGGCACGCCGTACCAAAGAATCGCCAGGCAAAACGGTGTCAGGAAAAAAGCGAAACCGAATATATCGATCCACATTTGCTTGCGCTTGGAGAAATGGGTGTAAATCACATCGATCTTGACATGCTCCCCATTGAGCAGCGTGTAGGCCGCACACAGTAAAAAGGTGGCGGCAAACAGGTACCACTGCACTTCAAGGTAGGCGTTGGAACTGACGTTAAACGCCTTGCGAACAATGGCATTGACCGCGCTGATGACGGTAGACGCCAGGATCAGCCAGATCACATATTTGCCGATCTGGGTGTTCAACCCATCCACTGCTTTTGAGAATTTTAGAAGCGCCTGCATGGTGTCTCCGTTATTAGAAAAGTACAAAACAAGCCTTTGGAGGTCCTGCAAAAGAAGGTGTCGCCATCAAGCTTTTCAACGCTTCAGAGCGTAACGCCTTGCGACTGAATAAAACCTGACATTTTCAGGTTTTAAATCGAGGGTAAATACGGGGAGTCGGGCGCTTTGTACAGCAGCACCTTCAGTGAGCGCTCATCCGAGACATCGGCAAACACGGCTGGATTCGGCAAGCGCTGCACGAACGCCAGCTGAGGTGCCAGTTCTCGCATTTGGTCTTGCAAGAAGGCGACGCCTAGCTCGGGTGCGTTAAGGCACAGCAGCGCGTGTCCGCCCAAATCCAGTAAATCAGGCAGTCGGCGCATCAGGCGTGCGTAATCCTTGGTGGCAACGAAGCTGCCCCGTTGAAAGCTGGGCGGGTCAACAATGACCAGGTCATAAGGACCGCCTCGGGTGATCTTGCCCCAGGTCTTAAAAATATCGTGTGCCAGAAAACTGGCGCCAGCGGTGATGCCATTGAGTTGGTGGTTTTGCTGTCCCGTCGCCAGGGCGCTTTGGCTCATGTCCACGTTGACCACCTGTTTGGCACCCGCCTGCAGTGCGACCACAGAAAAGGCGCAGGTGTAAGCAAACAGGTTAAGCACCTTGAACCGCGGCCGAGTGGCCACGTTCTCGCGCACCCAGCGCCTGCCTTCTGCCATGTCGAGAAACAGGCCGTGGTTCTGACCCTTGTCCACGTGCACCCGGTAGCGTGAGCCGTTCTCGGTCACCACATGCGGCTCGGGCACGCTGCCAGCCATGAGTCGCGTCTCGGTTTTCCCGTCATGCCGGCACTGGTAGACCCAGTTGAGTGGCAGCCTAGAGGCCAGTTGCTGCCAGCGCTCAGTCAAGGCACGGTGGAGAGTTTGCAGCTCCTCATCGGTTGCGGGCTGAAAACTGGTCAACACCCAAACCGGTGGGTAGGCATCCAGCACCCAATGCTCACAACCAAGGTGCAGGCCGCCCCGCCCGTGGAACACGCGTTGGGCATCGTGAGGCATGTCCATCTGGGCGATGGCGTTGAGAAGGGCTTGCATGATGGGGTGAGTCCGGGTGAAAAGGGGAGGGGTGATTTTGCCCGGTAACGCAGGCTGCACGGCTTCAAGCGTGAGTGCCGGACAATAGCGCATTTTTTGGGCAGCGCCCGTTTTCAAGGATCAAACCATGGCCTTCGCCGACAACCTCAAACAACTCCCGGCCGTGAGCCATCTGGCTGCGCTACAACTACTTGACGCAGTCGGCAACGTGGTGGCCACAATCGAGAATAAACCAGGTCAGTCAGGTGCCTTGGCCGTCTACGCCGCTTTAGCTGCCCGGCACGGCAGCATCAATGTCGCGGCGGCGCAGGAAGGGTTGGACCTCTTTGCCGAGCACACGGCCCATGCACGCGCCCATCCGGGCAGTCACCCCAACATCGACCGTCTGCTGGCGGTTATGGCGTCAGGTGAGGGTTTCTCCGTGAAGCTGCAAGCGTGTTAGTTGCTATTTAATATATAGCTGCCTGCGCATGATAGACGGGGGCTAGAGGTTGATTTGAAATATGAATTTGTAGCATTCTCGGGGCGCCTTTGGTCCTGTTGATTTGCATCTTTCTACCTGATTTGGCGCCCTTACGGTTTATTAGGGTAGAGTTCGCCCCTCGCCAGTTAGCGGCTTCGCGTCGCCTGGCTCCTTGGCACCTCGGGTGCTTTTTTTATTCAGCTTGCACTTAAGTTGCAACGCTTCTCAGGAGGATGCTCAGTCATGAACTGGCACACATTCAAACAAGACTATCTCGTGCGCTTCTGGGCGCCGGTGCCGTCCGTCATTGCCGCCGGGGTTCTCTCGGCTTATTATTTTGGCATTACCGGCACCTTTTGGGCCGTCACTGGCGAATTCACCCGGTGGGGTGGGCATGTGATGCAACTGTTCGGCTACCACCCCGAAAACTGGGGCTACTTCAAGCTGCTTCACCTCGAAGGCTCGCCATTGGACCGGATCGATGGCCTGATGATCATCGGCATGTTTGTCGGTTGCCTGTCGGCCGCGTTATGGGCCAACAACGTCAAGCTGCGCACACCGCAGCACCGCATTCGCATTGTTCAGGCGGTGGCGGGCGGCATCATTGCGGGCTTTGGCGCCCGTCTGGCGATGGGCTGCAACCTGGCAGCCTTCTTTACCGGCATCCCTCAGTTTTCGCTGCATGCCTGGTTTTTTGCGCTGGCAACGGCCGCCGGGTCCTGGTTTGGGGCGCGCTTCACAATGCTGCCGGTGTTCCGCATCCCGGTCAAACTGCAAAAAGTTTCGGCAGCCCAACCGCTGACGCAAACTGCCGATCAGGCCGCACGCCGTTTTAGGCTTGGCATGTTGGTCTTTGGTGCCTTTGCGCTGTGGGCCGTGGCCAAGACGTTCAATGCCCCCAAGCTGGGTCTGGCGGCCTTGTTTGGTCTGGCCTTTGGCTTGCTCATCGAGCGTGCGCAAATCTGCTTTACCTCGGCTTTTCGAGATCTGTGGCTGACCGGGCGCACCCAAATGGCCAAGGCCATCATTGTGGGCATGGCGGTCAGCACCATTGGTATTTATAGCTATGTGCAGCTGGGCGTGTCGCCCAAAATCATGTGGGCAGGGCCCAATTCGGTGATCGGTGGCTTGCTGTTTGGCTTTGGCATTGTGCTGGCGGGCGGCTGCGAAACGGGCTGGATGTACCGCGCGGTCGAAGGCCAGGTGCATTACTGGTGGGTGGGCTTGGGCAACATCATTGGCGCGACGCTGCTGGCGGCCTGGTGGGACGACATTGCCCCGGCCATGGCCACCAACTACGACAAGGTCAATCTGCTGGTGGTCTTCGGCCCGCAAGGCGGCTTGATCGTCACCTACCTGATGCTGGCTTGCGCGATGCTGGCCGTGATGTGGTGGGAAAAACACTTCTTTGCCCGCAAGGCGCAACAAACTCTTTTGTCAAAGGCCACCGCATGAACAAGCCCACCTACACCCCCGATTACCGTCTGGACATGATGGGCGAGCCGTGTCCGTATCCGGCCGTGGCCACGCTGGAGGCCATGC
>NZ_JBAWYV010000044.1:0-25027 GCF_037143375.1 Rhodoferax sp. | reverse complement strand
GCCATTTGCATCAGCAGGGTGTGCAACACGGGCAGCAAGAAGGCAGCAGTTTTGCCGCTACCGGTTTGGCTCGATACCATCAAATCGGTAAAGCGGGCAGCTTCGTCAGCAGCGCCGTGGCCTTGCATGGCGATAGGAATCGTCTTCAATTGCACTGTGGTGGGCTGGGTAAATCCCAGGTCTTTAACCGCCTGGATCAGCTCAGGCGCCAGGCCCAGCGCCACAAAGCCGTTAGGCAGTTCAGCGACTGGCTCGACGGCCTCAATAGCGTCAGCTTGCTGGACAACGTTTTGCGTCATCTCGGCAGTGTCATTGGAAAAATTTTCGACAAGCGATACTTCGCCCGTCGCTTGAATAGCGTCAGTCATGAATTTACTCACACGCGAGCGCCGCAGGGACTGCGACTGCTCCGTCAATGGTTAAAAAACATCAACCATCAAACGGAACCTGCTCTGACTCACAAGGAGTTCTATCAGCGCTGGGGGCCCTTTTATGCAATGCCGCTAATGCGTACTTGCTTTGGACCCTGTGAATGAAGGGAGATGTACAAATTTGCGCTACAACAAGTAGCGCAGCCTTCGATTATGGCATGGATTCGGGTTTCTACCTAATTACTTAATTTAATGAAGTGTTCCCGGTAGTGTTCCAGCTCATCAATGGACTCGTGCACATCGGCCAAAGCGGTGTGGCGCTGCTGCTTTTTAAAGGAACTGTAGACCTCGGGCCGCCAGCGCTTGGACAGCTCTTTAAGCGTGCTCACATCAAGGTTTCGGTAATGAAAAAAAGCCTCCAGCTTCGGCATGTACTTGGCCAGAAAGCGCCGATCCTGCCCAATGCTGTTGCCACACATCGGTGAGCCTTTTTTAGGAACGTATTGACTCAAGAAATCGATCAGCTGTTGCTCGGCGGGCGCTTCCAGCAGGGTTGACGCCTTGACCTTGTCAATCAGGCCGCTCTTGCCGTGGGTGCCTTTGTTCCACTTGTCCATTTTGTCGAGCTGTTCGTTGCTCTGGTGAATCACCAGCACCGGGCCTTCCGTGCGGCTCTCAAGCTTGGGCCCGGTCACGATGACAGCGATCTCAATGATGCGGTCCACTTCAGGGTCGAGACCGGTCATTTCACAATCAAGCCAAACCAGATTTTGGTCAGATTTCGCAAGTAATACGCTTGCATTCGGGGTGTTCGTCGGGTTCATGCTTTGAATTGTCGCTGATGGCCTAAACTCGGTCGCCATGCCAATCCTGACTTCATCTATCCCCTTCTCATTGGTAATGACCTTTGCCTTTGCTTTTACTTTGTTGGCCGGTGTGCTGCTGAAATTCTGGCTGGGCTCACGCCAAATTCGGCATGTGGCGCAGCACCGCGCTGAAGTGCCATCAGCCTTCTCTGCCACCATCACCTTGGCAGCGCATCAAAAAGCCGCCGACTACACCATCACCAAGGCACGCTTTGGCATGCTGGAACTGGCTTTGGGCACCGTCGTCCTGATGGGCTGGACACTGCTCGGCGGCCTGTCTGAACTCAACCAGTTTTTGCTGGGCTGGCTGGGCGGTGGTATGGGGCAACAAATTGCCTTGCTCGCCGCATTTATTCTGATCAACGGCGTGATTGATTTACCCATCACCCTGTACCAAACCTTTGTGATTGAGGAGCGCTTTGGTTTCAATAAAACCACTCTCAAACTCTGGGCTCTTGACTTGCTCAAATCCAGTCTGATTGGCGCGCTCATTGGCTTGCCCATCGCTGCACTTATTCTGTGGATGATGGGCGCCGCTGGCAGCCTCTGGTGGTTGTGGGCATGGGCCGTCTGGATGGGGTTCAATTTATTGCTGCTGGTGATTTACCCCACCTTCATCGCGCCGCTCTTCAACAAGTTTGAACCGCTGGAAGACGAAACACTCAAGGCCCGCGTCACCGCGCTGATGAAGCGCTGCGGTTTTGCAGCCAAGGGCTTGTTCGTGATGGATGGCTCAAAACGCAGTGCCCATGCCAATGCTTACTTCACCGGATTTGGCGCAGCCAAACGGGTGGTGTTTTATGACACCTTGCTGGCCAAACTTTCAGCCAATGAAGTGGATGCAGTGCTCGCGCATGAGTTGGGGCACTTCAAGCACAAGCACATCATCAAACGCATCGTATCCATGTTCGCGATGAGCTTGCTGGGCTTTGCCTTGCTCGGCTGGCTGGCAACGCAGGTCTGGTTTTATACCGGTTTGGGCGTTCAACCCAACCTGGGGGCGCCCAACGATGCACTGGCCCTCTTGTTGTTCATGCTGGCCATCCCGATTTTCAGCTTCTTCATCGCTCCCCTGTTTGCCCAAATCTCGCGCAAGCACGAGTTTGAAGCCGATGCCTATGCGGTGCAGCAAACCAGTGGCCCGGACCTCGCCACCGCGCTGCTCAAGCTCTATGAGGACAACGCATCAACGCTGACGCCTGACCCGCTGTATGTGAAGTTTTATTATTCCCACCCACCGGCATCCGAGCGCCTGGCCCGGATGATGGGCTGAGACCTGCACCCAACCCTGTTTATATGACAAATAACCCTCTAGCCCCCGTCAGACGTGCGCTGACAGCTACACAAGTAGTAGCAAAACTTGCGCAACTGGAGGGCTGGGCTTTGAGTGGCGATGGTGCGGCCATCGCGATCGAGAAGACCTTCACCTTTGCCGATTACTACAAGACCCTCTCCTTCGTCAACGCAGTGGCTTTCATCGCGCACACACAGGACCACCACCCCGACTTATCGGTGCATTACAACCGCTGCGTGGTGCGCTTTAACACCCATGAGGTGAGCGGCATTTCGATCACCGATTTTGACTGTGCAGCGCGCGTTGACGCCCTGCTGGCATGACGGTTTATTACAAGGCGACAACTTGATGGAACGTGCAACGCTCGACAAAGGCCTGATTGTGGCCAACTATGGCCGCCACTTTCTGGTGGAAACGCCCGAGGGAAAGCGCCTGATCTGCCACTCGCGCGGCAAAAAAAGTCAGGGGCTGGTGGGCGACCGGGTCTTGTGGCAAGCGTCGCGCGACGAGGGCACGATCGAGAAGATTGAAGAACGTAAAAACGTGTTTTACCGCCAGGACGAGATTCGCACCAAATCGTTTGCGGTCAATCTGGACCAGATCCTGATCCTGATCGCGGCAGAGCCGGAATTCTCCAGCAGCCAACTCTCGCGCGCTTTGATTGCGGCCGAGGCCGAGCACATCACGCCTATCATCGCGCTCAACAAAAGCGATCTGGTCGAGCCTTTCGCCCGGGCTTGGGAATGGTTGCGACCCTACCGGCAGATGCATTACGGCGTGTTGCCGCTGTCGCTCAAACAATCCGGCGAGGTTGATCACGCCGAACTTCTCAAACTGCTGGGCGGCAAAACAACCCTGGTATTGGGACCTTCGGGCGCCGGAAAAAGCACTTTGATCAACCTGTTGGCACCCGGCGCGCTGGCGCAGACCGGTGAAATCTCCCAGGCCCTCAACTCGGGCAAACACACCACCACCAGCACCACCTGGTACTGGGTGGACGACAGCAAAACCACCGCCTTGATTGACTCGCCCGGTTTTCAGGAGTTTGGCCTGAACCACATCGACCCGGCGCAGTTGGCGGCCTATATGCCGGACCTGAAGCCGCACGTTGCAAACTGCAAGTTCTACAACTGCAGTCACCTGCATGAACCTGGTTGTGGTGTGATGGCTGCGGTTAAACCCGACGGTAGCCCAGACGGAATAAGCGCCAATCGCTATAAAATTTATAGCGATTTGTACGCTGAATTAAGCCAAGCCCGTAAATACTGACGCCAAGGCCTGCAGCAGCGCGTCGCATTGTGCCGGGGTGCCAATACTGATGCGCAGATAGTTCTCAATGCGGGGCAACTTGAAATGCCGAACCAACACGCCGTGCGCGCGCAGACCCGTAGCGATACCCGCAGCGTCATGCTGCGAATGCGAGACAAACACAAAATTCGCCTGTGACGGCAGCACCTTGAAGCCCAAATCTTCCAGCGCTAGGACCAACCCTTCGCGGCTGCTCATGACGGCTTGGCGGGTCTGTTCAAAATAAGCCACATCCTCAAAAGCGGCCACACCGCCGGCTATCGCCAGACGGTCCAACGGGTAGGAGTTGAAACTATTTTTTACCCGTTCCAAAGCGTCAATCAGGTGCCGCTGTCCGCAGGCAAAACCGACCCGCAAACCGGCCAGTGAGCGCGACTTGGACAGGGTGTGAACCACCAGCAAATTGGGGTACTGCGCAATCAGCGCAATGGCGCTATCACCCCCGAAATCGACATACGCTTCGTCCACCAACACCACACGCGTAGGATGCAAGCGCAGGAGTTGCTCAATGTGGTGCATAGGTAGTCCGATGCCGGTCGGGGCATTCGGGTTGGCAACGACGACGCCCGCCACAGAGAGACCCTCCAGACGCGCATACGCAGACACATCAAGCTGCATCTCATCGGTCAAAGCGACCTGCTCGACCGGGATGTCATACAGCCCGCAATACACCTTGTAAAAGCTGTAGCTGATGTCGGGCATCAGCAACGGGCAACCTTGCTGAAAAAAAGCGAAGAAAGCATGCGCCAGCACTTCATCGGAGCCGTTGCCCATGAAAACGTGTTGCGCGGTCAAGCCATGGTGGGTGGCGATGGCTTGCTTGAGCGCCATCGCTTCAGGGTCCGGATACAACTCCAAACCGTGTTGAGCTGCCGCCTGAATCGCCGCAATCACGCGCGGAGAAGGCGGGTACGGGTTTTCGTTGGTATTGAGTTTGACGAGACGGTCAAGTTTGGGCTGCTCACCCGGCACGTAGGGCACCAACCGTTCGACGATGGGGCTGCAATAAGTAGACTTCAAAAGGGAATTCACTATTAATTTTATAGCTCACTACGCAAGCCACACAAGGGCTACAGCCCTATTCGGCATATAACTAACCCAAAAGTCGTGCCAGCGTCAAGAGGGCCAGCAAGACCATCCACATCACCACGGTACGCCAAACCAAGCCCACAATGACGGCGAGATGCGCCAGTTCAGGCGCCTGCCCAGACGATGTTTCCTGAGTCGACTCCATGGCCCCGGCCATGACGGGTGGCACATCTGCTGGATAGGACGCTTGACTGGCGGCATCCCCCAACCTGATATTCACCGCGCCGGCAGTCGCGGCCAAAATGACACCATCGTTATCGCCAGGAAAACGCGGTTCGTAGTTGCGCCAACTGTCCACCACCTCTTCAAAGCTGCCCACGACGGCGAAGCTGATGGCCGTGATGCGTGCGGGCACCCAATCAATGGCTGACCAAGCCTGCGCTGCGCATGTTTGAAGGGCCTCACTCACCGGCAGATGGTGAGTTTTAGTTTTGTGCTGCCAGTAGCGAACCACAAACTCACTCAGTCGGTACATCACCGCACCCGCCGGTCCAAAACCAAAGGCCGCCAGCACGGAAAACCAGGCCAGCACACCAAAAACGTGGCGATGCGCAGATAACACTGAATGTTCTATGACGTGTCGAACAATTTCACTGCGCGGCAAGTCGCTCGCGTCAATTTGCTGCCATTCGGCCAGCAGTTCACGTGCGCGGTCTTCGTCGCCATCCGCCAGGGCATCGCGAATCTGGGTGAAATGAAAACTGAATTGCCGAAACCCGAGCGTGACGTAAAGCACCGCCACACTCCAAAGCACCGCCACCGGCCAGCCCACAAAAGCATCAAGCAACCAATAAATCGCCAAGGCGGCCAGTGACGGGCCACCCACCGCAAAACCCCAGGCCAGCCAGCCTTGAAACGATTGGCCCGCATCAAAATTACGGGTGCTCCAGCGCACCCAGGCGCGCAGACTTGCATGCACCAGGTTGCCTCGGCTCAGAGGACGTGCCTGCTCTAAAAGCAGGGCTAAAAGCACAGAGATAAAGCTCATACAGTCATCATAGCGGCACCGTGCGTCAGGCTGACAGCAAACGATAGAAGTTGCGCAACATACCTGCTGTAGCCCCCCAAATAAATCGCTGCGTGGCATCGTCCTGGTAGGGCATTGAAAACCATTCCCGGCGCACACCTTCCCACTCAAAGGAATGACGTTGGTGGTGAGCCGGGTTCATTAAGAATGCCAGCGGCACCTCAAAAACATCGGCGACTTCATTGGCATTCGGCGTCAAAGTGAACCCCGGCTCAACCAGTGCCACCACAGGCGTAATGATGAACGAAGACCCGGTGACATAGTGCGGCATCACACCCAGAACCTGAACAAAAGAGGGGTCCAAACCTACTTCTTCCTGCGCCTCGCGCAATGCGGTGGCAGCGGCATCAACATCGTCTTCGTCGACCTTGCCACCTGGAAACGCAATTTGTCCGGAATGGGTGGAAAGATGCTGGGTGCGCTCGGTGAGCAAGACGGTCGGTTGCTCGCGCATCACGATGGGTACCAGCACGGAGGCATGCATCGGTGCCCGATCCATAAATTTCTTCTCGGCCAGTAACTCGGGTGCCCACACAGGCGGGAAGGCGAAGCGTTGCCGCAAGGCCGCTGGCTGCAGCGAGGCCAATGGAACCGCGGCCAAATGCGAGTCGACGCCCTCAACCGGGATCAGGCGGGGATCAAAGTTGGGCAACTTGGACAGCAAGGACTGAGGCGATGGAGAGGTCACGAAAGAATGCAGAAAATAGGATCAAAAAAAACCGCCACAAGCAATTGCTGGGGCGGCTTTTTCTAACTAAACAGATCGCGTTATGCGGCGATTGTTTTGGTTTTCTTGGCTGGCAATTTTTCTTTAATACGAGCCGACTTGCCGCTGCGGTCACGCAGGTAGTACAGCTTGGCACGACGCACGTCACCGCGACGCTTGACTTCGATGCTGGCGATCAGCGGGCTGTAGGTCTGGAACGTACGTTCGACGCCTTCACCACTGGAAATTTTGCGAACGATGAAGCCGCTGTTGAGGCCACGATTGCGCTTGGCAATCACGACACCTTCGTAGGCCTGAACGCGCTTGCGAGCGCCTTCAACCACGTTAACGTTCACGATCACGGTGTCACCGGGCGCGAAAACGGGAATAACTTTCCCAAGACGAGCAATTTCTTCTTGCTCAAGAATTTGTATCAGATTCATGATGGCCTTTAATGATCTTGGACGCGCAGTGTCGGGATTGACACAATAGTTTCAGTGTTAAGACAAAGAAACGGCCAGCCAGAGGATCGGTAAGCCTTCTATTATAACCCGAGCAAGAGTTGTGGACTTTAGTCAGACGTTAGAAAAGTCGGGAAAGAAAAGTTTCATCGGCAGGACTTAAACGCCCGTCCTGCCTCGCCTGATTAATAAGTTCCGGCCTCAAGCGAACCGTGAGCGTCAAACTTTGCTCACGCCGCCAGCGCTCGATATTGACGTGATGACCCGTGAGCAAGACCTCCGGCACGACCCTTCCCGACCAGTTTTCTGGGCGGGTGTAATGCGGGCAATCCAACAAGCCATCCAACTCGGGGTTAAAGCTGTCTTGCTGATGGCTACCGGCTGTGTTCAATACACCAGGCTGCAAGCGAGCTACGGCATCCAACAGCGCCATGGCAGCAATCTCACCACCTGACAAGACAAAGTCACCCAGACTGATTTGTTCAGTGACATGCTGCTCAATGAATCGCTGATCAATGCCTTCGTAGCGACCACAAATCAGGATCGCCCCCGCGCTTTCGGCCCAGCGGGACACCATAGCGTGATTGAGCGGCTTCCCGACCGGCGAAAAAAGCACGACAGGCACCGGATCAGTTCGTTGTGACTGAATGTGGTGCAGGCATTGCGTCAAGGGCTCGGCCATCATGACCATGCCTGGGCCACCACCAAAGGGTCGGTCATCGACTCGCTTGTAATTACCCACCGCAAAATCGCGTGGATTCGCAAACTTGACATCCACTTGGCCCGACTCGAAGGCGCGGCGCGTGATACCGCTGGTCAACAGCGGTGCAAACAACTCAGGAAAAAGCGTGACGATGTCGAACCGCATGGGAGCGACTGTCAGAAATCGGGTTGCCAGTCCACCAGAATGCGCCGGGCGGGAAGATCGACGTTGTCGATATAAACCGACACAAATGGAATCATGCGTTCTTGCACTTTGCCATCTTGTTCATAGTCCATCACCAACACGGTTTGGGCGCCGGTAGAAAGCAATTCTTTGACGGCTCCGAGCGCAACGCCTTCACGATTGACCACGTCCAGACCGATCAAATCGACCCAGTAATACTCGTCAATCTCAGCTTTTGGAAAGTTGGATCGGGATACGAAAATTCGAGCGCCACGCAGAGCTTCTGCAGCAGTGCGGTCATCCACACCCTTGGCAGATGCAACAACGGTATTGGAATGAATCTTGGATTCGGTAACGGTCAATTCCGCAACGCCTGTGAATGTTTTTGCGCCTCGTTCGGAGGGCATTAAAAACCATCGTTTGGAAGAAAAAAGCGCCTCGGGATCGGCGCTGTGCGGCAGGACTTTGAACCAGCCTTTGATGCCCCAGGCATCCGCAATGCGCCCAACTTCGATGGCATCCGACGGCAAGTCGGCGGCTTCAAGGCCAGGCAGCATCACAATACGATCAAGCAGCTTTTTTGGCAGCTTGAGCAATCAGACGTTCCACAGTAGGAGATGCCTGAGCGCCGACGCTTTTCCAGTAAGTCAAGCGATCTTGCGCAAGGCGGATGCTCTCTTCATTGGCTGTAGCAATCGGGTTGTAGAAACCAATACGCTCGATAAAGCGGCCGTCACGACGGGTACGCTTGTCAGCCACAACAATATTGAAGAAGGGGCGTGCTTTTGCACCGCCACGAGCCAGACGAATGACAACCATGATTTATCCTTTGGGGGGCGGAGTTTAATTCCGCCAATTAATTCTGAACTTAACCCAGCGCTTGAGACACGCGACATGACCAACCGGCCAGCGACACACTGAATAACCGACTATTATAACGTTTACATTTTTATGATCATCATCCGTCCAAGCCGCACCGAAGACATCCAGGCCATTACCGTCATTTACGCCCACCATGTGCGCGTTGGGACGGGCACTTTCGAGACGGATCCACCTACAGAAGCGGACATGGCCCAACGCCGGGCAGATGTTTTGGGCAAAGGTCTTCCTTTTCTGGTCGCAGTTGATGGTGAAAAAGTTTTGGGGTTTGCCTACTGCAACTGGTTCAAGCCACGACCCGCTTTTCGTTACTCAGCCGAAGATTCGATTTACCTGACACCTGACGTTGCTGGTAAGGGTTTGGGTCGCGCGTTGTTGACGGAGTTAATGGCGAAGGCCGAGCAAAGTGGCGTGCGAAAATTAATTGCTGTCATTGGTGATTCGGCCAATGTCGGCTCCATCGGCGTTCACCAATCGGTCGGATTTACCCATGTGGGCGTTCTCAAATCCTGCGGTTGGAAATTTGACCGTTGGCTGGATGTGGTCCTGATGGAAAAAGCCCTTGGTTTGAGTGACACCTGTGCGCCATGCCCATAATTGAAAACCATGAAAAATAAAACTATTGCCGCTTGGCTGGCCTTTATCGGGGGCCCTTTTGGCTTGCATCGTTTTTACTTGCGCGGCCCGGGTGATCTGCTAGGCTGGTTGCTGCCCGTACCCACCCTCTTCGGTTTGTATGGCCTGAAACGAATTCAACAGAATGGGATCGACGATCCATTGAGCTGGTTTTTAATGCCGCTCCTGGGGTTCACGATTGCGGGTTGTGCCCTGACGGCCATCGTCTACGGTCTTATGTCGACAGAAAGCTGGAATGAGTGGTTTAACCCAAGAGCTGCCCCAGATGCAGCGCCTGGCAAAACCAATTGGCTCACCATTGGGGCGATTGCGCTTTCGCTACTCATCGGAACTACCGTTTTATTGAGCAGCATCGTGTTCAGCTTTCAGCGCTACTTTGAACTTGAGAATCAGATTGCAGAAGCTCAGGCTGTTTCTCATAAGAATTAGCCTCATGCCCCCGTCAATCTTGACTGAATCGCTATTTTTAATATAGCACTAGAAAACCTGCAAACTTACCCAGTAAGCTATCGCCGCCACAAACGCACTGGCTGGAATGGTAAAAATCCAGGCCCAGATGATGTTCGCGGCCACGCCCCAGCGCACGGCGCTGGCACGGTGCACCGAGCCTACGCCAACGATGGCACCCGTGATGGTGTGGGTGGTTGACACCGGAACACCCAGAGCTGTTGCCATAAAGAGCGTGATGGCACCCCCGGTTTCAGCGCAAAACCCTCCCACCGGTTTCAATTTGGTGATCTTCTGGCCCATGGTTCTGACAATGCGCCAGCCGCCAAACATGGTGCCAGCACCAATCGCCAGATAGCAACTCACCACCGCCCAGGTAGGGGGGGCTTTATCGCTCACGCTGGCATAGCCGGTGGCAATCAAAAGCATCCAGATAATGCCGATGGTTTTCTGTGCATCGTTACCGCCATGCCCCAAGCTGTAGGCACCGGCTGAGATCAACTGCAGTCGTCGAAACCACTTGTCTACTTTCATGGGTCGGGTGCGCCGGAAGATCCAGGCCACCACCACCATCATCAAGGATCCGAGTAAAAACCCCAACAAAGGCGAGATGAAAATAAAGGCCACAGTTTTAAGGATGCCAGCAGCGATCAACACGCTCGCCCCCGACTTGGCGATGACGGCGCCCACAATGCCACCGATCAACGCATGCGAAGAGCTACTGGGAATGCCGTAGTACCAAGTGATGAAATTCCAGCTGATCGCCCCCATCAGGGCACCAAATACCACGTGGGTATCCACCACGCCAGGCTGCACAATGCCTTTACCCACCGTGGCGGCCACGGTGTAGTTGAAGACAAAAATAGCGATTATGTTGAAAAAAGCTGCGAAAAGAACGGCCTGCCCGGGCTTGAGAACACCGGTGGAGACCACGGTGGCGATCGCATTGGCCGCGTCATGGAATCCGTTCATGAAATCGAACAGGACCGCCAGCACCACCAGCATGATCACCACCCACAGGGCTGTTTGTACGTTGTCCATCGTCAAGTCCTGAATCAGGAATTTTCGAGGATGATGCCCTCGATGACGTTGGCGACGTCTTCGCATTTGTCGGTGATGGTTTCCAGCAATTCGTAGATCGCCTTGAGCTTGATCACTTCGCGCACGTCCGGCTCTTCGCGGAAGAGCTTGCTCATGGCGCTGCGCATCACGCGGTCGGCATCAGATTCCAACTGGTCGATTTCTTCGCAGGTTTTCAGTGCAGCTTCTGCGGTGGCAGGATCGGCAATTTTGGCCAGTAAATACACGGCATCACGCACTCGCTCACAACATTTCACGCTCAGATCCGTCAAGCGTGAGATTTCTTGCGTCATGTGGTGCACGTCATACAGCGCCATGGTTTCGGCAGAATCTTGAATCAGATCCGCAATGTCGTCCATGGTGTTGATGAGCGTGTGAATCTGCTCACGGTCAATCGGCGTGATGAATGTCTTGTGAATGGATTTATTCACTTCATGCGTCACGCGGTCAGCGGCACGTTCGGCGTTGTCAACCTCCTGGTTGTATTTCAGGCGTAAAACAGGGTTGCTGTAGTTAGCCACCAGCTTGGAAAAAGCATAGGCCGCCTCAACAATGCGGTCTGCGTGCTGGTTAAACATCACGAAATAATTGCCTTCGCGCGGCAACAACTTGCCAAAAAACATGGCGAACTCCTCAGGGGATCATGTCAAATATATGACGGTATCAAGACTGCGGGCAGTTTAACCGCCCGACCTGCAGGCTCAAGCCTTGGCCTTCAGGCGCTGCGAAAAATAAAAAACACGGCCCCCACCATGCAAAAAGCCGCCCACAAATAATCCAGCTTGAAGGGTTCCTTGAGGTAGATCATTGCAAACGGCACGAAAACAGCGAGCGTAATGACCTCCTGCACAATCTTTAACTGTCCCACCGTAAAACCTGCTTGCTGAAAACCGATCCGGTTGGCCGGCACCTGCAAGGCATATTCAAACAAGGCGATGCCCCAACTCACACCAGCCGCGATGTACCAAGGCGCTGTGGCGAGGTTTTTGAGGTGCCCGTACCAAGCGAAGGTCATGAAAATATTGCTGCCGACCAGCAACAAAATGGTCTGCAAGGACAAGGGAATGGATTGGAACGCGTTCATGGCGTCAATTATCCCGCAGCACTTTTCTGCCTTTCAGATGACAAAGCGCCCCGCAACCTGGGGGTTGAGGGGCGCTTTAAAGCTTTAAAAACCCGGTCGAAACCGGGCTGGGTCAAGCGTGATTAAGCCGTGACAGTCGCGGCTGCGTCTTTGTAATCCTGCACCTTGTCAAAGTTCAGGTACTGGTACACCTTGTCGCTGGCGGCCGTCAACACCACCATGTCGGCCATGTATTCCGCTTTGGTTGGGATGCGGCCCAATTTGGAGCAGATCGCAGCCAATTCAGCGCTGCCCAGGTAGACATAGCTGTTTTTACCCAGACGATTCGGGAAGTTACGCGTCGAGGTCGAGAACACGGTAGCGCCCTCTTTCACCTGCGCCTGGTTGCCCATGCACAAGCTGCAACCGGGCATTTCCATGCGGGCACCGGCAGCGCCGAGCACGCCGTAATGGCCTTCTTCGCTCAACTGTTTGGCATCCATCTTGGTCGGTGGTGCCATCCAGAGCTTGACCGGGATGTCGCGCTTGTTTTCAAGCAGCTTGGAGGCTGCGCGGAAGTGACCAATGTTGGTCATGCAAGAACCAATGAACACTTCATCAATCTTGGCACCGGCGACATCAGCCAATGTTTTCACATCATCCGGGTCGTTCGGGCAGGCCACGATCGGCTCGACGATGTCAGCCAGGTCGATTTCGATGACGGCAGCGTACTCCGCATCCGCGTCGCCTTTGAGCAACTGGGGATTGGCCAACCAGGCTTCCATCGCGGCGATGCGGCGGTTGATGGTGCGCACATCGGTGTAACCCGAAGCAATCATCCACTTCAACATCGTGATGTTGCTGGTGATGTACTCAATGATCGGTTCTTTGTTCAGGTGCACGGTGCAACCGCCGGCGCTGCGCTCGGCAGAAGCGTCGCTCAACTCAAACGCCTGCTCAACCTTGAGGTCTGGCAAGCCTTCGATTTCAAGGATACGACCCGAGAAAATGTTGACCTTGTTCTGCTTGGCAACCGTCAGGTGACCGGCCTTGATGGCGTACAAAGGAATGGCGTTCACCAGGTCACGCAAGGTGATGCCGGGTTGCAGTTTGCCTTTGAAACGAACCAGCACGCTCTCAGGCATGTCCAAAGGCATCACGCCGGTGGCAGCACCAAAAGCGACCAAACCGGAACCAGCGGGGAAGCTGATACCAATCGGGAAACGGGTGTGGCTATCGCCGCCGGTGCCAACGGTGTCGGGCAACAACATGCGGTTCAACCAGCTGTGGATGATGCCATCACCCGGACGCAGCGGCACGCCGCCACGGGTGCTGATGAAGTCAGGCAACTCGTGGTGCATCTTCACGTCCACTGGCTTGGGGTAAGCGGCGGTGTGGCAGAACGATTGCATCACCAGGTCAGCGCTGAAGCCCAGGCAAGCCAGGTCTTTCAGTTCGTCGCGGGTCATCGGGCCGGTGGTGTCTTGTGAACCCACGCTGGTCATTTTGGGTTCGCAATAAGTACCGGGACGCACGCCCTGGCCTTCTGGCAAACCGCAAGCACGCCCGACCATTTTTTGTGCCAGGGTGAAACCTTTTTTGGTGTCCACGGGGTTTTGCGGCAAGCGGAACAGGGTGCTGACGGGCAAGGCCAGTGCTTCGCGCGCTTTGGAAGTCAAACCACGGCCGATGATCAAGGGAATACGGCCACCGGCGCGCACTTCGTCAAACAGCACTTCGCTCTTGACGGTGAATTCGGCAATGACTTTGCCGTCTTTGAGGGCTTTGCCGTCATACGGACGCAGTTCAACCACGTCGCCCATGTTCATGGCGCTCACGTCCAACTCGATCGGCAAAGCGCCTGAGTCTTCCATGGTGTTGTAGAAAATCGGGGCAATTTTGCTGCCCAGACAGACACCACCAAAACGCTTGTTCGGCACGAAAGGAATGTCTTCGCCGGTAAACCACAGCACCGAGTTGGTGGCTGATTTACGGCTTGAGCCGGTACCGACGACGTCGCCGACGTAGGCCACCAGGTTGCCCTTGGCTTTGAGTTCGTCAAAGAACTTGACCGGGCCGCGCTTGCCGTCTTCTTCCGGCACGATGCCAGGACGCGCGTTTTTGTGCATCGCCAGCGCGTGCATCGGGATGTCGGGGCGGCTGAAAGCGTCGGGAGCGGGCGACAGGTCGTCGGTGTTAATTTCGCCTTCGACCTTGAACACGGTCAGCGTGATGGACGCAGGCACTTCTGGGCGCGAGGTAAACCATTCAGCATCGGCCCAGCTTTGCAGCACAGCTTTGGCTTGGGCGTTGCCCTTGTCGGCTTTTTCCTTGACGTCATGGAACTGGTCAAACATCAACAATGTTTTCTTCAGGCCGTTGGCTGCCACTTCAGCCACCACGGCATCGTCGAGCAAGTCCACCAGCGGGCTGATGTTGTAGCCACCGAGCATGGTACCGAGCAATTCCGTGGCTTTTTCACGCGAAATCAGCGCGCATTTTTCGGTGCCATGTGCAACGGCAGCCAGATAGCTGGCCTTGACCTTGGCGGCGTCATCGACACCGGCCGGCACGCGGTGCGTGATCAGGTCAACCAACGTGGCTTCTTCGCCTTTGGGTGGGTTTTTCAGCAACTCGATGAGTTCACCGGTCTGCTTGGCAGACAAAGGCAGCGGGGGAATCCCGAGGGCGGCGCGTTCAGCGACGTGGGCACGGTACGTTTGCAACATGGACAACTCCTATTCAATCTAAATTTATAATAAAACAGGCTCTAGGCCTTACGGGACGTGCGTAACCAGCTATTTATTTAATAGCAACTTCAACCTGGGTATCGAGCACACTGGGGGCTGGATTTGTGAGCAATTTTTGGGCCATCGCGGTTTGATCGGGATTCATGCAATCGTCGGCCAGGCGCTTGCCCAGTTTTTGATTCATCAGCATGGATTTATTGCCCAACTGCAACCACACGGCACCCGCCTTGTGGTCTTCAAGCCGGATGGCACCGGTGGTGGTTTCAACCGGGAACATGTGGAATTTTTGTTTACCAAGCTGCACATCGAAAAAACCGGGTGCTTTGGGGTCGGCCTTCAAGCTGACAAAAGCACCCAACTCGCAGGGCAATTTACCTTGGTAAACCCGCTCTGAAATCGCCAACTCAGCGGGCGTCAAGGCCGCTTCTGCTGCCATCACCCCTGAGGCCATTTGGTTGGCCTTGGTTTTGACTTCCTGGCGGCTTTTGCCAGGCGTTTGGGCCAGCAATGCCACCGGGAGCGCCATCAGAAAAACAACGGCCAACAGCTTTTTAATCATGCTTTACCTTCAAAATAGTGGGGCAAGAAACCGACATCAGGCAGCGAAAAAAGCCAGCGCTTCCGCCGGCAAATGCCGACCCGTCTGATGAGCGCGCTCCAGCACTTGCCAAAAATAACGGTAGCTGGCGCGGTCATGCAACTTACCGGAAAAAGAGATCGGTGCCCAATCTGCTTTTTGCGCAGCCAACATGATATTCGTCGCCAACTCAATTTCTTGCGCCAGCGGTGCAAAAGCCTCAAGAATAGGCCTGATTTGCCCCGGGTGAATGCTCCACATTCGGGTATACCCGAAGGCCCGCGAGGCCCGGCTGGCGGCGCCCAATAAGGCAGCGGTGTCGTTGAACTCCGTCACCACGCAATGGGCAGGTACCTTGCCATGTGCATGACAGGCTGAGGCAATGTCCAGTTTGGCGCGAACCACCAAAGGATGAGAAAACTGATCCAGGGCGGGTTGTCCAGGGTCGGTATTGAGCCCCATGGCACTGGCCGGAATGGCACCACCGTGGGCCGATACAAAGTCCATCAATCCAAAACTGATGGATTGCACCCGGGGGTGCGCGGCAATCTCAAACGCGCGATGAACGGCAGCGGGGGACTCAATCAAAACGTGCAGTGGCAAGGCATCGGTTCGACCGGCACGGATCGCCACAAAATCAACCAGTTGTGCGGCGCGATCAACATCGGCCAACGTTTCAATCTTGGGAATCATCAGGTGGCACAGGCTTGACGCGGCACCACCCACAATCAGGGTCACATCTTGCTCAAAGGCGGGATGATCGACCGGATGGACTCGCGCCGCGACACGGGGAGCCACACCATTAACGACATTTTTAATAGCAGCTTGCGCTTGATTGGCAAGGGCTACGACCATATTGGCATGGTCTTTTTCACCCCCAACCGGGGCGCCGTCCTCACAGTCCAGCGTTACGTCAAAGACGCAAGCACCGAACTCTTGGGACATTTCCGTTTGCAAAGCCAGGCTTTTGCGCATTCGCACCTCGACGCCGCTGTAGTGATCACACACCGGCAATGAAGCCGCTGTGGACTGAGCGCCGAGGAGAACTTCACGCGGATGCCTCACAAGCCTGACTCGCTATTGCCTACTGATTAGAGCAGGTGAGCAACGCCGGCTTGCTCGTCTTGCAACTCTTTGAGCGTCTTGTTGATGCATTCCTGGCTGAACGCGTCGATTGGCAGGTCTTGCACCACGGTGTATTCGCCGCCTTCGCAGGTCACGGCAAAGCCGAACACGGTGTCTTTAGGAATGCCGTACTGGCCGTCCGATGGGATGCCCATCGTGACCCACTTGCCATTGGTGCCCAGCGCCCAGTCGCGCATGTGGTCAATCGCAGCGTTGGCAGCCGAAGCAGCCGACGACACGCCACGTGCAGCAATGATGGCTGCGCCACGCTTGCCAACCGTTGGCAGGAACACATTGGCGTTCCATTCCTGGTCGTTGATCATGTCCTTGACGCTGGCGCCGTTGATGGTGGCGAAGCGGTAGTCAGCGTACATGGTTGGGGAATGGTTGCCCCACACGGTCATTTTTTCGATGTCAGCGACAGCCTTGCCGGTCTTGTCGGCCAATTGGCTCAAAGCGCGGTTGTGGTCGAGACGCAACATGGCAGTGAAGTTCTTGCGTGGCAGATCTGGCGCGCTCTTCATGGCGATGTAGGCATTGGTGTTGGCTGGGTTACCAACCACGAGCACCTTGACGTTACGGCTGGCCACGGCATTGAGTGCCTTGCCTTGGGCGGTGAAAATTTCTGCATTGACAGCGAGCAACTCAGCGCGCTCCATGCCAGGACCGCGAGGACGCGAACCGATCAACAAAGCGTAGTCCACATCTTTGAATGCGGTCAATGGATCGCTATGGGCTTCAATACCAACCAACAAGGGGAATGCACAGTCTTGCAATTCCATGATCACGCCTTGCAATGCTTGCTGAGGCTTTTCAAAAGGCACTTCGAGCAATTGCAAAATCACTGGCTGGTCTTTGCCCAACATTTCGCCGGAAGCGATGCGGAACAGGATTGCGTAACCAATTTGACCAGCTGCACCAGTGACGGCGACGCGGACGGGCTTTTTGCTCATGAGAAGAACTCCAGTTGTGTTGTGAAACGGTTGCTGGTGGCGGCTCTAAAGGGTCGATGGAGCCCCACAATTCGCGGCAAGTTTACTCTGGAAAACCCTAGCGAGTCAACACGTCTTATGTCTTATATAAGAGATATGATTCACTTTGTCCAAACCCTTGCATGGGGCTGACTAAATATGTCCGAAACACCCCCTCCTTTTGCCGAAAAAGTCTTAGCCGACGTCGTCAGCACGGCCTTTGCCAGCCTGCCGGCGACACCTTCGTTCAGCCCTTTGTACCAGCAGATCAAGGGCCTGATCCTGAACAGTCTGCGCTTGAGTGAATGGAAACCGGGCGAGGCCATCCCCAGCGAAATGGAACTGGCCACCCGCTACCGCGTCAGCCAGGGCACCGTGCGCAAGGCCATTGATGAACTCGCCTCCGAAAATTTACTGGTGCGTCGTCAGGGCAAGGGCACTTTTGTGGCCACGCACGCGGCGCAGCAGGTGCAGTTTCGGTTCTTGAAACTCGTCCCAGACAGCGGCACCCCGGGCAGTGAGGGGCCGGCCCAACGCAACATTATTGAGTGCCGGCGCACCCGTGCCAGCGCCGACATTGCGCGCGCACTGGAGCTCAAAACAGGTGACGCTGTGATGCAAGTGCGCCGGGTGCTGAGTTTTGCCGGCACCCCCACCATTCTTGAAGACATCTGGTTGCCCGCCACCCATTTCAAAGGGCTGACCGCTGAGCGACTGATTAATGACAAAGGCCCGATGTACGCCCTGTTTGAGGCCGAGTTCAATGTGCGCATGGTGCGGGCGGAAGAAAAAATTCGCGCCGAGCCCGCCATTGACGGTCTGGAACTGCTGCTGCAAGTCAAACCAGGAACGCCTTTGCTGAGCGTGGAACGCATCGCTTACACCTATAAAGATGAGCCGATGGAGTTGCGCCGCGGCTACTACCGCACCGATACGCACCACTATCACAACACCTTGGGTTGAGCGGTGGGGTTCAAAGGCAACAAATCATCGCTGCCAAGCAAAACTTGCCAAACCTGCGGGAGAGCGATGACCTGGCGTAAAAGCTGGGCCAAGAACTGGGACGAGGTGAAATATTGCTCCGATGCCTGTGGTGCGAAAAAAACACCCCCGCCCGGTACGACGTCAGTAGCCGACAAAAAATAAACCGTATTTTGCCGCGGGGTATCCCCTGAAGCGCTCGCTAAAGACAATCACCGCAATGAATGAAATTCCCTGCAGGCATCTGATTTTGATTTTGGGCGACCAGCTTGACGAAGACTCCTCCGCCTTTGACGGACTCGATGACCGGCAAGACGTGATCCTGATGATCGAGGCGCACGAAGAATCCACCCATGTGTGGTCGCACAAAGCGCGCACCACCCTGTTTCTCTCTGCCATGCGCCACTTTGCCGCGCGCCTCAGACAACGTCAGTGGCGGGTTGAGTACCGGGCGCTTGAGACCGCTGGCGACAAAACCCTGGCTGACGGACTGCGTGCAACGGTTGAAAAATTCAAGCCTGCGCGCGTCATCGGCGTCGAACCGGGCGATCTGCGGGTTCGCCAGCAACTTGATGACGCTATTCATTCAATAGCTACTCACGCAGATGACACGGGGGCTAGAGGGCTAAAACACCATATTGAATGGCGCGAAGACCGTCATTTTCTTTGCTCCCTGCCGCAGTTTCGCCAATGGGCAGGGCCAGCCACCCACTTGCGCATGGAGTTTTTTTATCGCCAGATGCGCAAAAAGTACCGCGTACTGATGGAGGGCGACCAGCCGCTAGGCGGGCAGTGGAATTTTGATGCCGATAACCGCAAAGGTTTTGGCAAAGCAGGGCCTCAAGCCGTGCCACAAGCGCTGGTGTTCGAACCCGATGGCATCACTTCGGAGGTCATGGCGCTGGTCGAGCAACGATTTGACCAGCACCCGGGCAACCTGAGCCGCTTCAACTGGCCGGTCACACGGGAACAGGCGCTGCTTGCGCTGAATGATTTCATCACGCACCGGCTGCCGCACTTTGGTGCCCATCAGGATGCGATGTGGACCCACATGGATTTCGGGTGGCATGCACTGTTGTCGAGTTCCCTGAACTTAAAACTCATCAACCCGTTGGAAGTGATTCAGGCGGCAGAGCAAGCCTTCCACACCCGTGGTCTGGAACTGGCCAGTGTGGAAGGATTTATTCGCCAAGTCCTGGGGTGGCGTGAGTTCATCCGGGGCGTTTATTACTTGGACATGCCCGACTTGAAAACGGCCAACCACTATGGCCATCAAAACGCCCTGCCCGCCTGGTATTGGAGCGGTGACACGAAGATGAACTGCATGCGTCAATGCATCAGCCAAACCCTGGCCAACGGCTACTCACACCACATTCAGCGCTTGATGGTCACCGGCATGTTTGGCATCACGGCGCAAATCAACCCCCAGCAACTCTGCGACTGGTATTTGGCGGTCTATGTTGATGCGGTGGAATGGGTGGAGCTTCCCAACACCGCCGGCATGGCGCTGTTTGCAAACGGCGGCCGGTTCACCTCCAAACCGTATATTGCCAGTGGGGCCTACGTCAAGCGCATGAGCAACTATTGCAGCGGCTGCAGTTACGAGCCAGAAACCCGATTCGGCGCGAAGGCCTGCCCCATGACCACGCTCTACTGGAATTTTCTGGACCAGCACGAAGCAGCTTTTGCCATCAACCCCAGAACCGCACTGATGGTGAAAAACCTGCAACGCATGACGCCAGAGGCGCGCCAGGCGATTCGTGTCCGGGCGGACGAAATGTTGATCAAGCTCGATGATTTGTAAACATTGCGTCAGGCTCGCCAAGTCAAACTCGCCAGACCGTTCCAACAAGGAGAAAAATGATTTTTTTATGACAAAATTCCGCGGCCTTTTCCTGCTCAGGCAAAGAACGTTGCTGCATTGCAATAGAATTTATGGGTAATCCGTTTAGCAGGTTACCGAGCAGTTACCAAAACATAGAAAGCAAAGTATGTCCGACTTAGCGTCAAGCGCATCGAAAAAGCGCCCCGAGTTCCGCAACATCAACGCCTTCAACGACCTCCCAAGTTACAGATTGCCCATCGCAGGTATTGTCTCGATCTTGCACCGAGTCAGCGGAGCCATCATGTTCTTCTTGATGCCCTTCATCATCTGGATGTTTGACACCTCCATTTCGTCGGATATCTCCTTTATCAAATTCAAATCCGCCTTTAATTTAGGCATGCTGGGCCTGCCGGGCTTCATCTGGAAGCTGGCCGCACTGGCGCTGATCTGGGCTTACCTGCACCACGCCATTGCCGGCCTGCGCCACCTCTGGATGGACACGCACCACGACGCTGTCACCAAAGAGTTTGGCAAGTCCTCTGCCATCTTCACACTGGTCGTTAGCGTGAGCCTCGCAGTCGTGCTGGGCGCCAAGTTGTTTGGCCTTTACTAAATAAATCTTTCGGGACATACCGCCGCTACGCATTAGCTTGGCTGGCACTGACCCAAACTTATCAAGGAATACACCATGTCTGTTAATTACGGCTACAAGCGCATCGTTGTCGGCGCTCACTACGGTCTTCGTGACTGGCTCGCTCAACGCGTAACTGCCGCGCTGATGGCTCTCTTCACCGTGCTGGTGATGGCGCAAGTCATTCTCAGCAAGGGCCCCATCGGCTACGACCAATGGGCTGGTATTTTTTCATCGCAGTGGATGAAGGCCCTCACCTTCGCCGTCATCATCGCCATGCTGTTTCACGTCTGGCTTGGCATGCGCGACATCTGGATGGACTACATCAAACCGGTCGGACTGCGCTTGACCCTGCAAGTTTTCACCATCGTCTGGTTAGTGGCTTGCGCTGGTTGGGGCATTCAAGTCCTGTGGCGCCTGTAAGACGTTTTATCAAACGTTTTTAAGCTCTTTTTGCCCGCATTCGACAACCAAGATTGAATAAAGAATCATGACCGCAACTTCAAAACTCCCCAAGCGTAAATTTGACGTCGTTATCGTCGGTGCCGGTGGCTCCGGCATGCGCGCCTCGCTGCAACTGGCCCGCGCAGGTCTCAACGTCGCCGTGCTTTCCAAGGTATTCCCGACCCGCTCACACACTGTGGCTGCACAGGGTGGTATTGGCGCGTCTTTGGGCAATATGTCCGAAGACAACTGGCACTATCACTTTTACGACACCGTCAAGGGTGGCGATTGGCTCGGTGACCAGGATGCCATCGAGTACATGTGCCGCGAAGCGCCCAAGGTCGTGTACGACCTGGAGCACATGGGCATGCCGTTTGACCGCAACCCTGATGGCACCATTTACCAGCGTCCGTTTGGCGGCCACACCGCCAACTACGGCGAAAAGCCCGTGCAACGCGCCTGTGCTGCGGCTGACCGCACCGGCCACGCCATGCTGCACACGCTGTACCAACAAAACGTCAAAGAAAAAACCAGCTTCTTCGTTGAATGGCTCGCCATGGACCTGATCCGTGACGAAGCAGGCGACGTCGTCGGCGTGACCGCGCTCGAGATGGAAACCGGTGACGTGCACATTTTTGAAGCCAAGACCACGTTGTTGGCCACTGGCGGTGCAGGTCGTATTTTTGCAGCCTCCACCAACGCCTTCATCAACACCGGTGACGGCTTGGGTATGGCTGCTCGCGCAGGCATCCCGCTTCAAGACATGGAGTTCTGGCAATTCCACCCCACGGGCGTGCATGGCGCGGGCGTTTTGCTGACCGAAGGCTGCCGTGGCGAAGGCGCCATTTTGCGCAATGCCAATGGCGAGCGTTTCATGGAGCGTTATGCCCCTGCCTACAAAGATCTGGCGCCACGTGACTATGTGTCGCGTTGCATGGACCAGGAAATCAAGGAAGGCCGTGGCTGTGGCCCCAATAAGGACTACATCAACCTCGACATGACCCATTTGGGTGCAGACACCATTTTGAAGCGTCTGCCTTCGGTGTTCGAAATTGGCCATAACTTCGCCAATGTCGACATCACCAAAGAGCCTATCCCCGTGGTGCCCACTATTCACTATCAGATGGGCGGCATTCCAACCAACATCCATGGTCAAGTTGTCACGCAAGATGCAGACAACAAGAGCAAGGTGGTGAATGGTTTGTACGCTGTTGGCGAATGCGCCTGCGTGAGTGTGCACGGCGCCAATCGCCTGGGTACCAATTCACTGCTGGATTTGTTGGTTTTTGGCCGCGCTGCCGGCAACCATATTGTTGAATTCAACAAAATCAAATCAGAGCACAAAGAGCTCCCTGCTGACGCAGCCGCTTCGACACTGGCCCGCATCGCACGCCTGGACAACTCGACCTCCGGCGAGTATGCGCAGACGGTTGCCGATGACATCCGTACCGCCATGCAACAGCATGCAGGCGTCTTCCGCACGCAAGCCACCATGGACGAAGGCGTGACCAAAATCGCCGCCTTGCGCGACCGTGTTAAATCCATCACTTTGAAAGACAAGTCCAAGATTTTCAACACGGCACGCATCGAAGCGCTGGAAGTCGAAAACCTGATTGAAGCGGCACAAGCGACCATCGTTTCGGCCGCCGCACGACGCGAAAGTCGTGGCGCGCATACCGTCGACGACTACAACGACACGCCCGAGCATCCGAATGGCCGTAACGACGCTGAGTGGCATAAACACACTCTTTGGTACAAAGATGGCAGCCGATTGGCCTACAAATCGGTCCAGATGAAACCACTGACCGTCGAGTCTGTGCCGCTTGCCGTGCGCAGTTTCTAAGTCAAAGCCAACAAGATCAGCGAGAACACACCATGTCAAAACGCACCTTCCAGATTTACCGCTACGACCCTGATACCGACGCGAAGCCTTACATGCAAACCATCGAAGTTGAACTCGATGGCAGCGAGCGCATGCTGTTGGATGCCTTGATGAAACTCAAGGCGCAAGACCCGAGCATCACCTTCAGGCGCTCGTGCCGCGAAGGCGTTTGTGGCTCTGATGCCATGAACATCAACGGCAAAAACGGCTTGGCCTGTCTCACCAACATGCTCACCTTGCCAGGCACAATTGTTTTGAAACCACTGCCAGGTCTGCCTGTGGTACGTGACCTGATCGTCGACATGACGCAGTTCTTCAAGCAATACAACTCGATCAAACCCTATTTGATCAACGACAACGTGCCGCCTGAAAAAGAGCGTTTGCAAAGCCCAGAAGAGCGCGACGAACTCAATGGTTTGTACGAGTGCATCTTGTGCGCCAGCTGCTCCACGTCGTGCCCGAGCTTCTGGTGGAACCCAGACAAGTTTGTCGGCCCTGCCGGCCTGCTGCAAGCCTACCGTTTTATCGCCGACAGCCGCGACGAAGCCACCGGTGAGCGCCTGGACAACCTGGAAGATCCATACCGTCTGTTCCGCTGCCACACCATCATGAACTGTGTTGATGTTTGCCCCAAAGGACTGAACCCCACCAAGGCCATTGGCAAGATCAAGGAAATGCTGGTCATGCGTACCATCTGATCAGGCATGCACACGACACCTGTAGAACCTGTTGATGCGCTCATTGATGAGCGCGCACTGAGCAAGCTCAAGTGGCGTTGCCGCCGGGGACTGCTGGAGAACGATATTTTCATAGAACGGTTTTTTAACCGTTTCGAAACTGTTCTCACCGTCAATCAGGCGCAAGGTCTGAGCGCTCTAATGGAACTCAGTGATAACGATTTGCTGGATTTACATCTGGCACGCAAATCGCTAGAACAAGTTGACGCGAGTCTGGTTTGCAAAGACGTGTCTGAAGTTTTAAGTATGTTACGACAACCCTTTGAGAGGTAGAAATGAAATTATCTGACAACAAAGCCACCCTGTCGTTTAGCAACGGCAGCCCCAGTGTTGACCTCCCCGTTTATCAGGGCAGTGTTGGACCAGATGTCATCGACATCCGTAAGCTCTACGGACAAACCGGCATGTTCACGTACGACCCTGGATTTTTATCCACGGCGGCATGCCAATCGGCCATTACCTACATCGACGGCGACAAGGGCGAATTGCTGTACCGCGGTTACCCCATTGAGCAATTGGCGACCAACTGCGACTACATGGAAACATGCCATTTGCTGCTGTACGGCAACCTCCCCAATGTGGGCGAAAAAGCGGCCTTCGTCAAACGTGTGAGCAACCACACGATGGTGAACGAGCAGATGCAATTTTTCCTGCGTGGTTTCCGTCGCGACGCGCATCCCATGGCGATCATGACCGGTCTGGTAGGCGCCATGTCCGCGTTCTACCATGACAGCATCGACATCAACAACCCGGAACACCGCGAAATCTCGGCTATCCGTTTGATCGCCAAAATGCCGACGCTGGTCGCCATGGCGTACAAGTACAGCGCGGGTCAGCCTTACATGTACCCCAAAAACAACCTGAGCTACGCTGGCAACTTCATGCACATGATGTTTGCGACACCGTGCGCCGACTACGTGGTCAACCCCGTGATCGAACGCGCTGTGGACCGTATTTTTGTGTTGCATGCAGACCACGAACAAAATGCGTC
>NZ_JBAWYV010000043.1:0-25348 GCF_037143375.1 Rhodoferax sp. | reverse complement strand
CCGTCATGATGTATGGAAGGATGCGCGAAGGGGCAACGCCGGTTTTGAATGCGGTGAGTTTGTTTTTGATGGTGGCATCGGCGCTGCTGGCTTTGTCGCTGTTAAGAGGACCAAAGGTATCAGAATCTTAAACTTAACTTGTTGATTTAAATTAATTTTCATAGTAAATTATGAAAATGAACATCAACTATGAAAATCCACAATTTTTCGAGTTAGCCGAAGCACAAACCCGCCAATACATCGATGCCGAATCGGCGTGGCGGGCTTTGGAGGATGCACGTTTGGCGGCGGGTGAGGTGCGCGGGTCCATGATGTGGCGCGAGCAAAGCGGGCGGCGTTATCTGGTGCGAGTATCGGCTACCGGTGGGCAGACGTCACTGGGGCCGGCCTCCCCTGAAAACGAGCAGATTTATGAGCGTTTTATGGCCCGTAAAACGGCTGTTGAGGCGCGTCTAAAGCAACTGCGCACAACTGTGCAACAGCACATCCGCTTGAACCGTGCGCTGCGCATAGGCCGGGTGCCCAACCTGGTGGTGGAGACGCTCAATGCGCTGGCCAGTGCCGGCTTGCAAACGCATTTTTTAACCGTGGGCACCCACGCCCTGTATGCCTACGAAACAGCCTGCGGCGTGCGAGTGCAAACCGAGGCCACCGCAACGCAAGATATCGACTTGCTGCTGGACACGCGCAAATACCTCCGGTTTGCCACCACCATGCAGCGCCTGGACACTTCGCTGCTGAGCATTTTTCAAAAAGTAGACAAAACCTTTGTCTTGCGTGACGACCAGAAATACACCGCCGTCAATGCCTCGGGGTTTGAAATTGATGTCATCCGCCGCACCGCACAAACCCGCGCGGGGACCGATCCTCATCCGTTGCGCGTTTCTGCCTTTGAGGACGATTTTTGGGCGGTGCAGGTAGCAAGTGGACAGGCCCTTCTGGACGGTGGGCGTTTTACCCAAATGGTGGTGGCCACCAACGGCAGCATGGCCACGATGCATGCGCCATCACCCGACAGTTTTGTGCGGATTAAAACGGCGCTCAGTCAGCAGCGCGACCGCGACCCGCTCAAGAGGCGCAAAGACAGCCTGCAGGCGCAGGTGGTGGCGCAGTTGCTCGATGCCCATGACCTGCGCCATGTCGTCAATGCGCGGGTGAGGCCTGAAGCAAAAGCAGAAGACCTTTAATACTTAAAGCCATTTAGGCCTCTAGCCCCCGTGCCACCTGCGTAAGAAGCTATTAATTTAATAGCTTAAAATACTCGGCGCGTTTGTTGGCCATGACCTTGAAACTGCGCAGCAAGTGGGCCAGTTCGCTGTCCGTGATGCCGAAAAGCCGGGGGACGAGTTTGTCGTTTTGGGCGCGCAAGGTGCTGAGGTAGTCCTGCAGCTGGTGGTGCGGGTTCAGCTTGCGATCAGCCTTGCCGGTATCGAGAGTTTTGTCCCAGGCTTTGGATTCGCAAACAGCGGTAATCAGGGTGTGATCTTTGCTAGCGATGAGCGCGTTGTCTTGCCCCGGCTCCAGCATCAGGCACCAGTCGGGCTTGGCCAGTTTGCCTTACACGGTAAGGGTTTCTTGCGCCACTTTTCGCCAGCCGAGCTGAGCCAGCAAGGGGCCGATGAATGCGTCTTCGAGTTGCGCCTCACTGCGGGCTGCCAGTGTGGTGACGTCAAAATTGTCGTTTAACCAGGCGTCCAGCGCATAAGGGTTGGGTTTGGTGATGAGTTGGCTGGCTTGCCGGGCAATAAAGCCGTCATCCAACAGCGTGTTGGTGAGTCAGTGCTGGGGGAAAAGGTCGGTCGTCATTCGGTCAAAATCCCCTGCACCAGGCGCAACTGCCGCCCACAGCGCGCCGCCAGAGACTCGTCGTGTGTCACCACGATAAACGCCGTGCCTTGGGTGCGGGCCAATTCCAGCATCAGCTCAAACACGCCATTGGCCGTGCTGCGATCCAGATTGCCGGTAGGCTCGTCGGCCAGCACACAGGCTGGCTGCGTGACCAGTGCGCGGGCAATCGCCACGCGCTGGCGCTCGCCACCCGAGAGTTCAGCCGGACGGTGATGCAAGCGGTCTTGCAAGCCCACGCTTGCTAGTATTTTTGTAGCTGCCAGCGCAGATTCGACGGGGGCTAGACGCCTAATCCATAGTGGCATGGCGACATTGTCAAGTGCACTGAACTCAGGCAGCAAATGGTGAAACTGGTAGACAAAACCGAGGTACTGGTTGCGCAAGCGACCTTGGGCGGCGGCGCTTTGACTGGCCAGATCAAGGCCATTCAGGTGCACGCTGCCGCTGGTGGGTGCGTCCAGGCCACCGAGCAAATGCAGCAAAGTGCTTTTACCGGAGCCCGAGGCGCCGACGATGGCCAGTGTTTCGCCGGCGTGCACCTCCAGGTCAACGCCTTGCAGCACGGTGACGTCAAGTCGACCTTCAGTGAATCGCTTGGTCAGACCACGGGCGCTTAAAACGACAGCAGGGGAAATATCACTCATAACGCAAAGCCTCTGCCGGGTTGACGCGGCTGGCGCGCCAGCTGGGATACAAGGTGGCGATAAACGCCAGCACCAGAGAAATAATGGTGATCGGCAGAATGTCGGAGCGTTGCGGATCGCTCGGCATGCGGCTGATCAGGTAGATGTCTTTGGGCAAGAAGTTGGCGTGCAGCAGTTGCTCCAGCGCAGGCACGATCACATCAATATTAAAGGCCACGCCCAGCCCCAGCAGCAGTCCCGCCAGCGTGCCCATGACGCCGACCATGGCACCTTGCACCACAAAAATGCCCATGATGCTGCCGGGGCTGGCGCCCAGCGTGCGCAGGATGGCAATGTCAGCGCGCTTGTCGGTCACCGTCATCACCAGCGTCGACACCAGGTTGAACGCAGCCACCGCCACGATCAGAGTCAGGATGATGAACATCATGCGTTTCTCGACCTGCACCGCCGCAAACCAGGTGCGGTTCTGGCGCGTCCAGTCGCGGATCAACAGGTCGCCGGTTAGGGTGCGGGACAACTCAGCCGCCACCTCGGGCGCCTTGTGCAGGTCCTGGAGCTTGACCCGGACACCGGTCGGTCCTTCAAGGCGAAAGATGCGCGCCGCATCGTCCAGGTGCATCAATACCAGGGCCGAGTCGTACTCGTAGTGGCCCGAATCAAAGGTACCGACCACCGTCATCTGCTTGAGTCGTGGCACCACGCCGGCCGGCGTCACCTGCCCGCTCGGCGCCACCAGTGTCACCTTGTCACCCTGGCGCACGCCCAAACTGCGGGCCAACTCACCGCCCAGCACCACGCCAAAGTCACCGGGAATCAGGCGATTCAGACCGGTGTTTTTCAACTCGACCGCGAGATCAGTCACACCGGGTTCCAGGCTGGGGTCGATACCTCTGACCACCGTGCCTTTCATGTCTTCACCCCTTGCCAGCAAAGCCTGAGTTGCTATGAAAGGTGCAGCGCCAATCACCTGCGGGTGGGCGCGAACTTCGTGCATCGTGCGCGCCAGATCGGGCAAGGCAGCCCCATTGGGCGCAAAGATTTCGATGTGCGACACCACGCCCAGCATGCGGTCGCGCACCTCTTTTTGAAACCCGTTCATCACGCTCAGCACAATGATGAGCGCCGCTACGCCGAGCGCAATGCCCAACATGGAAACCCCTGAGATGAATGAGATAAAACCGTTGCGCCGGGTGGCACGGCCGGCCCGCGTGTAGCGCCAGCCAAGAATGAGTTCGTAGGGAATTTGCATCAAGGGTTGGGATGAGAGTGAAAGCGCATTGTGGCATTGCCATTTGTTTTAATAGCGTTCAACTATTTGCAAAACCCTTTTATGCCGCGCAACCTGCTCTACCTCATCGTTTTCATTGAAGGCTTTTGCTCGCTGGGGGCCGAAGTCATCGCGCTGCGCCGACTGGTGCCGCATGTCGGCAGCGCCATTGTGGTGACGGCGCCGACCATCGGCCTTTTTCTGCTGGCGCTGGCGCTTGGCTACGGGTCGGGGGCGCGGGTGACTGAGCGCTTCACCGCCGTGGTGGCGCGCAACTTTCAGATCTCAGCCCTGCTCGCCGGTGTGGGGCTGGCGCGGGTGACGGTGGATGGCTTGTTTGCGGCGGTTCAACCCACCGGGATGGCCTACGTTATCTTCATTGGCGGCGTGCTGTGTCCACTGGCCTGGCTGCTGGGGCAAACGGTGCCGGTGCTCACCAACCTGATGAAGCACACGCGCACCGGCGAAGCCAGCGGCTACGCGCTGTATTGGTCCACGCTGGGCTCTTTTCTGGGGTCGGTGAGCCTGTCGCTGGTGGCGATGCAATGGTTGGGCGTCTCGGTGGCGGTGCTGGTGTGCGCGCTGCTGCTGGCGCTGGGCAGCCTGCTGTTGGCCGAGCGCAACCACGGCACGTGGGCTGCGGCCCTGGTGATCGGCGTCGTGGCCACGGCTGTCAACCTGCAACCGGCCATCAACGTGGTGGACACCGCCTATGCCGACTACGCGGTCAAGCGCGTGGTGCGGCCCGACGATCTCAACCCGCGCGGCTTCTTCATCAACAACTCCCTGGCCTCCTTGATGGATGACAGCGAGCCACCCAAATACGCCCGCTATGTGCAGCACCTGCGCCGCATCATTACCGGGGAACTCGGCCTGTATGAGCGCGACATTCTGGTGCTGGGCGCAGGCGGCTTTACTCTGTCGCACCGCGAGCCGACCAACCGCTACACCTACGTTGACATCGACCCGAAAATCCGCGCCATTGCCGAGCAACGCTTTTTGAAAGAACCAATGCGCGGCACCTTCATCGTGGACGATGCACGCCGCTTTGTGCGCACGACCGACAAAAAATTTGATGCGGTCGTGCTGGATGTGTTCAGCAGCCACACCTCCATTCCCGGCCACCTGGTCACGCAGGAGTTCTGGCACGACACCCGCCGCACGCTGACCCCCAAGGGGGTGTTGTTGGTCAACCTCATTTTGGATGGTCGGCTGGAAACGCCCTACGCCCGCAACCTGCTGGCCACCATTGAGAGCGTCTATGGCCGCTGCGCGGTGGAGGTGCTGCACAAATCGCAGCCCCTGAGCAACGTGATCGTCAGCTGTTACAACACCAGTCGGGCCGGTCAGGGCGCGCCCTACACCGACGAGCGCAATGGGGCCGATGTGGATCTGGCCCTGTCGAATTAACCCAAACGCCCATTTCCCGGACAATCGCCGCATGCACCTACTGATTCCGTTCGCCTTTTGCAGCTCTGATGGCTGCGCCCCGGTTCTGCCGACACTCCAGCTACCCCACCTCCAGAAACTGTTGTCCCGCCTGACGCCAGAGCCGCTGGATGCGGGTGACGAATTCACGCTTTCACCGCCTCATGAACGCGCTTTGGCCCGTGCCTTGGGCCTGCCGGTGCTGGACGGCCTGCTGCCCTGGGCGGCGTTAGAGGCTACCAAAAATCCGGCTGCCCATCGCCTCGGTGCCTGGGCCTTCATCACGCCGTGCCACTGGCAGGTGGGCACGCACCACATCGCCATGAGCGGGCAAGCGCTGCCGGATTTCTCGGCGCAGGAGTCGCAAACCCTGCTGGCCGCCATGAAGCCTTATTTTGAAGAAGACGGCATCACGCTGCTCTACGACAACCCCAACCGCTGGCTGGCCTGCGGGGATGTGTTCAAGGATCTGCCCACCGCCTCACTCGACCGCGTGGTGGGGCGCAACGTCGAAAACTGGATGCCGCGCTCACCAGCGGCGGCGCCGTTGCGGCGGCTGCAAAACGAGATGCAGATGTTGCTCTACACGCACCCGGTGAACGATGCCCGCTCGGCGCGGGGCGTGCTGCCCGTCAACTCGTTCTGGTTGAGCGGCACCGGCGCCCTGCCCCAGCCGCAAGCCCCAACCGCAACCCCAAAGCCGATCGTGGCCAACAGCCTGCGTGACGCGGCACTGAACGAAGACTGGGCCGCCTGGGCCAAAGCCTGGCAGACGCTGGACGCCACCGAGTGCGCCGCCTTGCTGGCCGCACTGGACCACCCGCCCAGAAATGCCAACCCCGACGTTTCAGCTGTCACACTCACCCTCTGCGGCGAACGCAGCGCACAAACCTTCACGGCCCGCCCGCGCCCCTTGCTGAAACGATTTATGAGCCTTTTTGGCTCCCAGCCCCCGTACAACCTGCTTAAGCAGCTATGAAATTAATTGCAAGAGACATTCCCCCCCGCATCGTCTGGACACTGGAGCAAGCGGGCATTCACCCGCTGCTAGCCCAGCTTTACGCCGCGCGCGGAGTGCAAAACACCCAGGAGCTTGACGACGGACTGGCCCGGTTGATTCCGCCCAGCGAGATGCGTGGCACGCGAGAAGCCGCGCAGCTGCTGGCCGATGCCATTGCCGCCAACAAAAAACTCTGCATCGTGGCCGACTATGACTGCGACGGCGCCACCGCCTGCGCGGTCGGCATTCGGGGCTTGAAACTGCTGGGCGCCAAGTTTGTGGATTACATCGTGCCCGACCGCGTGGTCGACGGCTACGGCCTCACCTCGCCCATTTCGCAGCGCGTCAAAGACAGCGGCGCGGACGTGCTGATCACGGTCGACAACGGCATTGCCAGCTTCGAGGGTGTGGCCACCGCCAAAGCGCTGGGCCTGCAGGTGCTGGTCACCGACCACCATTTGCCCGCGTCCCTCAACGGCCAGATCGTGCTGCCCGAGGCGGACGTCATCGTCAACCCGAACCAACCCGGTTGCAGCTTCGAGAGCAAATCCATTGCCGGTGTCGGCGTGATGTTTTATGTGCTGCTGGCCTTGCGCGCCGAGTTGCGCCAGCGCGGCGTGTTTGATGCCAGCAACCAGCCCAAACTCGACACCTTGCTGCCGCTGGTCGCTTTAGGCACCGTGGCCGATGTCGTCAAGCTTGATGCCAACAACCGCCGCCTTGTGGCTCAGGGGTTAAAACGGGTTCGAGCCCAGGCGCTGCCTGCGGGACTAGCTTCTCTTTTTATAGCAGCTGGGCGCAGCGCACCAGCCGCCACCACTTTCGATTTTGGCTTTGCCCTAGGGCCGCGCATCAACGCGGCCGGCCGCTTGTCCGACATGACGCTGGGCATTGAGTGCCTGCTGACCGACGACATCGCGCGCGGTGACGAACTGGCCAAGATGCTGGACGGCATCAACCGCGAGCGCCGCGAGATTGAAGGCAGCATGCGCGAGCAGGCCTTTGCCATCGCTGAATCGCTGTTTGACGAAGACGAAGAACCGCCGCCCGCCATTTGTGTGTTCGACCCCGACTTTCATGAAGGCGTGGTCGGCATCGTGGCCTCGCGCATCAAGGACAAACTGCACCGCCCCACCTTTGTGTTTGCCGCCAGCGCCGCGCCGGGCAAGGAGCACGAGCTCAAAGGCTCGGGCCGTTCCATTCCCGGCTTCCACCTGCGCGACGCGCTGGATTTGGTGGCCAAGCGCTACCCTGGCGTGCTGCTGCGCTTTGGCGGCCACGCCATGGCGGCGGGCTGCACCATCGCAGAGGAAAATTTTGACGACTTCGAGCAGGGCCTGAACGAAGTAGCGCAGGAGTGGCTGGACGCTGCCACACTCACCCGTCGCCTTGATACCGATGGACCGCTCAAACCCGAGTACCGCCGAGTCGAGTTGGTGGACGTGTTGCACAAAGAGGTCTGGGGCCAGGGTTTTGCGGCACCAACGTTCAGCGAAGAGGTCGAAGTGATCTCGCAACGGCTGGTGGGTGAGAAACACCTGGCCCTCAAACTCAAACACCAGGGCCAGCCGGTGGACGGCATCTGGTTCGGCCACACCGAGCCCTTGCCGGCCCGGGTCAAACTGGCATTTCGGCTCGATGCCGATGCCTGGAACGGTATTCGGCGGGTGCGGTTTCTGGTGGAGGCCGCAGAGCTTTAAACGCTCAGCCCATCAAGTCGGCGTCCTGTCGGGGCGTTCGGTCCAGGTGGTACATAAAAAACACCATGGCCGCCGTGGCGCCCAGTAAAAAATGCGGCCCAAACAGCCAAAACAACAAGGGCACCGTGAAGTAATACGCCCGCATCCCGACCCGGTAGTAGATGCCAGCGCGGTTGAGTTGGGCCTCCACATGCTTGATCTGGGCGGCTTCGGTCGGCTTGTTCAGTGGCACGTTGATCAGGTAGCCCACGTGGTGAAAGATGCGTACCGACATCGAAAAGGAAAAGAAGGCAAACAGCAGGTCAAACAGCATGATCAGCAGTTTGAGCAACCACATCTCGGTACTGGCCTGACCCAGAAAATTGAGCGAATGCCAGATGCCCGAGAGCTTGTCGCCCTGCGCGCTCAGGGTCAGCACACCAATGATGAGCAAGACGGCGGTGGACGCCATGAAGCTGGCCGACATGGTTGAATTGCGCAGGGTCTGCACCGCCAGAATGTCACGCCGCTCGCGCATCACGCTACCCACCCAGGCCGCTCGGGCCACCAGCATGACATCCTGCGCGCTGGACGCCGGGTCGCGCAAGGTACGCCAGCGCAAGTAGCGCTGGTAGGCAAAAACGGCCGCGGCACTGAGTGCAAAACTAAGGAGATCGGTGGCATGGGTGGCGATGAAATCAAGCATGCTGTCATTCTGCCAGTTCAACCCGCAAGGTTGATCGCAAGGGCTTGAACGCTGCTTAAGGACACCGCCTAAAATTGTTCGGTGACTACTATTCTCAATGCCGACCTCCACTGCCATTCCGTCGTTTCCGACGGCACACTCACACCTGAAGCACTGGCTGCACGCGCCAAAGCGAATGGCGTCGAACTCTGGGCGCTGACCGACCACGACGAAATTGGCGGCCAGTTGCGTGCCGCCAAGGCCGCTCAGGCGCTGGGTATGCACTACCTCACGGGGGTCGAAATTTCGGTCACCTTCATCGGCCAAACCGTCCACATCGTGGGCTTGGGGTTTGACCCCAAAAACCAGAATTTGGTTCAGGGCCTCGCCCAAACCCGGGGCGGCCGCGGCCAACGCGCCATGGACATGGCCGCCGGACTGGCCAAAGTGGGCATTCAAGGCGCTTACGAGGGCGCCCTCAAATATGCCGGCAACCACGACCTGATTTCTCGCACCCACTTTGCCCGCTTTTTGGTCGAGACCAAAGTCTGCAAGGACACCAATGAGGTGTTTCGCAAATACCTGGTGGACGGCAAGCCGGGCTACGTCGAGCACCGCTGGGCCACGCTTAAAGATGCCGTCACCTGGATCACCCAAGCCGGAGGCATGGCGGTCATCGCCCACCCGGCACGCTACAAGTTCAGCGCCAACCAGGAATTTGCGCTTTTTACCGAATTCAAGGGCCATGGCGGTCAAGGGGTCGAAGTGGTCACCGGCAGTCACACGCCTTCCGAATACCTGACCTATGCCGCAACAGCCAAAGAATTTGGCCTCGCCGCCTCACGGGGCAGCGACTTTCACAGCCCCGACGAGAGCCACACCGAACTCGGGACGCTGCCCTTTTTGCCCGGCAACGTGACGCCAGTCTGGGAACTACTGGCCGACCGCATTCAACCTATGCCCCTCAACCGCCCGGAGCACAGCACCTCCCCGGGTCACTGATTTCCTCATGCCGTTCTGGCGCACACCCACCGGGGCCGGCATTTTATTCATCGTGCTGGCGACACTCTGCTTTGCCGCGCTGGATACCACCACCAAATATGCCACTACCCTGGCCCCGGTATTGATGTTGTTGTGGTTTCGCTATGTATTTCAGGCGTTTGTGACCTTTGCGCTGAGATTTCCAGTGCAAAAGTTGAGCTTGTTTGCCACCCGCAATCCCCGCTTTCAAGCCCTGCGGGGTGTTTTGTTGCTGATCACCAGCGCCTGTTCATTCTTTGGATTGCAATACCTCCCCGTGGGCGAGTTCACGGCCATGGTGATGCTGTCACCGCTGGCTGCCACCGCCTTGGCGGCCTGGATACTGAAGGACCATGTGTCTCATTTGCGGTGGGTGTTGATGAGCGCGGGCCTGATCGGGGTGCTGTTGGTCGTGCGCCCGGGGGGCCAAGTTTTCAGCTGGGCCTTGCTGTTTCCGGTGCTGCTGGTGACCACCTATGGCTGGTTTCAGGTCCTGACCAGCCGCCTGAGCGGCGAAGAAAACCCCTACACCACCCATTTCTACACCGGCTTGGTGGGCGCCTTGGTGATGAGCCCGGTCGTGCTGTTCAGTTGGAATACAGCAGCCCTGCTGGCCCATTGGCCCTGGTTCATTCTGATTGGATTTTTGGGCACTTTTGGCCACCTGATGCTGATCCGGGCCTTCCAACGGGCCTCGGCCCCAGTGCTCACGCCTTACCTTTACACCCAGATTGCCTTTGCCACTTTGGGCGGCTGGCTGGTCTTCAAGCATGCCCCCGATGCCTTGGCCTGGCTTGGCATTGCGGTGATTGCCGCCAGCGGCGTGGGCAGCGCTTTGCTGTCAGCCCATGAAGCGACACGACAACGCCCGGTCATCACGCCCTAAATTGATTTTCTCAGGTTGTCGGCTCACCGATTCGTCGACAATAGAGCCATGGCCCAACTATTTGAAGTACACCCCGAAAATCCCCAAGTCCGCCTCTTGAAGCAGGCTGTCGCCCTGCTCGAAAAAGGTGAGATCCTGGCGGTCCCTACCGATTCCAGCTATGCGCTGGTTTGCCATCTGGACGACAAGAATGCCGCCGACAAACTGCGCCGCATTCGGGGCGTGGATGACAAGCACCACCTGACGCTGCTGTGCCGCGACCTGTCCGAGTTGTCCAACTACGCCAAGGTCGACAACCAGCAGTTTCGGCTCATCAAGTCCGCCACCCCCGGGCCCTACACCTTCATTCTGGAAGCCAGCAAAGAAGTGCCCCGCCGCCTGAGCCACCCCTCGCGGAAAACCATTGGCCTGAGGGTGCCCGCGCACAAAGTGCTGCAGTCAGTGCTTGAATTGCACAACGGGCCGTTGCTGGCCACCACCTTGATCGCCCCCGGCGAGACCGAGCCGCTGAACGATGCCCAAGAGATTCTGGAGCGCTACAAAAACCAGATTGCCGCCGTCATTGATGCCGGCGCCTGTGCGTTGCAAGCCACCACGGTGGTGGACCTGAGCAGCGGCGAAACTGTGCTGGTGCGCGAGGGACGCGGCTCGCTGGCGGCCCTGGGTCTCTAATTCAATTGCCACCTTCCTTTTGAGAAATGACCAGATGGATATTGCACACCTGATTCAATCAATCGCCATTTACGCCCTGCCGGTCCTCTTTGCCATCACGGTGCACGAGGCTGCCCACGGCTACGCCGCACGGCATTTTGGCGACAACACCGCCGACAAGATGGGGCGCATCACGCTCAACCCCCTGAAACACATCGACCCGGTCGGCACGATCCTGATGCCCTTGCTACTGCTTTTTGCGACCTCGGGTGCTTTTTTGTTTGGCTATGCCAAACCGGTGCCGGTACGCTTTGGCAACCTGCGCAACCCCAAACGCGACATGATCTGGGTGGCATTGGCCGGGCCGGGCGTCAATTTCATTCAGGCATTTCTCTGGGGTGCCCTGTTCATCACGCTGAAAGGTACGGGCGTCACCGAAACCTTTTTCCTCAAGATGGCACAAGGCGGCATTCTGGTCAATCTGGTGATGTTTGCCTTCAACCTGTTCCCGCTGCCGCCCCTGGATGGCGGTCGCATTCTGGTGGGCCTGTTGCCCTACCGCCAGGCTGAACTGGTCTCGCGGATTGAGCCCTGGGGCTTTTTCATCGTGATGGCACTGGTGCTTTCGGGCATCGTCAGCACGCTGTGGTTGCAGCCTTTGATGGCCATGAGCTACGCGGTGCTGGACATCTTGCTGACCCCGATAGTTTTGATATTTGGTTAACACCCCCGCCTTTTTTGTTCAAGAAGTTTTTCTCATGAGTTCCAAACGTTTCCTGACCGGCATCACCACCTCCGGCACCCCCCATCTCGGCAATTACGTCGGCTCGATCCGTCCTTCAGTACGGCATAGCCTGAGTGCCAATGTCGAGAGTTTTTACTTTCTGGCCGACTACCACGCCCTGATCAAAATCGATGAACCTGCGCGAATCCAGCGCTCCACACTGGAGATTGCGGCCAGTTGGCTGGCGGCGGGGCTGGACCCCGAACGCGTCATTTTTTACCGCCAGTCGGATGTGCCTGAAATTCCGGAACTCACCTGGTTTCTGACCTGCGTCACCGGCAAGGGCATCCTGAACCGGGCCCATGCGTACAAAGCGTCGGTGGACAAAAACACCAACGCAGGGGCCGACCCCGACTCTGACGTGACGGCGGGCCTTTTCATGTACCCGGTGCTGATGGGTGCCGATATTTTGATGTTCAACGCCCACAAAGTGCCTGTGGGCCGCGACCAGATCCAGCACATCGAGATGGCGCGCGACATGGCCCACAGCTTTAACCACCGTTACGGCGAGCACTTTGTGCCACCTGAAGCCGAGATTGAAGAAGACGTTGCCACCTTGCCGGGCCTGGATGGCCGCAAGATGAGCAAGAGCTACGACAACACGATTCCCCTCTTTGCCCCGCGTGAGCAACTCAAGAAGCTCATTGCCAGCATCGTCACCGACTCACGTTTGCCGGGTGAAGCCAAGAGCACCGAAGGCTCGGCGCTTTTTCAGATTTACCAGGCCTTTGCCACGCCCGAAGAAACCGCAGCACTGCGCCAGGCCTATGCCGACGGCATTGCCTGGGGTGATGCCAAACACCTGGTGTTTGAGCGCATTGACCGCGAAATTGCGCCCATGCGTGAGGCCTATTTGGCACTGCTGAACGATCCGGCCAAGATTGAGGCCATTTTGCTGGCAGGCGCAGCCAAGGCGCGCCAGATTGCCACCCCTTTCATGGGACGCCTGCGCCAAGCGGTGGGCCTGCGCGATCTGCGCGCCCAAGTGGGCAGCAAAGTGGTCAAAACCAAAGTGGCCAAACCGGTGTTCAAACAGTACCGCGAACGCGATGGCAAGTTTTACTTCAAACTGCTCGATGTTGAAGGCCGTCTTTTGCTGCAAAGCCTCGGTTTTGATTCCCCCAAAGAGGCCGGTCAATCCATCGGTCTGCTGCAAACACAAGGCGCCCAGGCCTTGGCCGGCCTAGCCGAAAAACTTGTACCCATCGCCCAGAGCGACACCAGCGCCATCAACGCAGCTTTGCAGCTGATGGCCCATGTCGATTAAGTTACGTCAATTCAGCCTGCGTGCCCAAATCGGGTGGGTGGTCGGGTTGGTGTTAAGTTGCGTGCTACTGGCGCAGGCTTTCCTGCTCTTTTCTGCGGCCCGCGACGAACTCAAACAAAGCTTGTCGGCGCAACTGGAAGTGCTGGTCGGCCGGGTCGCCACTGAACTCGACGACAAAGTCCTGATGCGCGTCATCTTGCTGGAGGCGATGGCCAGCAAGTTCCCGCTAGAGGCCATGAAGCATGACCAAGATGTCGAACGCTACTTTCGAGATTCGCCCACGCTCTCTAATCTGATTGACGATTTCTACCTGTTTTCGGCAGAGGGCGTGTTGTTGGTTGACTGGCCGCTTTCACCCGGGCGCCGGGGTCTGGACATGACCGATCGTGATTACATACAGAGCGTAATAAAGAAGGGTGAGACCAGTATTTCCAAGCCCCTGCTTGGCCGGGCCACCAAGCAAGCCATCGTCGTGATTGCTGTTCCCATTCGGGACGCCAACGGCAAACTGGCCGGAATTCTGGGTGGCGTGGTGAATCTTCAGAAATCCCGACTGCTGGAGCCCCTGTCCACCACACTGGTCGGCAAGACGGGTTATTTTTATCTGGTGGGTCCCGAGCGGCTGACGATCATGCACCCGGACCGAAGCCGGATCCTCAAACCCATCACACTACCGGGCGTGAACCCGGTACTTGATCGCGCCCTGAATGGCACTTTTGAGGGCACCGAGGAGAGCATCAACAGCGCCGGTCTGCAAGGCTTGTTCAGTTTTAAACAGCTGCCCTACACCGGCTGGACTTTAGCGGCTGTAATGCCATCCAAAGAGGGCCTGGAAGCCGTCGACAAATTGCGTATACGCATCTCATTATTCACAATCACCTCACTCCTGTTGGCCATTGTTGTTATCTTGCTGATCGTCCGACGTTTTACCCGCCCATTGGAAATACTGACGGACTTTCTCAAGTCGTCACGCACGCTGTCACCCCCACCTGTGCTGGCGCACAGTTGCCAGGAAACTGACCGTTTATCTGACGCTTTTTCCCAGTTTGTGACGCAGCAACAAATCTCGCAGGAAAAGCTCTCGCTGGCTGCGCAGCAAGCCGCCCACACCAGTGCCGACCTTCGTATTGCCGCCATTGCTTTTGAGTCTCAGGAAGGCATGTTCATTACCGATGCCCATAACGTAATCCTGCGTATCAACCTGGCTTTTACCGACATCACCGGTTACAGCGCGGAGGAAGCCATCGGCAAGACACCGGGCTTTCTGAGTTCTGGGCGCCATGATGCCAAGTTTTATGCAGCGATGCACGAAAGCATCCAGCAATGTCGGACCTGGCGCGGCGAAATCTGGAATCGTCGAAAAAATGGCGAAATTCACCCGGAGTGGCTGACTATTACGGCCGTCACCGACAGTGCCGGGGTGTTGACCCACTACGTCTCGACCCTCACCGACATCAGCCAGCGCAAGGCCGCTGAAGAGCAAATTCAAAATCTTGCCTTTTACGACCCCCTCACAAAACTACCCAACCGCCGCCTGCTGCTCGACCGCCTGCAACAAGCGCTTGCCTCCAGTGCCCGCAGCGACCGCACGGGTGCACTGCTGTTCATTGACCTGGATAACTTCAAACTCCTCAATGACACACTGGGCCACGACAAGGGCGACCTGCTCCTGCAGCAAGTGGCCCAGCGCCTGACTTCAAGTGTGCGCGAAGGCGACAGCGTCGCCCGGTTGGGTGGAGATGAATTTTTACTGGTGTTGGAAGACCTGAGCGAAAACGTGACCGAAGCCGCGACACAGGCTAAAACAGTGGGCGAGAAAATACTCGCCACCCTGAATCAGCCCTACGATCTGGACGGCCTTGAGTACCACAACTCGCCCAGCATCGGTGTCACCTTGTTCTCTGACCACCTCAGCAGTGTCGACGAATTGATGAAGCACGCCGACCTCGCCATGTACGAGGCCAAGAAAGCAGGTCGCAACACCTTGCGCTTTTTTGACCCACAAATGCAGGCCACGATCACGGCAAGGGCCATTCTGGAAAAAGACCTGCGAATTGGCTTGCAACAACAACAGTTTCTTCTGTATTACCAGCCACAGGTCGACGAGGCGGGCAACATCACAGGCACCGAGGCGCTGCTACGCTGGCAGCATCCCTTGCGCGGCCTTGTTTCTCCGGCAGTTTTTATTCCACTGGCCGAAGAAACACAAATGATCCTGCCGCTGGGACTTTGGGTCATGGAAACTGCCTGTCAACAATTGCTTTCCTGGGCCGGTTCTCCCGCTACGGCGCACCTCAGCATCGCGGTCAATGTCAGCGCCGTTCAGTTTCGACAGCCCGATTTTGTCGCGCAAGTGCTGGGCGTCCTGCAACGCAGCGGGGCCAACCCCCTGAAGCTCAAAGTAGAGCTGACCGAAAGCCTGCTGCTCGACAACGTAGAAGACATCATTGCCAAAATGATCGCCCTGAAAGCAAAAGGCATCGGCTTCTCGTTGGACGACTTTGGCACCGGATATTCATCACTCGCCTACTTGAAACGCCTGCCGCTGGATCAACTCAAAATTGACCAGACCTTTGTCCGCGACTTGCTGACCGATCACAACGATGCGGCTATTGCCCGCACCATCGTGGCCTTGGCCCAAAGCCTTGGTTTGTCGGTAATAGCCGAAGGCGTAGAAACGGAGGCCCAGCGCAATTGCCTTGCCGCGCAGGGTTGCATGGCGTATCAGGGTTACCTCTTTGGCAGACCACTGCCAGTGGCGGATTTTGAGCAACTGCTGCATCTAAGCGACGCCTTGACGGCATGAGATTACCAAGTAAAAAGCAGGCAATGCCACTGATACAATGGCATCCACGCGAATTTGGAAGAGTGGCAGAGTGGCCGAATGTACCTGACTCGAAATCAGGCGTACCGAAAGGTACCGTGGGTTCGAATCCCACCTCTTCCTCCAGTACCAGCAAGGGCTTGCCGCTATGAAGATAGTAGCAAGCCCTTTCTCTTTAGTGCTCCATGTAGCCAGCGGCACATGGCTTTGTACTGAAATCACCAAAAGAACCAAGTAATTTGCTCGGTTGTTTTCAACAGGGGTTTACGAATGAACATTGAAGATGCAAAAGTACTTCTCGTTGATGACGACGGAGTGATGCGCATGTTTATCGTGAACCTATTAACGCGACTCGGTGTGCAGAACGTTCAAGAAGCCATCGATGGTCAGTCGGGCTTACAACAAGTTGCCAGCTTCCGTCCAGACATCATCATTTCAGACATTCACATGAGCCCAGTGGGTGGACTTGAGTTTGTCAAGCAGCTTCGAGCGCACCCAGTCATCGGGTTGCGAAAAACCCCTGTTTTGCTCATGAGTGCAGATACCAGTTCTCAAATGCTTAACCAAGCCGTGCCACTGGGTGTCGCGGGTTATATCGTCAAGCCACCTAATCTCGGGGCTTTGAAAATCAAACTAGAGCATGCTTTGAAATTTCGGTAGTCCCTATCGCTGGTCTAGCCATGCTTGTCGGCTGAAGGTCTCAATTTTCATTTCAGGCAAAAAAAGCCCAGCGAGATTAGTGCCGGGTCTGGAACTCTTTCGAGCCACGCTCAGGGAGGTGAAGCGCAGGGGCTTGATGCTCGGCTGCAATGTATGTGGCGTGGCTCACAAGCAAGTACTCCGAATTGCGACAACATTATTTGAAGTGAAGCGCCCCGGTGCCAAATATGCCGATCAGTCCAATTGTGATCAGGTAAATTGCAACGATGAAGTTCAGAAGCTTGGGCATCAGCAAGATGAGGATGCCTGCCACAAGCGAGATTAGGGGTGTCAAACCGACGTGAATATTCATGAAATTTCCAGAGCTATTGAGTCACGACAGTAACACTGACTGAATCCAGTGAACTCGTTACACCAACGTTAGCTGTCGGGCTGGATTGAATCGATTGTGAATATGGATTTCATTGGGACTTGATCTTTATCTCAATGGACAAAGTACCATAACCCCAATCCCAAACAGCCGTACATCAAACCCGACCACGCCCCTACCTCAAAGTCGGTAGCTGATGGAATGCATGAAAAAAATGAGCAAGCAGTGACATAACCAGACACCACCCAGATCAAGTAATCTGCCATTTGGAAAGTTGGCAACATCCAATGTTCAAAAAGCAACCATCCAATACCGAGCATCAAAAATGGTGCGAAGGCTACGGGTGCTGCGTTCCAGATATTGAGATTGGCAAAGCCCACTGAACCCAGCATCCATGTGTCGCCATGGCGTTTGGGGAAGATTGAAAACGATCGGGGCTTGGCAAAAAGTAAAAAACCAACCAGACCGTGCAATGCTTCGTGTGTAAACGTGCCGGGAAGGCTGATCACAGCGACTTGCCACTTGGAATGACGAACCGAGCGCATAACGACTAACCAAGTCAGTATCAGTAATGCCGATGCAAGCGTTTCAGTCGTCATGGAAAGATTATTTGGTGCTGTCATGATGACGGAACAGCTTAACGTTTCAGCAAGGTCATCAGATCTTTTTGAAGAATATTTTCAAATTTGGATAAGAAACTTTGACCCCAAAGCGCATCTCCAGCTTCGTGGTCAACGAATCCTACAGCGATTCTTACGGCGGAAACATTTATCGGACCCATTGAGCCAAAGCCGTGTCTTCTTCAGAGTAGCACGCCTGCTGGTTATGAAGACGCAACACTGAAGCAGGATTACACGTGGGTTGGTGTGCTTGCCTCAGGATTTTTGTTCGCAATTTCGCGTAGGTTCCGCTCAATTTTGATAACTATCGACAAAAAGACAACCAACAGGAACACTCCGAATAGACCGGCCGCAATATACATTTGCATGGTGGCTGCAGCTTTAGCTTCTAGCTTTTCCATTGCAATTTCTCGTTGCTTGTTTTTTGCTTCGGCAACCTTTTTGACGAACAAATCATTGTATGAATCAAGGATTTTTTCAACGACGGTCATTGGGGATTCTTTAAATGATTTTTCCTCAATAATCATTTCGGTTTGAATTGATGTGGGTGTTTCGTTAGTTTGATTGACAGATTGTTCGGGAGATGAAACTGTTGCCACTGGTGCAATCGCTGGAGTGGCAATCCGTTCAACGCGTGAAATTACACGAACATCAATCACGCTGGCATCAACGGTTGAAATCAATCCGGTTATATATTTAATTTTTAAATCTTCACTGTCATATTGTGAAAGACGACCGTTCAGAAACTTACTCAATCCATCTTTGTTAATTGATTCTGTATTTTTGCTGTACGTCTTAACAAAAGCATCAAGCTTTGTAAATATTTTGTCGAATTCTGCTTGATGCGCGAATGTGGCCTTGGTTTTTGCTTCTTTAGCCGGTTTGTCTGAAGCATTTACAGCTTTTACTTCGTCAGGTGCTATTTCGGCCAATACGTCCTTTGGGTTGACAGCAGTGGTTTCTATCGTTTGTTCAGAGGACGGAAATATCCCCTTCAGCGAGAAAAGTCCCAAGACGATTGCTACGAGCAGCAAAAGACTTGCTGCTGCAATGACGACAACACGAAGAATTCCAAGATATGAATTTTCTAATTTCTGAATAAGTGACATTTTTATTTCTGATTGGTGAGGGAAATATAAGACATGAAGCATATGGCTTTGATCCTGAGCGGATTCAAAGTCACTTGCTTTTTGGGACACGAGCGCTGACAGTTGAGATCAGAAAAGCTCCGGTTCAATAGTAAGGTACAAGAACCATTATTGATATCCCCCAAACGGGGGATATTGTTCTCAACTGCTTAGCCAAGCCGTGCAACTGGGTGTTGCGGGTTACATCGTCACTTTTTCTTTTTCATGCATGTTTGCCCTTATTTACATGCATAGTGCGATGTGCTGAAATTAAAAAAATCAGCTACTAAAAATGAAGGCCAGCATGTCGAAGCCATTTAATCCACCCTCTAAATCAACACCACCAACCATGCCCGCAGCAGTGGCGAATGAATCCACGCATAAAACGGTAGCTTCCCCAATACTTAACGAACCTTCCACCAGTTTAAAAGAGCGAAGACTAAGAACTCGGCCCTTTGCAGAGCCTGAAGTTATTGAAGGCAACGGGGGCAATACGGACTGGGGCTTATGGGAAGACTTGGTTAAAAAACAAGACTAAAAAATTCAACCTGGCGGCGTCCTGTTTTGGATAGGGGGGACGAATTCCACATCCCTCTCAAATAAAACCCCTGAATAAGCAAATTATTCTGGGGTTTTCCTTTTCTACACCACCGGGGACAACTACATCCCATTTGATTCACGAATCATGACAATCAGGCTGGTTTGAGGCCCACATAAAGACTAAGCTGGCTCGTATCTCTTAATTTCGCAAGGAATTCATTGAAAACGAAACACAAATTGGCATTCGTTGCTACGCTCACAGCGCTTGCTGTGGGCGGCATCAGTTTTAGCCACTTTTCTAATCCCACCATCCAAGAATCCACTGCAATGGCGGCAACGCCAGATCAGACCCGATTGGCTGATGGCCTCTTTGTGCCTTTGCCGCTCACTCTTGGACTTGATGCGAAAAAGGTTGAACTTGGAAAGCTGTTGTTCAACGACCCACGGCTTTCCGGCGATGGTGAAATTTCGTGTTCGCACTGCCATAGCCTTGCCACCGGCGGCGTTGATCGACTTCCTCGTTCATTGGGCCTAGGTGGCCGACAAGGTGGAATCAATACGCCCACGGTGTTCAACAGTGGCTACAACTTTAGACAGTTTTGGGATGGTCGAGCTCTGACACTGGAAGACCAGATTGAAGGCCCTTTGAACAACCCTGTTGAAATGGGCGGCACATGGCCGCAGGCGATAGCCGCGCTCTCAAAAGACCCGGCCTTTCTTAACAATTTCACCGCTGTTTACAGCGATGGACTTCAGCCGCGCAACATCAAGGATGCGATCGCCACTTTCGAGCGCTCACTGACAACGCCCAATGCCCGCTTTGACCAATTTCTGAGGGGTAACCAGAACGCCCTGAATGAAGAAGAACTCGCTGGCTATAGTTTGTTCAAGCAGATCGGCTGTACCAGTTGCCACCAGGGGCTCAACATTGGCGGCAACATGTACCAAAAGCTGGGCATCATGGAAGACTATTTTGTCGGTCGCAGCAACCTGACTGAGGCCGATCTGGGTCGCTACAACCTCACCCACAAGGAAGAAGACCGCCATTTTTTCAGGGTGCCATCCCTTCGTAATGTGGGCTTGACGCCCCCCTATTTGCATGATGCTTCAGCCAAGACGCTGGAAGATGCCGTAGCCATCATGACGCGCTATCAATTGGGAGTGGAACTTAATCCGATCGAGATATCGCGAATCGTCGCATTCCTTCACACGCTCACGGGCGAATATGAAGGCAGGCCCCTTAAATGAAACTATTTAACTGGATAGCCTCCAGTATGGCTTCGCATGCGAACCTTTTTCGCATCGGGGTAGCAGCCCTCACGGCCTGTACTGTTGTTGTGCTGTTCACCTTGACGCAACCGGTTAATTTGATCCGTCACAATATTTTGGTCAACAACTTCGGCCACTTGCAGAGCGATGAGAGCCGACTGGGCGAGGCAGTTCTGCAACTTAACTTCAGTCTCTCCAACAACTACGACCAGGTGACGACCATCATGGGGCGCATGAATGACACCGCACGTGAACTTCGCCAAGGGGAAGCGGCCAGCCTTTTGCGTGAAGATAACGAGTTCCAGCAACAGTTGCTGCTACTGGAGCAGCGTATTGCCAGTCAGACGGAGGCGCTGGAGCAGTTCAAATCACGCAATGCAGTGCTGAAAAACTCACTGATCTACCTGCCCCACGCCCGCGATGACCTGCTGAAGGACTTGTCCCGCGAGTCAATGACGCACGAACACGTGAACGACCTGGTGGAAAAAGTGCTGCTAAACCGCATCAAAGGTGCCTTGCTAGAGCGGGGCAATCTAGACGCCACCGTGAATGGACTACAAAACGAAACCGCCAACCTTCCCAGCAGCACGCTAAAAAAACTCGGCCAACTCTTGCGCCACGTTCATCAGATCGACCAAGTTGAAAGAGATCTGCCCGGCTTGGTACGGCAACTTACCAGCCACAGTGATAACTCGGGACTGGGTGATGCCTACCGGCATTTCTACGATCAACAGCAGCGACGCGCCACCGTTTACCGCATCTTCCTTTTGCTGGCGACTCTCGGATTGTTTGCGTATGCGGTGCGGTCATTCATCCGCATGGGTGAACAGTCAAGACGCTTGAAATTGGCCGCGAGTGTGTTTTCCACTGCGTCCGAAGGGATCACCATCACTGACACCCGAGGCATTATTCTGGATGTCAATGCCGCGTTCACCCAAGTCACCGGGTACAGCCCTGAGGAGGTCATCGGGAAAAATCCCCGTACGCTTCAATCAGGTCGTCACGATGCACAGTTTTACGCCACGATGTGGCAATCCATCAAGGGCACAGGCCAATGGCAGGGTGAAATCTGGAACCGACGCAAGAACGGTGACATTTACCCGGAATGGCTCACCATCACGGCGGCAACTGATCAAAATGACACCACTCAAAAAATCACCCACTACGTGGCAACTTTCAGCGACATCACGCAGCGTAAAAAGAATGAAGCCGACATCCACCAACTCGCCTTCCATGACCCTCTGACGGACTTGCCGAATCGGCGCCTGCTCATGGATCGGCTGAACCACACACTAGCGTTGCGCGGCCAAAGCGGGGGGAAAACTTCGCTTTTGTTCATCAACATTGACAATTTCAAAAGCCTCAACGACCTCAAGGGGCATGACATTGGCAATCAACTTTTGATTGAAACAGCAAAACGACTAAAGACTTGTGCCCGCGAAGGCGACACCGTGTCTCGACTGGGCAGCGATGAGTTTGTGGTCATGCTCGAAAGTTTGAGCGGGGTACCCGAGCAGGCAGCAGCGCAAGCCAAAGTCGCCGCTGAAAAAATTCAGAAAGCCTTGAATTTGCCCTACTGGCTGACTGATTTTGAGCATCAAAGTTCCTGCAGCATTGGCATCAGCCTGTCGAGCCCGCTAGTGAAGGCCGAAGAATTACTTCAGCATGCTAATACGGCGATGTCCGAAGCCAAAGCTGCCGGGCGCGATGCTTTGCGCTTCTTCGACCCGACCATGCAGTCTGCGCTCGAAGCCCACGCCCGGCTCGAAGCCGATTTAAGGCTGGCGCTGATGCATCAGCAGTTCGTTCTTTATTACCAGATACAGGTCAACGCCGATCAGAAAGCCATCGGAGCGGAAGCTTTGGTGCGCTGGAATCACCCAGAAAACGGCCTAATTTCTCCGGCTATATTCATCCCTCTGGCTGAGGCCACCGGCTTGATCGTGCCACTTGGGCAATGGGTGCTTGAAACCGCTTGCGCGCAGCTCAAGGCTTGGGAGGCGAATGCACACACTCGGGATCTGGTGCTGGCGGTTAATGTCAGTGCGCGGCAATTTAGCGCCGAGGGTTTTGTCACACTGGTTGAATCGCTACTCTTAAGCAACGGCATCACGCCCTCCCGCCTGAAGCTTGAGATCACCGAAAGCATGTTGTTGGGCCAGGTCGAGGACGTGATCAGTACTATGCGGCAACTCAAGGCCTTGGGCGTGAGTTTTTCGATGGATGACTTTGGCACCGGCTACTCATCGTTGCAGTACCTCAAACGCCTGCCGCTCGACCAGATCAAGATCGACCAGTCGTTCGTGCGCGACATCACCACCGACAGCAGCGATCAAGCCATCGTGGGCACCATTGTGGCAATGGCGCAAAGTATGAACCTGAGCATCATTGCCGAAGGGGTTGAAACTGAATTGCAGCGGGAAATGCTGGCCACCAAAGGGTGCGCCAACTTTCAGGGCTACCTGTTCAGCCGGCCGGTCCCGATCGAAGCGTTTGAAGCCTTGCTGGCTCAGCGCTAAGCGCGACTTTACAAACCCAGGTCGTTCATGCTGGTGCTGCCGAGCACCTTCAGCCCGCCCAGGTAGGACTGCAATGCTTGCGGCACCGTGACCGAGCCATCGGCATTCTGGTAGTTTTCCAGCACCGCCACCAGCGTGCGCCCGACCGCCAGGCCGGAGCCGTTCAGTGTGTGCACCAACTCATTTTTGCCCAGCGCGTTCTTAAAACGGGCTTGCAGGCGGCGTGCCTGAAATGCCTCGCAGTTGGACACCGAACTGATCTCGCGGAAGGTGTTTTGTGCAGGCAACCAGACTTCAAGGTCGTAGGTCTTGCTGGCACCAAACCCCATGTCGCCGGTGCACAGCGACATCACCCGGTACGGCAAACCCAGCTTTTGCAGAATCGCCTCGGCGTGCCCGACCATTTCTTCGAGGGACTCGTTGCTTTTGTCAGGGTGCACGATTTGTACCATCTCGACCTTGTCGAACTGGTGCTGGCGAATCAGGCCGCGTGTATCGCGCCCGGCACTGCCGGCCTCGGAGCGAAAGCACGGCGTGTGCGCGGTGAGCTTGATGGGCAACTCGGCCTCGGCCACCACCACATCGCGCACGAAGTTGGTCAAAGGCACTTCGCTGGTCGGGATCAGGTAAAGCGCTGTGTTATCAGGGGCCGCTTCGCCCTCTTGCCCGCCTTTTTTGGCAGCAAACAAGTCGCCTTCAAACTTGGGCAACTGGCCGGTGCCGCGCAGACTCTCGGCGTTGACGATGTAAGGCGTGTAGCACTCGGTGTAGCCGTGCTCTTCGGTTTGCACGTCGAGCATGAACTGCGACAGCGCGCGGTGCAGCCGGGCAATCGGGCCCTTCATGACCGTGAAGCGCGAGCCGGTGAGCTTGACGCCCATCTCAAAGTCCAGACCAAGCGGCGTGCCCAAATCAACGTGGTCTTTGACGGTAAATTCATACGCTTTGGGCTCGCCCCAACTGCGCACGACCACGTTGCCATGCTCATCAGCGCCCACCGGCACGCTCTCGTGCGGCAGGTTGGGCACCGCCAGCAGCAGCACCTGCATCTCAGCTTGAATTTGATCCAGCCGGGTGGCGGAGGTTTCGAGTTCTGACTTGAGGCCCGCTACTTCGGCCATCACGGCATCGGTTTCAGCCTGACCCGCCGGGCCTTTGGCTTTGAGCTGGCCAATTTGCTTGCTTAGACTGTTGCGCTTGCCCTGCAATTCTTCGGTGCGCATCTGGATCGTCTTGCGCTCGGCTTCCAGTGTTTTGAAAGCGGGAACATTCAGGAAGGTTTGAGGGCTTTTGCGGGTCTCAAGGCGCGCGATGGCGGTGTCGAGGTCTTTGCGGAGCAGGTTGATGTCTAACATGATAATGTGCAATATTTATAAGAAATAGGGCTCTAGCCCCCGTATTACCTGCGCAAGAAGCTATATATTCAATAGCATTTATTCATTCAGCTTGAGGCCCTTGGGCAGAGGAAACTTCACCGTTTCTTCAATCCCGGCCATCTTGCGTACCGACACGGCGCCCAGCGCCTTGATTCGGTCGATCACCTGGCTCACCAAAATTTCAGGCGCTGAAGCACCAGCGGTCAACCCGACACACTGGCGACCTTCAAACCACGCGGCCTGCAACTCATCGGCGTTGTCCACCATGTAGCTCACAGTGCCCAGTTTGCGCGCCAACTCACTCAGGCGGTTGCTGTTGGAACTGGTCGGGCTACCGACCACGATCAACACATCGACCTGCGGACTCATGATCTTGACGGCATCCTGGCGGTTTTGCGTGGCGTAGCAAATGTCCTGCTGCTTGGGCTGACGCGCATGGGGAAAACGCAGCTTGATGGCAGCAGCGATCTCGGCGGCATCGTCGACGCTGAGCGTGGTTTGCGTCACCACGGCCAGCAGTTCGGACTGCAAGGGCTGCACCCGCGCCACATCCGAGACGTCTTCCACCAGGTGAATGCCGCTTTCCAACTGGCCCATGGTGCCCTCCACTTCGGGGTGACCCTTGTGGCCAATCATGATGAACTCATAGCCTTCCTTGTGCAGCTTGGCGACTTCAACGTGCACTTTGGTCACCAGGGGGCAAGTGGCGTCAAAAATCTGGAAGCCTCTTTGACGTGCTTCGTTTTGCACCGCCTGGCTCACGCCATGGGCCGAAAATATGAGCGTCGCTCCCGGTGGCACATCGTCGAGTTCTTCAATAAAGACGGCACCCTTGGCCTTGAGGTCGTTCACCACATAGGTGTTGTGCACGATTTCATGGCGCA
>NZ_JBAWYV010000042.1:0-25471 GCF_037143375.1 Rhodoferax sp. | reverse complement strand
CCAACGACAAAATTAAGTTGGGCAACGCAAAGTTTGAGTGTCATGGTCCGCAGAGGTAAAAGGAATAAAAACAAGTGAAATACGAGTCCAACGATTATGTCATTCGGGTATTGACAGCGCCTCATGAGGTAAATGCGGCGCAATGGAATGAGTTGCTGAGTTGGCAGCCAGAAGCCACGCCATTTATGCGTCATGAGTACCTCACCGCCTTGCACACCAGTGGAAGCGCGACACCGTCAACCGGGTGGTCGCCTCATTTCATCATTTTGGAGTTGAATGGCGCCATGGTGGGCGCCTGCGCGCTCTACCGCAAAACCCACTCCTATGGCGAGTATGTATTCGACCAGTCATGGGCCAATGCTTACGCACAGCATGGCCTTCGCTACTATCCAAAAGCCACCGTGGCCGTGCCGTTCACGCCGGTGCCGGGATCAAGATTGATGGCAAGAACGCCAAAGGACCGGGTGCTGCTGGCAAAGGCCCTGATTCAGTGGTGTGATGCTGAGCAACTTTCTTCGTTACACCTGCTTTTTGCAAGTTCTGATGACTTGAAAGCGTGCGAGGAAGCGGGCATGATGCTGCGCCATACGGTCCAGTTTCACTGGACCAACTCTTCGCCTTCCTTTGAAAATTTCGATTCATTTCTGGCATCGATCACCGCAGAGAAACGCAAAAAGATCCGCCAGGAGCGACGCAAGGTGGCCGATGCAGGCGTGACCTTTCGCTGGTCCTTGGGCACAGACATCACGCTCCATGATTGGGATTTTTTCTACCGTTGCTATGAACGCACCTATCTGGAACATGGCAATGCGCCCTATTTGAGTCGCGAGTTTTTTCAAAGCATGGCCGACACCATGCCAGAGAACTGGTTGCTATTTGTGGCGGAGCAGCAAGGTCGACCAATCGCTACAAGTTTAATAGCTATCAGCGCAAGTAACACGGGGGCTAGAAGCCTAATTGGCTTAAAAAATAGTGAGTTAATCGCTTACGGTCGCTACTGGGGTGCACTGGAGCGGGTGGACTGTCTTCACTTTGAGGCCTGTTATTACCAGCCCCTACAGTGGTGTATTGAGCACGGTTACCAGCGGTTTGAGGGGGGTGCTCAGGGAGAGCACAAAATGGCCCGAGCGCTGTTGCCCATCAAAACGTCCAGTGCCCACTGGCTGGCTCATCCGGGATTTTCAGATGCCGTTGAACAGTATCTGGCGCGAGAAGGTGCGGGAATTGGCGAATACCTTGATGAACTGGTCAAAAGAAGCCCGTTAAAAAACTAGGCGTGAGCCAGCCAGCGATTTCAAGCCATACCCAACTCAGGCCCACTCATTAACGCTTCGATATTCATCACGATAAGCATACGGTCACCCACGGTCGCAAGACCCGTGATAAACCGCGCATCTATGGCGGCCTCGAACTGCGGCGCCGGCTTGATGGTTGCAGAGGTGAGTGTCACCACATCCGAAACTGCGTCGACCACCGCGCCCACAACAGTGCCTCGCACATTCAGAATAATGACCACCGTGAACTCGTCATACGCCACCGTATCGATGTTGAGCTTGAGGCGTAAATCCACAATCGGAACAATGACACCCCGTAAATTAATGACCCCTTTGACGAAAGTCGGCGCATTCACCATGCGGGTGGGTTCCTCGTAGGAGCGAATTTCTTGCACCCGCAAAATGTCGAGGGCGTATTCTTCAGTCCCGAGGCGCAAAGTCAGGTATTGACCGCTGTCTGCCACGGTATTCCCCGTAGGTGACCCGGATTGAATGGCGTTTGAATTTATTTTAGGGGTCATATCCATGGCTTCGGTTCCTGAGCTTTTTTTCGTCGGCAAATGATACACGGACAGAGTAAAACCCCACTGGTCTGCAAGGCGCTTCTTAAAATGCCATCTTATGATTGAAAAAAGAACCATAACCCCGTCATCCGCCCCAAATCCGTGGCTGCTGGCGCTTGAATTCCGCGCACCCTGGGAACTGGGTTCAGTCATACCGGCCTGGCCCTTCTTGCGCCGTGCTCCAACGGGAGACGGTCATTCCGTTATTGTTTTCCCTGGGTTGTCGGCCAGTGATGGATCGACGCTACTCTTGCGAAGTTATATTGAGCAACTCGGGTACGACACATCAGGCTGGAATCAGGGGTTTAACTTTGGCCCGCGTGCGGGTGTGCTGCAAGCGGCCCGCCAGCAAATTTTGGACACTTGGATGGCGACAGGGAAAAAAGTTAGTCTGATTGGTTGGAGCCTGGGTGGCATTTACGCTCGGGAACTTGCCAAGATGCTGCCAGACGCTGTGCGCAGCGTTATCACGTTGGGTACGCCCTTTGCGGGCTCACATGAAAGCACCCACGCATGGCGACTGTTTGAATTAACCAGCGGTCGCGACATCCAGGAGGCGGTCAACCAATTTGATTTGCCAAGTGCGCCACCGGTGCCCACCACCTCCATTTATTCGCGAACCGATGGTGTGGTGGCCTGGCCGGCCAGTATTCAAGCGCCCTGCTCACGCAACCCGCTGACTGAAAACCTGGAAGTGTTCGCCAGCCATTTGGGCTTGGGGCTCAACCCCTCGGCGTGGTGGGCCTTAGCCGACCGACTCTCACAACCGGAAGGTCAGTGGCAACACTTCGAACGTCGACGCGGCTTGCAACGGCTGATTTTCCCGGATCCGCGACGCTAATACGCGCGGTCAATAAAAAAGCGCCTGCCGGTCTAACACCGTAGGCGCTCCATTATTGATAGCTTCTTACGCTTATCACATAAGGGCTAGAGCCTTATTTGGCTAAAAATTATTGTTGTTCTTTGAGGTAGTTGGCCATGCCGTCAGCAATTTCTTTCTTCGCGGACTCAGCGCCTTCCCAACCTTGAACCTTGACCCACTTGCCTTCTTCCAGATCTTTGTAATGTTCAAAGAAGTGAGCAATGGTTTTCAGGCGCACTGGGCTCAAATCTTCAGGCTTTTGCCAGCGAGTGTAAAGCGACAGAACTTTGTCGATGGGCACCGCCAACACTTTGCCGTCTTCGCCAGCTTCGTCGGTCATCTTCAAAATGCCAATAGCGCGGCAGGTCACGACCACACCAGGGATAAGGGGCACAGGTGTGATCACCAACACGTCCACAGGGTCACCGTCACCACTGATAGTTTTAGGCACATAGCCGTAGTTGGTCGGGTAATGCATGGCAGTGCTCATGAAACGATCCACAAAAATGGCGCCAGTGGCTTTATCCACTTCGTATTTGACCGGATCGGCGTTCATCGGGATTTCGATGATCACATTAAATATTTCGGGGGCGTTTTTGCCGGGTGTGACGTTGTCAAGGGACATAGTGCTTCTTCGGTTTAAGTTAAATCAAAAGGGATATCAGATTAACTCTGATTTTACTTACTCGCCACTTGCTGAACTCAAATTCAAGTTTTTTCGCGTTACATTTCTTTCGTTGGCCAATTGCTTGCATCAATTCTGTTTTGATGTTTTTGCGAGGAAGCAACGCAGCGGTGGTGCCCAATGCGTTGCACCACTACCACGCGAAACAACGACAGGAGATATCTATATGACAGGCAACTCAGCGCTGATATTGGCGCTTGTATGCGGGTTCATTGCCGTAGCTTACGGCTTTTGGGCACGCAGTTGGATTCTTTCCCAGGATGCCGGCAATGCGCGAATGCAAGAAATTGCAGCCGCCATTCAAACCGGCGCTGCGGCCTACTTGGCACGTCAATACAAGACCATTGCCATCGTGGGCGTGGTGTTGGCCATTCTGATCTTCTTCTTTCTTGACTCATTAAGTGCCATTGGCTTTGTCGTTGGCGCCGTGTTGTCAGGTGCTTGCGGCTTCATCGGCATGAACGTCTCCGTTCGCGCCAATGTGCGAACCGCCCAAGCCGCCACCAAAGGCATTGGCCCGGCACTGGACGTCGCCTTCCGCGGTGGCGCCATTACCGGCATGCTGGTGGTTGGTCTCGGTCTCTTGGGCGTGACCGGTTTTTACTGGTTTCTGGTGGGCAATGGCAACCTGACACCCGATAAAAATCTGGCGCAAATGCTCAATCCACTGATCGGTTTTGCCTTTGGCTCCTCGTTGATTTCCATCTTTGCCCGCTTGGGCGGCGGCATTTTCACCAAGGGCGCTGACGTTGGTGCTGACCTGGTGGGTAAAGTTGAAGCCGGCATCCCTGAAGATGACCCGCGCAATCCTGCCGTGATTGCCGACAACGTCGGCGACAACGTGGGTGATTGCGCCGGTATGGCGGCCGACTTGTTTGAAACCTATGCCGTCACGCTCATCGCCACCATGGTGCTGGGTGCCCTGGTGATTACCGGTGTCGGCACCAGTGCTGTCATCTATCCGCTTGCCCTCGGTGCGGTGTCCATCGTGGCCTCCATCATTGGCTGCTTCTTCGTCAAGGCATCGCCTGGCATGACCAATGTGATGCCGGCTTTGTACAAGGGTTTGGCCGTTGCCGGTGGCTTGTCGCTGATCGCGTTCTTCTTTGTGACCCAAAGCATGTTGCCCGCGACCATGACCCTGGTTGACGGGAAAGTCATCAGTAGCATGAACCTGTTTTGGGCCTGCTCAGTGGGCCTGATCCTGACCGCAGCCCTCGTCTGGGTCACCGAGTACTACACCGGCACCCAATACGCACCGGTTCAGCACATTGCAGAAGCCTCCACCACCGGTCACGGCACCAACATCATTGCCGGCTTGGGCGTCTCCATGCGCTCTACTGCTTGGCCAGTGATGTTTGTCTGTGTCGCAATCTGGACCGCTTACGCGCTGGCTGGCCTGTACGGTATCGCGATTGCCGCCACCTCCATGCTCAGCATGGCCGGTATTGTGGTGGCCCTGGACGCCTATGGCCCCATCACCGACAACGCTGGCGGCATCGCCGAAATGTCTGAAATGCCAAAAAGCGTGCGCGATATTACTGACCCACTGGATGCTGTGGGCAACACCACCAAAGCCGTGACCAAAGGCTACGCCATCGGCTCTGCCGGTCTGGCCGCACTGGTGCTGTTTGCAGATTACACGCACAAACTCGAAGGCCTGGGTGCCCACATCACCTTTGACTTGAGCAACCCCAAGGTCATCATCGGCCTGTTTATTGGCGGCATGATTCCTTACCTGTTTGGCGCCATGGCTATGGAAGCCGTTGGCCGCGCTGCAGGTTCGGTGGTGGTTGAAGTACGCCGCCAGTTCCGTGAAATCAAAGGCATTATGGAAGGCACCGCCAAGCCAGAATACGATACGGCTGTGGACATGCTGACCACAGCAGCCATCAAGGAAATGATGATCCCTTCATTGTTACCCGTGGTGGCCCCAATTTTGGTTGGCCTGGTTCTTGGACCAACCGCTTTGGGTGGCTTGCTGATGGGAACCATCGTGACCGGCTTGTTTGTAGCTATATCGATGTGTACCGGCGGCGGCGCTTGGGACAATGCCAAAAAATACATCGAAGACGGCCACTTTGGCGGTAAAGGCTCTGAAGCTCACAAAGCTGCAGTAACAGGTGACACAGTAGGCGACCCCTACAAAGACACCGCTGGCCCTGCCATCAACCCGTTGATCAAGATCATCAATATTGTGGCCTTGCTGATCGTTCCAGTGATGATGAAAATTCACGGCGGCTGATCGCTCATCTTTCTTCAAAAAAGCCCGCTTCAGCGGGCTTTTTTGTTGCAATTGAAACCTGATGAATGTCAAATGCAAGTGACACAGCGATCGGTAATATTTGTTTTGGAATATCTCAGGGCACAACATTGAAACCCATCAAATTTCTTCTCAGAATCGGTTTTATATTGCTGTTTTCTTTGTTGAGTTCCTGCTCATCCATGCTTCCTCGGGCCCGCAGTGATTCGTCACCGTTCAAGAGCTTTGACGAAGCAAGTCATGCCATTGACGCCCTGATTCCGATGAAAAGCAATGCAGTTGATCTGTCGAAACTGGGTATTGATCCGGTTCAGCAACCCAATACGGCCATCTTGACGCAGTCCGACATCGTGCGCCGATTTGTTCCAAGCGCGCTGCTTAAAAGAGAAGACCTCGATCCAGGCGTGCTGGCCTGCCTGGAAGCACGCGATGCCTGCCGTGGCTGGGAAATAACAGCGGCACGTATATCAAGAGATCGAACTGGTAATTTCTTTTCGGACTTTACGAATTTTCATCGCCGCACCGAAACGACTGGATGGCGCTTTAATGCCTTGATCTTGCTTGTAAATGATGTTGTGGTTTACCGCGCGTGGAGCGGGCAACCCCGAGTCAATGAAATTGAGGTCAATACCAACCCATTGGGCCCACTGCAGGAGATGGGTCCGGCCTTGGTGACAAAGTAGTTAATACCCACAATCCTGTCAGGTTAATATAAAAGAATTCCGATACCATTTGTTTCAAATCATTATGAAACTCAAGGGAATAATCATCATGTTCAGTTTTCTGAAGCCAAAACGACCTGACAACAGACCTCAACACAGCGCCTTGCCGACATCCGTGTCACCTAACAGTTCGATGCAACCCACTAACCTGCGACGCGAATTAATTCGGGTTGTACTGAAAGATACGCTTCGTCTACAAGGCATTCCTTTTGGCTGGCTGGCCTGCGAAGTCTTGATCATTCCACGTGAACCTGGTGAAGACGCTGTTCATATTCAGTTGATCGTGATGAAATGGAACGAAAAATTACTCCGTTATGCCCTTGCTTTGCAGCATCAATTATTGCTGGGGCTTGACCGGTTTGATCCTTTGGTAGATCACTCGAAATACATCGTTTCCTGGCGGTTTTCGCCTAATTGCGGTTGTCCGTTTACCAAGATGCCAGATCCAAAAACCTGGTTGCAAAGTGATGCACCCCAGACTGCGGACGAACCTCTTTCAGTTCTCGACCGCCGCCATGCCAGACGACCTGCCGCAGAGCCTGAAAAACACTCCGATGACTATTTACCCACTCAACTGACGCCCCTGCAGTAAGCCGTGAGTTTGCGGGGGCATGCCTCAGCCGCCGTGGTTATACCAACACAGCTACTTCGGCCTTAGAAGTCCAGTTAATTGGCTCTTGCTGAAGTGCCATGTCGATGTCAATGCCCAAAGCCAGCGCGACCACATCCGGGAAAGAATCAATCAAATCCTCCTCGTTGTAGTTAGCTTCCTTGGCACGAGCGCGCCAAGCTGACAAATGAAGAATTCCCGCCATAGGCTCGTAGACATCATTTTCAAAGGGTGCGTTTTGGTGTTCCAGTGCATCGACGATGGGTTGTGGAAATTGCCAGTTTCGTGCAAAACCTGCGCCCACATCCGCAAAACAATAACCCAATAATTTGCGCTCGGCTGAAGCACGTTTGAGTCCAAGGGCCGGTATTTTCTGGTTCAGAACCGCGAGTTCTTTGGGCAGGCCCAAATGCATGACCAGTTCACCCGTCGCGTGGATCAAGCCAGCCGTAAAGGCGGCGGGTTGATTTTGCCGAACCATGCCTGCCAGCGCGCGCGCCAGTTTGGCGGTGTTCAGGCTGTAGCGCCAAAATTGGTTCATATCGACACCCGCAATAGCCGTAAAAGCCCCGGCGACCGCCGCAGCAGTCGCCAGCGTGCGGACCTGAGCCAGCCCCATGAGCGCCAAGGCTTCAGAGACACTGCTGATTTTGTTGGCAAACTGAAACTGTGCTGAATTAGCCAGGCGCAGCAAACGCGTCGCAAGTATCGGATCGGTATTGATCAACTGGCTGATTTTCCGCAGGTCAGGCTCATCCTGGTCCAGTTCATTGAGAAGCAACGCAATGACCTTGGGAATGCTGGGCAGCGCCTCATTGGAAGCCAGTAATTCTTCAAGAGTTAACAAAGAATCCCCCCTGTTCAGTTTGGTAAGTGGACATGATTATGTGCCAGCCCTTCAAACGAAAACGTGACAAAATTCGAAATTTTGGCGCGTCGGTTTAGAACGCTACAAATCGAGTGTCACCAAGACGGTGAGTGCCCGTTTCTTTAACCCGAATTCAACCGAAAACGAAACTGATAATTATGTTCGCAGCGTTCTCCAGAATCCAACTTTTGACCGTTAAATGACTGATAGAAACACTCCAATCGTCATCCCGCTGATTGACCAGCGATTGGCCTCGTTGCCCATTCCTGCTTCCGCTTTTTCGACGGCTATCCGTCTGGATGCCAACGATCTGTTGGTCGATACGCGTCAGCGTCCCTTGCGCGATTTGCGCATCAGTGTGACCGACCGCTGCAACTTCCGCTGCAACTACTGCATGCCCAAGGAAATTTTTGACAAGGACTATGCGTATTTGCCCCACAGCGATCTGCTCTCGTTCGAGGAAATTACCCGCATGGCCAAAGTCTTTGTGGCCCACGGGGTGCAAAAAATCCGACTGACGGGGGGTGAACCGCTGCTGCGTAAAAACATTGAGCGACTGATTGAACAACTCTCTGAACTGCGCACGCTGGACGGCCGGCCGCTGGACCTGACGCTCACGACTAACGGCTCCCTGTTGGCGCGCAAAGCACATGCCCTCAAAGCGGCGGGGCTGCAGCGCGTCACAGTCAGTCTGGATGGGCTGGACGATGCCGTTTTTCGAAGCATGAACGACGTGGATTTCCCCGTGTCTGCTGTGCTGGCCGGCATTGAGGCGGCTCAGGCGGCAGGTCTGGGGCCGATCAAGATCAATATGGTGGTCAAGCGCGGTACCAACGAGCATGAAATTTTGCCGATGGCGCGTCGCTTCATGGGCTCAGGCATCGTGCTGCGCTTCATCGAATACATGGATGTCGGTGCCACCAACGGTTGGCGCATGAACGAGGTGCTGCCTTCGGCCGAGGTGGTCAAGCTGATTCACGCCGAGTTGCCGTTGGTGCAACTCGACCCCACTCAGCCAGGCGAAACTGCCGAGCGCTGGGGTTTTGCCAATGCAGCTGGACAACACGACCCGGCCAAAGGGGAGATTGGCGTGATCAGCAGCGTGACGCAAGCTTTTTGCGGCGACTGCAACCGTGCCCGCCTGTCCACCGAGGGCAAGCTCTTCCTGTGCCTTTTTGCCGCCCAGGGCTACGATTTGCGTTCCATCATTCGTGCCAATGATTCAGACACTGACCTGAGTGCTGCCATTACCCATATCTGGCAGGGCCGCACCGACCGTTACTCTGAACTGAGAAGCGCCCTCGCCCCCGATGCTGGCGCCGGGGTTCGCCGCGTTGAAATGAGCTACATAGGAGGCTGACTTGATCAACCCAAATGACATTACCGGACTGATTCTGGCGGGTGGCCGGGGCTCCCGCATGGGCGGCGTCGACAAAGGACTACAAACCTTCAACGGCATGCCTCTGGCCTTGCACACCCTCACGCGCCTGCAGATGGGCGGTGGCGTGGGCCACGTCATGATCAACGCCAACCGCAATCTCTCGGCTTATGAGTCGTTCGGCGCGTCGGTCTGGCCGGATGGACTGGCCGACTATGCCGGACCACTGGCCGGGTTTTTGACTGGTCTGGAGCGCTGTGAAACCCCTTATCTGGTCACCGTGCCGTGCGACACACCCTTGTTGCCGCTGGACCTGGTGCCCCGACTGGCCCAGGCACTGGAGGCCGAGGACGCTGACATTGCGATGGCGGCCGCCCCAGAAATCGACAAATCGGGACAGGTACAGGTGCGTACCCAGCCGGTTTTTTGCCTGCTTCGGGTGGAGTTGCTGGAGAGCTTGCTGAAGTTCACTCAGGAGGGCGGGCGCAAGATCGACGCCTGGACCGCGCTGCATAAAACAGCAGTGGTTCCCTTTGATTTACCGGGCGACGATTTGAATGCCTTTTGCAACACCAACACGTTGGCTGAACTGCGTCAACTCGAAAACAACTGAGCATGATGAAGACCATTGACAGCATTGCCGCTGAACTGCAGGGCTACGACCCTCAGGCCTTGAGCGCTGAAACCGTGAACGCCTTTTTGTCACGGCTGGTGGAGCCTGTCACCGAGCAGGAAAGCGTTGGCATTTTTCAAGCCTTGGGCCGGGTGTTGTCGCAAAACGTGATCTCGCCCATCAGTGTGCCACCGCACGACAACTCGGCGATGGATGGCTACGCCTTTAACGGCGCACAACTGTCGTCCCAAGCGCTGAGCCTGAAAGTGCTGGGCACGGCCATGGCCGGCAAAGCGTGGTCAGGTGTAGCGGGACCGGGCGAGTGCGTAAAGATCATGACCGGAGCCATCATGCCTGCAGGCCTGGATACGGTGGTACCGCAAGAGTTTGTGAGTTGTGAGGGAGACACCGTCACGATTCCGGCCGGTTTACTGAAAGTCGGGGACAACCGACGCGAGTTGGGTGAAGACCTCATGCAAGGCCAGCCGGCGCTACTAAAAGGGGAGCTACTCACGCCCGCTGCACTTGGGCTACTGGCCAGTTTGGGTATAAATTCCGTGCCGGTATGGCGCAAACTTCGGGTCGCCTATTTTTCTACGGGCGACGAGATTTTGAGCCTGGGCGAGGCACCGCGCGAAGGGGCTGTGTACGACAGCAACCGCTACACCGTGTTTGGTTTGCTGACCCGCTTGGGTTGCGAAGTGATCGACATGGGTGTGGTGCGCGACGAACCCGCATTGCTGGAAGCGGCGTTCGTTCACGGCGCTCTGGAAGCCGACGCCATCATCACCAGCGGCGGGGTAAGCGTTGGCGAGGCTGACTACACCAAGGCCATGATGAAAAAACTGGGCGATGTGGCCTTCTGGAAGATCGCCATGCGGCCTGGCCGCCCGATGGCCGTGGGCCAAATTATCAGAGCCAAATTAGCCTCTAGCCCTTATGCAGCAAGCGCAAGCAGCTATTTTAAAAATAGCAATAAAGCGCTTTCTGGCTCGGCTGTTCTTTTTGGCTTGCCCGGCAACCCGGTTGCGGTCATGGTGACTTTTCTGGCCTTTGTTCGCCCTGCCCTGTTGCAGATGATGGGCAGCACCGCGCAGCAACCACCACTCCTGAAAGCGCGCAGTAGCGAAGTGATTCGCAAAAAACCGGGGCGTACCGAATACCAGCGCGGCACCGTCAGCACAGCCGCCGATGGTTCGCTGCACGTCAAAACTACCGGCAACCAGGGTTCGGGCGTTCTCAGTTCCATGGTTCAAGCCAACGGCCTGATCGTCCTGCATCACGCCCAAGGCAACGTGGCCGTGGGCGATGAGGTTGATGTGATGATGTTTGACGGGTCGATTTAACGATTTATTTCAGCGTGTGCGCAAGGCCACCTCGACGCCGCGGTTGGCCAGCATGTCAGCGTGTTCGTTGCCGGGGTCCCCGTTGTGGCCGCGAACCCAGCGCCAATCAATCTTGTGACCCGAGGTGCTGACCAACGTGTCAAGGCGCTGCCAGAGATCGACGTTCTTGACAGGCTGCTTGGCCGCTGTTTTCCAGCCGCGTGCTTTCCAGCCCGAAATCCACTCGGTGATGCCCTTCAGCACATACTGACTGTCCACATGCAGCGTCACATGGCAGGGGCGTTTCAAGGCGCTGAGAGCCTCAATCACGGCCATCATTTCCATGCGGTTGTTGGTGGTTTCCATTTCGCCGCCAAACAACTCTTTTTGCGAATCTTCAGATTTCAGCAGTGCGCCCCAACCACCCGGACCGGGGTTGCCTTTGCAGGCGCCATCGGTGTAAATAACAATCGCGTTCAATCCATTTTCCTTTTATCTTGTTCAAACAGGGTTCTAGCCACCGTCACTGTTGTGCTGTTAGCTACTGAAACAGGAGCAGACACCATCGCCAGTGATGACTTCCAGCGAGGACTTAGCAAGGTCATGCCGCGCACCCGCTTGACCGCCACCAGGAAATACACCGCACCAAGAATCGGCCAGCAGCGTTCGCCCACCGAGTCCATCCAGTCAAAGTGCTGCAGCCATTTTCCACTTTTGAGCGCTGGCCGATAGCAGCCAAAACGCACCACTTCTACCTCAAAACCCAATAACCGAAGCCAGTCTCGCAAGCGCCAGTAGCCAATGAAATCACTTGCTTCAGGCATAAACAACTCCCCACAACCCATACGGTGCAGCAAGTGGGCCCGGCGTTGACTCAGTCCCCAAAGCGAAGCCGGGTTGAGGCCGCAAATCACGACTCGTCCTTCGGGTACCAGCACCCGTTCCACCTCGCGCAAGGTGGTGTGCGGGTCGTTCGCCAACTCCAGGGTGTGTGGCAACACGACCAAGTCCAGGCTTCGCGCCGGGAACGGAAGGGCCGAAAAATCGGTCACGATGGCCGCACCCGGTGTAGGGGCTTGGGTCGCTAGCCAACGGTGTGGCATGCGGTTGGTCGCCAGCGCGTCCAAGCCGGGCAAACCGAGCTGCAAGGCATGAAATCCAAAGATATTCGCCACCGCCTGATCAAGCTGTTCACGCTCCCACGCAAGCAGGTAGCGCCCGGGTGACGACTCGAACCAATTGTGCTTCCCTATAATTTGACCGCTCATGAAGTTAATTCCACTCCCCGCTTTCGACGATAACTACATCTGGATGTTGCAAGACGGAAGTCAAGCCTTGGTGGTTGACCCCGGCGCTGCACAACCCGTGCTGGAGGCCTTGCAGCACTTCAAGGTGCAACTCGCAGCCATTCTAGTCACGCACCATCACCTTGATCACACCGGGGGTGTCGACGCTTTGCGTCAAGCCACGGGTGCCCGTGTTTATGGCCCGTCCCGCGAAGTCATGCCGGAGCCACTGACGCGTCTGGACGGAGGTGACACCGTGCAAGCGCTCGGACTTACTTTTCAGGTTCTGGATGTCCCCGGCCACACTGCGGGTCACATCGCTTATTACTGCGCAGACATGGATGGCGCACCCCTGCTGTTTTGCGGCGACACCTTGTTCAGTGGTGGTTGTGGCCGCTTGTTTGAAGGCAGTCCGGCGCAAATGCTGGCCTCTCTGGACGTGCTGGCCGCCATGCCTGACGCCACCCGCGTCTGCTGCACCCACGAATACACCTTGAGCAACCTGAAATTTGCCAAGGTGGTCGACCCCGACAACCAAGCTTTGGCCGACTACACGGCTGCCGCCCTTGCCCTACGCGCACAGCACCTGCCCACCTTGCCCTCGACGGTGGGTCTGGAGCGTCAAATCAACCCATTTTTGCGTACTCGCCAACCCGCCCTCATTCAGGCGGCTCAAAGCTTTGACGCAAGCGCCCATGATGAAGTCAGCCTGTTTGCCGCGCTTCGTCAGTGGAAAAACAAGTTTTAATGAAAATTCTCTCCCTCATTGGCCTCGCCAGCCTGCTCTGGCTAACGGGTTGTGCGACCTCGAATTTATCGACATCGCCCGACCTTGCAGCCGAAAGCAGCCCGGTGGCGGCTGTCCTCAAATTACCGGCCACACCGGCCCTAACGCCCCGTAAATCATTCATCCCGGGCGGCGCCTTGCAGCCAATTTCAGTGGGCCAAGTCAACTCACTCGGCGTCGCTCAACTGTCCCCACCGGCCGATTTATGGGAGCGCATGCGCCTGGGCTTTGGCATGTCCGAGCTAGACACAGAACTGGTGCATGACCGCGAACAGTGGTACAGCGCCCGGCCAGACTACATACTTCGAATGACCGAGCGCTCACGCAAATACCTGTTCCATATAGTTGAAGAGCTCGAGTTGCGCAACATGCCCACCGAGTTGGCGCTGCTGCCCTTTGTGGAGAGCGCCTTCAACCCGCAGGCGGTCTCAAGCGCCAAGGCCGCAGGCATGTGGCAGTTCATGCCCGCCACCGGTAAAAATTTCGAGCTCAAGCAAAACGCTTTTCGGGATGACCGGCGTGATGTGTTGGCATCTACCCGCGCCGCGCTGGACTACCTTCAAAAACTCCACGGCATGTTTGGCGACTGGGAACTGGCGCTTGCCGCCTACAACTGGGGCGAGGGTAGCGTCGGCAAAGCCATTGCCAAGAACAAGCGGGCTGGCCTGGGCTTGGGCTACAGCGACCTCAGCATGCCCAACGAAACCCGCTATTACGTGCCCAAGTTGCTGGCACTGAAAAACATTATTTCGAATCCGGAAGCGTTTAACTCGCGCTTGCCTTTGATTGAAAACCACCCATATTTTCAGACAGTAGACATCAAGCGCGACATCGATGTGGCAGTGGCCGCCAAGCTGGCCGAAATATCAGTTGATGACTTCAAGGCGCTTAATCCGTCAGCCAACCGTCCCGTCATTTTTGCAGCAGGCACGCCTCAAATCTTGTTGCCTTGGGACAATGCGACCACCTTTCAAACCAACCTTGAAGTTTTTGCTGGTGGCCGACTGGCCACCTGGACGGTGTGGGTCGCCCCCAGCACCATGAAACCGGCGGATGCCGCCAAGCGCGTAGGCATGAGCGAAGCAGAACTGCGCAGTGTCAACAACATTCCAGCGAGGATGGTGATCAAGGCCGGCTCCAGCTTGCTTGTGACGCGCTCGCACCTGCTGGAGACCGATGTCACCAGCCATGTGGCGGACAATGGTCAACTCTCGCTTGGGCCGGAGGTGGTGTTGAACCGCACCACGATCAAGGCAGGAAAAAAGGACACCGTGGCAAGCATTGCAAACCGCTACCGGGTCAGCCCGAACAGTGTGGCCGAGTGGAACAGCATCAGCGCTACATCTTCCTTTAAGGCCGGCCAACAAATCGTGATGTTTCTACCGGGCCGACTCAAGTCGGCGAGTCCCGCCCGTGTGACGGTAAGCAAAGCCAAGGGCAAACCTAAAGCGACGACCCAACTCGCCCGGAAAAAATCGACAAAAGCCATGCGCGTTGCCAAGCATTAAGACCAAAACAAGCTGAAGCCCCCGAATTACTTGCGTCGGTAGCTATTTTTTAAGTAGCAACGTGGACCCCGGCAACATCGTGTCGTCAGGCATTGAACTGCTCTTTGGCTTTCTTTGCAAAATCATTCACGTAAGTTGATGCAATCACGATTTTTTCGACCTTCACGCTGGTGTCGAAACTGGCCAGCACCTTCAAGGCGGTGCGTGGACCCTCCTCATTCATCATGCCATCTGGCGATATGGCTTCGCGGACCTTATTGAAAGCAGCTAGATACAAGGCCCGGTCGCCCAACAAATAAGCGTCAGGTACGGTTTTCAGGATGTCGCTGGGCCCGGCCGTTTGGAGCCACTTCAGGCTGTGCACCATGGCGTTCGTCAGGGCTTGCACGGTATTGGGATATTTTTGAATGAACTCGACAGGTGCGTACAGGCAGCCTGCGGGCATGCTGCCACCAAATACATCGTGAGTGCCTTTGAGGGTGCGGGTATCGGCAATGATGCGGATTTCGCCTTTTTGCTCCAGCATGGTCATCACGGGGTCGACGTTGCTCAGGGCATCAATCTGGCCCGAGCGCAATGAAAACAGCGCTCCAGCGGCAGTGCCAACACCCATAAAACTGACATCGCCCGGTTTAAGCCCCGCACGCGACAAAATCAGATTAGCCATCATATTGGTCGTAGTGCCGGGAGCCGATATACCGATTTTTTTACCCTTGAGGTCAGCCACCGACTGGTATTGGGGCATTGTCTTGCTCGAAATACCCATGGAGATGGCCGGTGCACGGCCCTGCAAAACAAAGGCCTGAAATTTTTGTCCTGAGGATTGCAAACTGATGGTGTGCACAAAAGCACCCGACACCACGTCCGCCGAGCCGCCAACCACCGCCTGCAAGGCCTTGGGGCCATCAGCAAAATCACTGATTACAACGTCAAGTCCTTCAGCCTTGAAATAGCCGAGCTGATCGGCAATCGTGAGAGGCAGGTAATAAAAAGACGCTTTACCGCCAACAGCAATCGATATTTTGGTTTTTTCCAAACGGGACTGAGCCCAAATTTTGGGCACCACCAATGAGGTGGCTGACAAAGCCGTTGCAGCTGCAAACGTGCGACGATTCAACGGGACGCTGTACAAAGTTACTCCTCTCAATTTATCTTATTTATTTCAAGTGAGAAGCTTAGCCCTAGCGGTTGAATTTCGCATCGGGATCATCCCGACAGGGTTTGTACTTAGTCCTTAACTCCGAATGCCCGTCAAACCCAGCATTGAAGTGGGCTGGTTGCTGATTGCATAGCCGCTTTATTCTTGCGAATACCTGCGCCCTGTTGCGGCCTACACTTGAGTCTGAAATTATTAAGGCCCAACACGAAATGACAATGGATCTAAACCTCGCCATAGCCGTGCATTCCGAATGGAAAGCCCTCTTGCTGGCAGCGATCATCAACAACGAAACGCTGGATACCGCCTCGATTGCCAAAGACAATTGCTGTGAACTCGGCAAATGGCTACACACGAATGCCAAAGCCCACTTCGGCTCATTGCCAAGCTTTGAAGCGTGCGTCGTCAAACACGCCAAATTTCACATCGAAGCGTCCAAAGTGGCCGCTGCCATCAACACCAAGAAGTACCCGGACGCCCTCGCCATGCTGAACGCTGGCACGGCCTACAGCGCAGCCTCCAGTGCGGTGCAGGTCGCCATTAATAACCTGAAGACTGAAGCCGGCCTGTAACCGGCTCTGCGCTTAGCGCGCCAACCGATCGAAGCTGAACTGCCCCGGGCTTCGAATAGGGTCCACATCCACGGGTATCACGTCCTTAGGCAAGAACCGGCCTTCCAGCAGCAGTTTGGACAAGGGGTTTTCAATCCGTTGCTGAATCGCACGCTTCAAGGGGCGAGCGCCAAAAACCGGGTCAAAACCGACCTTCGCCAACTCGGCCAATGCGGCAGGCGATACCTCTAACGTCAAATCCATCTTGGCGAGGCGGGCTTGCAGAACCTGAATCTGAATACCTGCAATTTTGGCAATGTGCGAGGCGTCCAGTGAGTGGAAGACGACGGTCTCGTCAATCCGGTTTAAAAACTCGGGCCGGAAGTGATTTTTCAATTCCCCCGTCACGGCATCCTTGATGTCCTCATAGTCCTGCCCCACCATGCTCTGGATCAGGTGCGAACCAATGTTGCTGGTCATCACGATCACCGTGTTTTTGAAATCCACGGTGCGGCCCTGGCCATCCGTCAGACGACCATCGTCCAGAACCTGGAGCAGCACGTTGAAAACATCGGAGTGGGCTTTTTCCACCTCGTCGAGCAGCAGCACGCTGTAGGGTTTGCGGCGCACAGCTTCGGTCAGATAACCGCCCTCCTCGTAGCCCACGTAGCCCGGAGGTGCGCCGATCAGTCGGGCCACCGAATGTTTCTCCATGAACTCGCTCATGTCGATGCGTACCAAATGGTCTTCACTGTCAAACAGGAAGCCCGCCAGCGCTTTGCACAACTCGGTCTTGCCAACGCCCGTGGGGCCTAGAAACAGGAAGGAACCCGTGGGTCGGTTTGGATCTGACAAGCCGGAGCGAGAACGGCGAATAGCGTTGGACACAGCCGCAATGGCTTCTTCCTGTCCGACCACGCGTTGATGCAGCTTGACCTCCATTTGCAGCAATTTATCTCGCTCACCCTGCAACATTTTGCTAACCGGAATCCCGGTGGCGCGGCTCACCACTTCAGCGATTTCTTCGGCGCCCACTTGGGTGCGCAGCAAACGAGGCGCGGCGCCCTCTCCGCGTGTTTCTTCTTTGGCTTGCACTTCCTGCAGTCTTTTTTCTAACGCCGGCAACTTGCCGTATTGCAACTCGGCGACCTTGTTGAAATCACCTTTGCGTGTGAATTCCTCAATCTGAAATTTGAGCTTTTCGATCTCTTCGCGCACCTGACCACTGCCCAAAGCGCTGGCTTTCTCGGCCTTCCAGATTTCATCCAGATCGGCAATCTCTTTTTGGAGTGTTTTGATCTCGTCATTGATCAACTCAAAACGCTTTTGTGAGGATTCATCCTTTTCACGCCGCACCGCTTCACGCTCGATCTGCAACTGAATCAAGCGCCGATCCAGCTTATCCATAACCTCAGGCTTGGAGTCCATCTCGATCTTGACCTTGGAGGCCGCTTCGTCGATCAGGTCAATCGCCTTGTCCGGCAAAAAGCGGTCGGTGATGTAGCGGTGACTCAATTCGGCTGCGGCCACGATGGCTGGGTCGGTGATCTCGACGTTGTGGTGTTTTTCGTAGCGCTCTTTCAGACCACGCAGAATGGCAATGGTGGCTTCGACTGAAGGCTCACCGACCAGGATTTTCTGAAAACGGCGCTCCAGCGCTGCGTCTTTCTCCACATATTTACGGTATTCGTCGAGCGTGGTGGCACCCACGCAGTGCAACTCACCCCGGGCCAGTGCGGGCTTGAGCATGTTGCCGGCATCCATCGCCCCTTCGGCTTTGCCTGCGCCCACCATGGTGTGGAGTTCATCGATAAAAACGATGGTCTGACCTTCGTCCTTGGCCAAGTCCTTGAGCACATTTTTCAGGCGCTCTTCAAACTCACCCCGAAACTTGGCACCGGCCAGCAGCGAAGCCATGTCGAGCGACAGCACACGTTTGCCTTTCAGCGACTCAGGTACTTCGCCCGCCACAATGCGCTGTGCCAAGCCTTCGACAATGGCGGTCTTGCCGACGCCGGGCTCACCGATCAGCACCGGGTTATTTTTAGTGCGGCGCTGCAGCACCTGAATGGCGCGGCGGATTTCGTCATCACGACCGATCACCGGGTCCAATTTACCCATACGGGCACGCTCGGTGAGATCAACACAGTATTTCTTGAGCGATTCGCGCTGGTCTTCGGCATCGGCACTGTCTACGTTCTGACCACCGCGCACGGCTTCTATCGCAGACTCCAACGACTTGCGTGTGAGCCCGTTTTCTTTCACGATGCGCCCGATTTCCTGCTTGTTGTCGGTGAGCGCCAGCAAGAACAACTCACCGGCAACAAACTGGTCGCCGCGTTTGAGGGCTTCTTTTTCGGCTGCTTGCAACAGCGTGACCATGTCGCGCCCCACTTGCACCTGCTCCTGGCCGTGCACTTCGGGCAACTTCTTCATGGCCGCCTCGGCCGCCGTCAGCAAACCCTGCACATTGACGCCAGCCCGTTGCAGCAAGGACTTGGGACCATCTTCCTGGCGCAACATGGCGATCAGGACGTGGGCGGGTTCAATGTAGGCGTGGTCGTTGGCCAGGGCCAGTGACTGGGCATCGCCCAAGGATTCCTGGAATTTGGTGGTGAATTTTTCTGGTCTCATGGCAATCCTTTTAATTCTTGATCAGCTTGATGCTGATGGAGAATTTTCAAGGGTTGAGCCCGACTTTGACGTTGACTTTAATCAATTTAGGCGAAAGCCGTGCTGACCTCACCCGCCTCAGAAATTGCTCGACACGATGCCCCATTTGGCCAGCGCGGCATCGTCGGTGACCCGTGCATCAACCCAGCGCGCGCCTTCGGGCGTTTGTTCTTTTTTCCAGAACGGCGCTTGCGTTTTGAGGTAGTCCATCAAAAACTCACAGGCCTGAAAGCTCTCACCCCGATGGGCCGAAGTCACCGCCACCAACACGATCTGATCAAGCGGCTGCAGCAAGCCCACACGGTGAATAACGCGGGCCCCCAAAATATCAAAACGCTGGTGCGCCTGATCGATCATGGCTTCGATCGATTTTTCGGTCATGCCGGGGTAATGCTCCAACTCCATGCTGCTGATGCTACCGGGGGTTCCCGCAGTGCGGTCGCGCACGGTGCCCACAAAACTGCACACCGCACCGACACCGGCATCGCCGGCACGCAGGCGGGCGATCTCGGTGCTGAGGTCGAAATCGCCGCTTTGAATGACCACGCGAGGCGCTCCTTGAAGCGCCGTCTGCTCTGCAGGAACACCTGACACGGGGTGCTGGTCCATGGCTTTATCCGCCCGTCACCGGCGGGAAAAAAGCCACTTCGGCACCTTCCACCAGAGCCGTCGATTCGTCGTGCATGACCTGGTTGAGCGCGATGCGGACCGAACGACCCCGTGCCAGGCTCTCGGCATGGGCACCGCCCCGCGCAATCAGTTGGTCGCGAAGCGCAGCAAGTGTCACTGCGGTGGTGACCACCGATTCGCTGGAAAGCCCAATGGTCTCGCGAATGGAGGCGAAATACTTGACGGTCACGTTCATCCCAGCAACTCCGAAAAAGGAATAAAACGAACCACATCACCATGGGCAATGGTCTTACCGGGTGGGTTGTCCACCAAGCCATCGCCCCACACTGCAGAGGTCAGCACGCCCGAACTTTGGTTAGGAAACAAATCCAGCCCACCCGCCTGGTTGCGCCGTGCCCGCAGAAATTCTTGGCGTTTATCGGCTCTAGCCCAGGTGAAATGGGCGGTAGCAGCTATAGATTCAGGAGCAACTTCAGCCACCCCTTGCAGTCGGAGCAAAAAGGGCCGTACCAGCAACAAAAAGGTGACAAAGCTCGACACCGGGTTGCCGGGCAGTCCGATGAAGTGAGCCTCCTGCACGCGCCCATGCGCAAACGGCTTACCGGGCTTGATGGCGATTTGCCACAAATCAAGCGTGCCCAGCGTCTGCACCGCCGGCTTGATGTGGTCTTCTTCGCCCACCGAGACACCCCCGCTGGTCAAGATCAGGTCATGGTGTTGCGCCGCTGATTGCAGCGCGTCCACCGTAGCCGCCAAACGGTCGGGCACGATGCCCAGGTCGGTCACATCGCAGCCAAGGCGCACCAGAAGCGCGCGCAAAAAGAAACGATTGGAGTTGTAAATGGTGCCGGGTTTCATCAGCTCCGGGGCCACATCGCCCGGCATCACCAGCTCGTCACCGGTCGAAAATAAAGCCACCCGAGGGCGCCGCACCAAGGGCAATAAATTTATGCCAATACTGGCCGCTAGCCCAAGCGAAGCGGGCGTAAGTCGCTCACCTTTTGAGAGCACCACAGCACCCTTCGTCACGTCCTCACCCGCGCGGCGAATCCACTGCCCCAAGGCGGGCAGCATTTTTATCAGAACGTGGGCCGGTTCTCCCGCCGCTTGAATGAGGTCGCAGTCTTCCTGCATCACCACGGCATCGGCACCCGGTGGAATGGGTGCACCGGTAAATATGCGGGCTACGCTCATCGCTTGCAAAGCCTCACCGACCGAGCCAGCGGCGATGCGTTGCGTGACCGCGAGCGGGGTGGCGGTGTGCTGCGCCGCCAACACATCGGCATGGCGCACGGCATAGCCATCCATGGAACTGTTGTCTTGCGACGGTACCTGCAAGCCCGAGACGATGTCTTGCGCCAGCACCCGGCCATCAGCCTCAAAAGTTGAGACCCATTCAATGGCTTCAAGCGGCTGGGCATTGCCCAGCAACTCGGCCAGGGCTGCGTCCAAAGGTTTCAAAGGCGCGCGGGGCACACTCATGCAAAATTCTCCAGGCGGTAGTCAAACCGGTCGGCATGGGTGGTCAGCCAGTCGGCCACCGCGTCGGCGTTGTTGAGGTCGAGTACCGGCAACTGGGTCGCGGTGGGTAACTGTTCAGGCGAGTCGGTGGCCACCGCCACGATAAAGTCGTCGTCGCTGTAGCGCGCGGGTTTGTTGGACTGCGCCCGCCAGACCTCGATCTTGAGCAAATCAGACTCTTTGTAGCCTTCGACCAGCACCCAGTCGACGCCCTCGTAGAGTTCGGCAATCAAGTGATGCACCGTGAGTTGCCCGGGTTGTTCAAACTCCCGCATCAGTGCCAGCCGGGTGTCAGACGCTACCACCACCTCAAACGCACCGGCCTCACGGTGACGGTGCGTGTCTTTGCCGACATGGTCGATGTCAAAGCGGTGATGGGCGTGCTTGACGACCGACACGCGCAAGCCTTTGAGCTTCAACACCGGGATCAAACGCTCGACCAGCGTGGTTTTCCCGGAGCCGGAAAAACCGGCAAAACCCACCACCTTCATGGGCAATGCTGCGTGATGTAGGCCTTGACCGCCTCGGCATCGGCTGCCATGCGGGTAACCCGCTTGGGCAAGGCTTCGATGCCTTCAAATCTCGCAGGCCGATCCGGTTCCCGACCGAGCGCTTCCACGATGGTTTCGGCAAACTTGATGGGCAAGGCCGTTTCCAGGACGATCATCGGGACACCCGATTTCAAGTGCTGACGCGCCACTTTGACGGCATCAGCCGTGTGGGTGTCGATCATCACACCAAAGCGCTCAAACGTGTCCTTGATGGTGGCCAAACGGTCAGCATGCGTGCTCTTGCCGCTCTCGAAGCCGTAACGCGTAGCGGCTTGCGTGAAGGCAGGGTCGGCCGACAAATCAAAGCGCCCGTCTTGTGTCAGCGCATCACTGAACAGCGACTTGACACGGTTACCGTCACGACCCAGCAAATCAAACACAAAGCGCTCAAAGTTGGAGGCTTTGGAAATATCCATCGACGGGCTGGAGGTTTCGTGCGTATCGGCACTGCCGCGCACGCGGTAAACACCGGTACGGAAGAACTCATCGAGCACGTCGTTTTCGTTGGTGGCAACCACCAGTTTGTCGATCGGCAGGCCCATCATGCGGGCCACATGACCGGCGCAGACATTGCCAAAGTTGCCCGAAGGCACGGTGAAGCTGACCTTCTCGGTGTTGACTTTGGTGGCCTGAAAGTAGCCGGCAAAGTAATACACCACCTGCGCCATCAGGCGTGCCCAGTTGATGGAGTTGACGGTGCCGATTTTGTATTTGCGTTTGAAGTCGAGGTCATTGGAGACCGCCTTGACCATGTCCTGGCAATCGTCAAACACACCATCGACCGCGATGTTGTGAATGTTGTCGTCCATCAGGCTGAACATCTGTGCTTGCTGAAACGGGCTCATGCGCCCAAAAGGGCTGGTCATGAAGACCCGAACGCCTTTTTTGCCGCGCATGGCGTACTCGGCCGCGCTGCCGGTGTCGCCGCTGGTGGCGCCCAAAATGTTGAGTTCTTCGCCCCGGCGCGCCAACTCGTATTCAAACAAATTGCCCAGCAATTGCATGGCCATGTCTTTGAACGCCAGCGTCGGGCCGTTGGACAGGCCTTCAAGCCACAAGTCGTTTTCAAGATGGCGCAAGGGCACGATTTCACCGGTGCCAAAGATGGCGGCGGTGTAGGTTTTTTGGCACAAAGCGCGCAGGTCGGTGGCCGGAATATCGTCAATGTAGAGCGACAGGACTTCAAAGGCCAATTCGTCGTAACCCTGCTCGTGGTAAACCTTGCGCCAGCGCTCCAGCGTGCCATCGCTCACCTTGGGGTAGCTTTCTGGCAAGTACAAACCACCGTCAGGCGCGAGGCCTTCGAGCAGAATTTCACAAAAACGTTTGCGCGGCGCGGCGTCGGTGGCAGCAGCCCGGGTAGACAGGTATTTCATCAGGCCAACTCTTCCTTGCGAATACGGGTGATGGGCTCCAACACGGTCGGCAAAGCCTTCATCTGGGCCAGAGCAGCATTCATTTTGGCCTCGACACAGTCGTGCGTGAGAATAATGACGTCGGTTTGCGGCACTTGAACCGCACCCGCAGCACCTTCGCGACCGATTTCATCGGCTTCACGCTGCAATACGGCATCAATACTGATACCGGAATCGGCCAGAATGCCCGTTACTTTGGCCAGCACACCGGCTTCGTCCGCCACGCGCAGGCGCAGGTAGTAGCTGGTCACCACGTCGCTCATCGGCAGCACCGGCACGTCGCTCATCGAATTCGGCTGGAAAGCCAGATGCGGCACGCGGTTCAGTGGGTCGGCAGTGTGCAGACGCGTGATATCGACCAGGTCGGCAATGACCGCGCTGGCGGTAGGCTCGGAACCGGCGCCCTTGCCGTAATAGAGCGTGGTGCCGACGGCATCGCCTTGCACCATGACGGCGTTCATCGCGCCTTCGACATTGGCGATCAAGCGCTTGGCGGGCACCAGGGTTGGGTGCACGCGCAACTCGATGCCCTTGGCTGTGCGCTTGGTGATGCCCAACAATTTGATACGGTAGCCCAACTGCTCGGCGTAACGAATGTCGGCGGCGCCCAATTTGGTGATGCCTTCAATATAGGCTTTGTCGAACTGCACCGGGATGCCAAACGCGATGGCCGACATGATGGTGGCCTTGTGCGCGGCGTCCACGCCTTCGATGTCAAAGGTCGGATCGGCTTCGGCGTAGCCCAGCGCTTGCGCCTGCTTGAGCACCACGGAGAAATCGAGGCCCTTGTCGCGCATCTCACTCAGGATGAAGTTGGTGGTGCCATTGATGATGCCGGCAATCCACTGGATGCTGTTGGCGGTCAGACCCTCACGCAGCGCCTTGATGATCGGGATGCCGCCAGCCACAGCGGCTTCAAACGCCACCATCACGCCCTTGGCGGAAGCGGCAGCAAAAATCTCGGTGCCATGCACGGCCAGCAAGGCCTTGTTGGCGGTCACAACGTGTTTGCCAGCGGCAATGGCTTCCAGCACCAGCGTCTTGGCAATGCCGTATCCACCGATCAACTCGATCACGATGTCAATATCGGGGTTGGCGATGATGGCGCGGGCATCGCTAACCACCTGAACGCCCTCACCCACCATGCTTTGGGCCCGCGCCACATCCAGATCGGCCACCATGGTGATCTCAATGCCGCGGCCAGCACGGCGCTTGATTTCTTCCTGATTACGGCGCAACACATTGAACGTGCCCGAACCCACAACACCCATGCCCATCAGGCCTACTTGAATCGATTTCATAAAATATTTAAGTTAAATTGGCTTGTAGCCCCCGTGCTATCTGCGCGAGTAGCTATTAAAAATATAGCGATTTAATTGCTATGGCGTTTTCGGTAGATTTCAAGAAACTTGGCAACCCGGCTGATCGCCTCGCGCAAATCGTCTTCATGCGGGAGAAAAACAATCCTGAAATGGTCGGGCGCTGTCCAGTTAAAACCGGTGCCCTGCACCAGCATCACCTTGGTTTCCTGCAACAGTTCCAGAAAAAATTGTTGGTCGTTCACGATCGGGTACATCGTCGGATCGAGCTTGGGGAACATGTACAAAGCCGCCGTTGGCTTGACACACGTCACGCCCGGAATAGCTGTGATCAACTCGTAAGCCAAGTCACGTTGACGGCGCAGACGACCGCCCTCGCGCACCAGCTCATTGATGCTTTGGTGACCACCTAAAGCGGTCTGGATCGCCCACTGGCCCGGAACGTTGGAACACAGTCGCATATTCGAGAGCATGTTCAGGCCTTCGATGTAATCCTTCGCGGGCTTCTTGTCGCCCGAGACCACCATCCAGCCCGCACGGTAACCGCACGAACGGTAGCTTTTGGAGAGCGAGTTGAAGGTGAGCGTCAGCACATCGTCTGACAAACTGCCGATGGCGGTGTGCTTGGCATCGTCGTACAACATCTTGTCATACACCTCGTCGGCAAAAATCACCAAACCGTGCTCGCGGGCGATCGCCACAATCGCTTTGAGCAACTCGTCGGAGTACAGCGCCCCGGTCGGGTTGTTGGGGTTGATGACCACGATGCCTTTGGTGCGCGGTGTGATCTTGGCTCGAATATCGTTCAAATCAGGCATCCAGCCATTGGCTTCATCGCACAGATAGTGCACCGGCGTTCCGCCCGAAAGGCTCGCCGCAGCCGTCCACAGTGGGTAATCCGGTGACGGCAA